>CANQMD010000049.1 GCA_947624885.1 uncultured Clostridia bacterium
GAATACTCACGGACAGCAAGGGCAGAACGGTTAGTTTCAAAAATTGCGTGATCATCCTCACCTCCAACATCGGCGCAAAAGAGGCATCCGCGCCAAGCAGAGCGACGGGCTTTGGCGCCGCCGTGGCGGACAGCGGACAGCGCGAAGCATATATGAAGGCTCTGCGCGAATATATGAAGCCCGAGATAATCAACCGCCTTGACGAGGTGATCGTGTTTGAAAAACTGACCGAGGAGAATATGAGAAAGATCTTTGATCTTATGCTTGCGTCGCTCTCGGCAAGACTTGAGGAGCACGGCGTGAGGTTGAAACTTACCGAGGCGGCAAAGGCGCAACTCACAAGGGATGGGTTTGACCCCGCATACGGCGCGCGACCGCTGAGGCGCACACTGCAAAGACAGGTGGAGGACAGACTCAGCGAGATGATGATCTCAGGGCAGCTTAAGGACGGCGACGTTGTGCTTGTGGACAGCGGATCCGACGGTCTGAAGATCGAAAAAGTGTAGCGCTTATTTTGAGAGTTTGTAAACAAACAAGCGTTTTATATGTAGAAAATCGCGGCGTAAAACCGCGATTTTGCAATTTAATGGCAATCAATACTTTTTTGTGCGAACGGCAATGCCGTCTTTTGATATGCCGGATCAAAACGCTGTTGCGCGAGGCTACGCGTTCAAACTTTTCCTGTCGCGAAACGTTTGTCAAAAAAAATCCGATCGTCGAATGGCTGCTGTCCGCGACCGGAATAGAAAAACCGGAATAGAAAAAATGAGAAGGTCGAATTTTTAACAAATTTGCTATTGATTATACAATTTAACTTTGATATAATACTATTAGGAGAGATCCAAAGGAGGCATACCATGAAAATCTCGATTTTTGGAAAGAACTACAACCCAAGCGACTCTCTCGTCGCGATCACAGAGAAAAAGTTTGCGAAATTCGCAAAGAGAATGGGTGACGACGCGGAGTTGAAGTTCACCGTCACTCTCGAACACGAGGATTACACGACGGAACTTCAGGTGACTTCGGCAAAGGGCACGTTCAGAGTGAGCGCAACGTCGCGTTCGCCTTTCAACAACGTTGACGAACTTGTTCCCAAACTCGAAGGCCTGTTGCGCAAGCAGAAGGACATCGCCGAAAACGACAGAAGGCCCGACGAAGATATCAAATAACTGTTTGCCGCCTGCGGGCGGCAAAAAATCTTTATAGGCGTTGGCTCAATGCCGCGCAAAGGAAAAATGATGAAAGTTGGCATTTCAACGGCAACATTTTTTTTGAAGGAATTGACCGAGGACACGTTCTCGGTCATTCGCGGTTGCGGCGGCGACGTTTGCGAGGTTTTTCTCACGACCTACAGCGAGTACGAGCCGGAGTTTGTGGATCTGTTGCTTTCGCGTTTGCAGGGGCTTGAGGTGTACTCGGTGCATTCGCTCAACACGCAATTTGAGCCTCAGTTGTTCAACGCGGCGCTCAGGACGCGCACCGACGCGGAAAAAATTTATCGCAAAGTGCTTGAGGCTGGCAGGAGGCTTGGCGCAAAGGTGTACACGTTTCACGGGATCCCTCGCCTCAAAAAGAACGCCGTGGTCGATCCCGTTTCGTCCGGAAAGCGGCTGGAGCAACTTGGCAAAATAGCGCAGGAATACGGCATAACGTTGTGCCTTGAAAACGTGCATTGGGCGATGTTCAACTCTCCCGCGTTTTTTGAGGAGGCAAAACGGCACTGTCCCCATGTCGGCGCGGTGCTCGACGTTAAGCAGGCTAGGCAGTCCGGCTTTGATTGGCGGGATTATCTTGCGGCGATGGGGGATAGGCTGAAAAACGTGCACCTGTCCGACGTGGACGACAAAGGCGAGATATCCATGGTCGGCAAGGGCGTTTTTCCGTTTGGCGAACTCATATCGCGGCTTGAGGACGGCGGCTACGACGGCCCTTTGCTGATAGAACAGTATGCAAAAAATTATACGGATTATGCCGAAGTGGCAGAGTCCGTGCAATATTTAAAAAATTTATTGATCGGAGGTTAATATGCAACTCAAATTTGATTTCAACAACATGATGGACGCTTACATCGGCGAACAGGGAATAAGCGAGGCGGAGATCGCCGCCCTTTCTCAAAAGACGAAAGAGGCGTATGCCTATTTTGAAAAAAATCGCGGCACGGGCTGGATGGGTTGGAGCGAGTTGCCGTACAACCAAGCCGAGATAGTGGGCGACATCATCATGACCGCGGCGGACATCCGCGCTCACTACAAAAATTTTGTGGTGTTGGGCATAGGCGGCAGTGCGCTTGGCCCTATGGCGGTGTTCAACGCGCTGTGCCATTTGAGATACAACGAACTGCCCGAAGAGAAGCGCGGAGTGAAGTTTTACGTTGAGGACAACGTCGACCCGGAGCGCATGCACGCGCTGCTTGACATCATTGACGTGAAGGAAACGGTGTTCAACGTCATCACAAAGAGCGGCGCGACATCCGAAACGATGAGCCAATATCTCATCATCACGGATATTCTCAAAAAGAAGTGCGGCAAGGATTGGCAAAAACACATCGTCGCCACCACGTCGCAAAGCAAGGGCAATCTGATCAAACTCGCCAAGGAAGAGGGCTTCAAAACCTACTATATCCCCGACGGCGTGGGCGGCAGATTCAGCGAACTTTGCCCTGTGGGACTTCTTCCCGCGGCGGTGCTTGGCATAGACATTATCGGCTTGCTGAGGGGCGCGGCAAATATGGACAAAGCGTGCGGCAGTTCAGATCCCTACAAAAATCCCGCGCTTATGGCGGCGACTTTGAGTTATATCGCCATGGAGCAAAAGGGCAAAAACATCTCCGTCATGATGCCGTATGCGGACAGCCTCAAGCTGATGGCGGATTGGTATTGCCAACTTTGGGGCGAAAGCCTCGGCAAGGCGGTGGACCTAGAGGGTAAAGTCGTACACAAGGGACAAACTCCCGTCAAGGCGCTTGGAGTGACGGATCAACACTCGCAAGTGCAACTTTACACGGAAGGCCCGTTTGACAAGGTGATCACCATCATCGGCGTGGAGCATTTCAAAAAGGACATCGAAATCGCGCAGGGCGTGGAACAATTTAAGGACGTGAACTTCCTTTGCGGGCACACCATGGGCGAACTGATCAACACCGAGCGCGTCGCGACAGAGTACGCCCTCACGCGTTCCAAGCACATGAATCGCACCATTCTTCTTGACGCCGTAAACGCCGAAAGCATAGGCGAACTCATGATGTTCTTCATGTTGGAAACGGCATATTGCGGCAGTCTGCTGGGCATAGATCCTTTCAACCAGCCCGGCGTTGAGGAAGGCAAAAACGCGACCTACGCGTTGTTTGGAAGAGGGGGCTACGAGCAAAAGAGAGAGGAACTTGAGGCGGCTCCCAAAAAAAACGCAAAATATATCATCTGAAGCGCCAAAACGCTCAGACACGAGATTAAGGGCAAAGGGCGCATACATTCGGGGAGGAAAACGCGATGCGGACAGCCAAGCAGATATATGACGAGGCAAAAAGATTGATGTTTCTCGGCAGAGGCGACGAGGCGATAGCCAAGTTTACGCTTGCGGCGAGTATGGGAAGCGAGGACGCGGAAAAGGCGTTGAAGGTGATTCGCGGAGAAAGCACCGATTTTGACGTTATATTTGGGGATTCCGAGGACGTTTTTGAGGATGGGGGTCCGATATGTCCGCAGACCGTCGAGTTAAATATCCCCAAAACGGATGAGCGCAAAAGCGACTGCGAACGCAATGACGGCATGCGCAGCGAGGAGAGCGAGCCAGGCGAGCAGAAGCACGCGTCCGACGATGTAGAGTTCAAATTGCCGTCCGACTATCCCACTTTGCAAAATTATGACAAAGAGCAGTTTGATATCGACGGAGTTGTATTGTGCAAGTACAAGGGCGACCGCGCGGACGCGTACATTCCTATCGGGGTGCAGACGATAGGCAAGGGCGCTTTCAACGAGTGCGCAACGCTCAGATCGGTGTATCTTCCCGCCGATGTGACCGCCATCAACGGCAGGCCTTTCCCAAATTGCCCGAATCTTGAGATCATACGCGCGGATGAAAACAATCCCCGATACAAGACGGAGAACAATTGCCTTATCGACAGGCAGACGGACGCTTTGATCGCGGGATGCCGCAACAGCGTGATCCCGTCGTATGTGAAGAGCGTCGGATCGGGCGCGTTTTACGGATGCACGGGGCTGAAGTCTGTGAAAATACCGGACGGCGTGACCGCTATCGACGACTATGCCTTTGCATTTTGCACGGGGCTGAAAAGTCTGAATCTCCCCGACAGCGTGACGAGCATAAACTACGGCGCGTTTTCGGGGTGCAAGGGGCTGAAACATTTCACAGTCCCGGACAAAGTGGTCGAAATCCCTCTCTTTATGTGCGATGAATGCACGTCGCTTGAGTCCGTGTACATTCCCCAAGGAGTTGACTCAATAGGCGATTGGGCGTTTTGGAACTGCGTCAATCTGAAAAGCGTGCACCTCCCCGTCGGCGTGATCTTCATAGGC
Organism: uncultured Clostridia bacterium; assembly: GCA_947624885.1. Taxonomy (GTDB): domain Bacteria; phylum Bacillota; class Clostridia; order Christensenellales; family CAG-917; genus CAG-475. The sequence continues at coordinate 4,533 of CANQMD010000049.1, forward strand.
GACGGCGTGTTTTACGGGTGCACAAGTCTGACCTCGGCAAACATCCCCAACACCGTGGAGGTCATAGGGGACGATGCTTTTCACGGATGCGCGTCGCTCAAGCAGATCGCGATCCCATCAAGCGTCAAAAAATTCGGAGCGTTTGTGTTTTGGGATTGCCTTGCGCTTGAGTTGGCGTGGATCCCGGAAAGTTTGAAAAAAGATGTGTACGTCGAATATTGTACGCAGGTCATATACACAAAGTGAAACTGCCGTCGCGCCACTATCCGTCGCGCAAAAGATAGTTCAAGCTTGAAAAACAACGCGAGTCAAAGCGTTTTGCGAATATAACGCGCGGCAATAAAAGCATGCGCTTTCAAACCGACTGTGCGATCGAGATACACTCGATTTGAACGTCTGTTTCGCAATATTTCAAAAGCGCAACAATGTCCCGAAAACGGGACGCAAAATGTGATAGCATATGCATGTAAGGAGGCAATTGATATGTATACTTTTTATGCTTTTATGAACAGAATGAAGCTGATCCAGCGCTGGAATCTCATGCGCTCCAACATCCGCGAGGACCTCATGCAACACACCGCGTCCGTGGCGATATTCGGACAGGCGCTTGGCATCATCCGCAACACGCTGTTCGGAGGAGATGTGAACGTTGACAAAATCGCGTCGCTGGCGCTCTATCACGACACGGCGGAGGTCGTCAGCGGAGATCTGCCAACGCCCGTAAAGTATTACAACGACAGCATCAAGGGTGCGTATAAAGATATCGAAAACGTCATAAACAAGCGTTTGATCGACGCGCTCCCCGAGGAATTGAAGGAGCCGTATACGCCTTACATCATGCCGTACGAAAACAGCGTCGAGTACAAGTTGATGAAGATCGCGGACAAACTGTCGGCGTTTGTCAAGTGCTCCGAGGAAAGGTTGCTTGGCAATCACGAGTTTGACAAGGCGTACAACCGCCTCAAAACCGCATTGGACGGTCAGAGGGAGGAATATCCCGAATTGGCGTACTTCCTAGACAACTTTATGGACGGATTCAACGAGTCCATCGACATCCTATGATAAAGCTGGAGGGCGTGACAAAACAATATCTGTACGGCGGCAGGGTGCTGGGAGCGCTGGACATCACCGTAAACGACGGCGAGATAGTCGCGGTGCTGGGCGGCGTGGGCAGCGGCAAAACGTCGTTGCTCAAAACCATCGCGGGAGTGACGGATTGCGAGGGCGAAGCGCTTGTTGACGGCAAGCCCGTCGGCAAAAGGGCAGACAACGTGCAATTTGTGTTTGACGATCTCGCGGTCTTCAAGCGCCGCACTTTCTTTTACAACCTCACCTATCCGCTGAAGATACGAGGCTTTGACAAGGAGTATATTCTCAAACAGGCGAATGCCGCCGCAAAACGCCTCGACGTGATGGCATGCCTTCCCGAACGCGTCAAAAATTTGCCGTTGATCGACGTTAAAAGGCTTGCGATGGCGCGGCTGTTGTTGCGCGACGCGCAAAACATCCTCATCGACGACATCACCACGGGACTCTCCGCAAGCGACGAGAGGGAACTTTGGGCGCAAATCGTCCCTATACTTCTCGAAAAAGCGAAGCGGGGCAGCGCCGTGATATTTTCCACTCAAAGCGCGGAGGAGGCGCTTTCCATTGCGGACAGGATCGCCGTGATGAGTGCGGGCGAACTCAAACAGTTTGACTCTCCTCAAAACATATACGAACGTCCCGCGAGCGTGTGGGCGGCGCAGGCGCTGGACAGGCGATACCACTTTGAAAGCGTTTATCTTGAGGACAGCGACGGCAGATTGACGATCGTTGCGGAAGACGGCTTGAAAACGGACGTAACTTCTCTCAAGGACAGGGTGCTGCCGCAATATATAGGAAAGCGCGTGCTTGCCGGTTGGCATGGGACGGATTTTGCGAGCGACGGAGAAAAGACGGAAACCGTTGAGTACGTTGTTCGAGAAAATGACAAATATGTGCATAACACATCGTCGGGACTGCAAGTCGTCTTGCCTCAAAAGCAGAGCGCGGTGTGCGTATGCCCAATGCCGGACAGAGTGACGCTTTTTGACATCAACAATGAAAACAGCATTTTAAAGTAATATTTTGCGCATATAAAGTGCCGATGAGGTGAATATGAGGATATTAGGCATAGATCCAGGTCTTGCCACGATGGGCTACGGCGTGATAGAGGCGGCGCACGGTCAGTTTGCTGTCGTCGACTACGGCGTGGTCACAACTCCCAAGGACTTGACATTGCCCGAACGGCTTGTGCAGGTTGAGGACGGAGTCAAGGAACTCGCGTCGACTTTCAAGCCGGACTGCGCCGCGATAGAGGAATTGTTCTTTTCAAAAAACATCACGACGGGCATTCCCGTTGCGCATGCGAGAGGCGTGATCTTGCTTACGCTTGTCAAGGAGTTGGGGGGAGAGGTCTACGAATATACGCCAAACCAGATCAAGCAGGCGATCACGGGATATGGAGGCGCGGACAAAATTCAGATGATGCACATGGTGCAAGCGCTGCTCAAGCTGAAAAGCGTCCCAAGACCCGACGACGCGGCGGACGCGCTTGCCGTTGCGCTGTGCCACGCGCAGACAAGCACAATTTTTACGCAATTCAAGGTGCAATGACCCAAAATACGGTTGCCTATCTTGAAAATTTGTGGCATTATTATCCGTGAGAAAGATGCGCTTTGACAGCGCGATCAAAAACCGCCCATAGGGAAGGGAGCAATTATGTACAGTTATATTTCAGGCAAAATTGTGGACAAAAATCTGTCTTGCATAGTGATCGAGGCAGGGGGAATAGGCTACGAACTCGGCGTAAGCGGCAACACTTTGAGCGACGTGGAACTTGGCGAAGTGAAAAAGGTGTACACATATCTGTACGTCAGAGAGGACGAGATGTCGCTTTACGGTTTTTCCCGCGCGGAGGAGAAAAAACTCTTTCTCAAACTCATCGACATCAGCGGCATAGGTCCCAAAATGGCGATGCAGATCCTGAGCGGATACGATTTGCGCACGCTGACGGTCGCCATTGCAAGCGGCGACGTAAAAACCTTGTGCAAGATAAAGGGGTTGGGCAAAAAGACAGCCGAACTCATCGTGCTCAATCTGCGCGAAAAAGCCGCCGAGGATGTGACGGAATGCGGCGAAGCGGGCGGTGCGTCCGTTGTGGTGGACGACGATATCGCCGGCGCGGTGTTCGCGCTTGAAAGCCTTGGCATATCCAAAACCGACGCGGTGCGTTTGGCAAGCGACGCAAGCAAGGCGGTCAGCGGAGTGGAAAACATCATCTCCTATTGCCTTAAAAACTTGAACTCCGGCAGATAATCATCTTTGCGCTTGACTTTGCGCAGGATGTACTGTTAAAGTATATAAGTAGGCGCGCGCGGAAAGCGTCGCCTGAAAAAAAATATCGCGACCCAGCGTCGCTTTTGGACGAATATGATAAAATCGCAGCTTTCAAAGGAAAACGGCGGCGAACTCGACAGCCGACTTGTCAGCAGCCTCAGCATCGACGAGGATGAGCAGGAAAGTTCTCTGCGCCCAAAACGCATGACGGAGTATGTTGGGCAGAGCAAGATCAAAGAGAATCTCAACGTCTACATTTCCGCCGCAAAATCGAGGCAGGACGCGCTCGATCACGTTTTGCTTTACGGTCCTCCGGGGCTTGGCAAAACCACGCTTGCGCATGTGATCGCGTCGGAGTTGGGCGCACAGATCAGGGTCACCAGCGGTCCCGCGATAGAACGCGCCGCGGATCTTGCCGCAATCCTCACCAATCTTGAAAAAGGCGACATTCTGTTTATCGACGAGATCCACCGCCTCAATCGCAACATCGAAGAGGTGCTGTATCCCGCAATGGAGGATTTCTCGCTGGACTTTGTGTCGGGCAAGGGACCGATGGCGCGAAGCATACGCCTTCCGCTCAAGCATTTCACGCTTATAGGCGCCACCACCAGAGCGGGCATGTTGTCAAGCCCGCTCCGCGACCGTTTCGGCATGATGTTGAGGCTTGAAATGTACACACCTGAAGAATTGCGCGACATAGTTGTGCGCTCGGCGGGGATATTGGGCATAGCGATCGATCCCGACGCGGCGCTTGAACTTGCGCGTCGCAGTCGCGGCACGCCGAGGATCGCCAACAGACTTTTGCGCAGGGTGAGGGATTTTGCGCAGTACGACGGTCTTGATCGCATAAATCTTGCGGTCACGCAAAAATCGTTGAAACTTATGGACGTTGACGAACTCGGACTCGACATCACTGACAGAAGCGTGCTTGAAGCCATCATAGACAAGTTTGCGGGAGGCCCTGTGGGACTTGACACTTTGAGCGCCGCAACGGGGGAGGAGGCAAGCACCATCGAGGATGTGGTGGAGCCGTTTTTGATACAGCTGGGATTCATATCCCGCACGCCGAGGGGAAGGGTGTGCACGCCCGGCGCATACGCGCATCTCGGCAGGCCTTACGTCGCCGATTGATCGCGCAAACGGCATTTGAAATGGCCGTTTCACTTGTATAAAGTTGCAATTATGGCAAACAACGATTCAAAAACAGCAAATCTTTCAACTCATGATTTTTACTACGATCTGCCTGAAGAATTGATCGCGCAGACCCCCGTGGAGCCAAGGGACAGTTCACGACTTTTGGCATACGACATGGGCGAGGATCGCGTGACTCACGCGCATTTTTACGATCTGCCGAAGTTTTTGCGGGCGGGGGATCTGCTTGTCATCAACAATACGCGAGTCATTCCCGCGCGGATATTTGGGCACATAGACGGCAGGGAAAGCACGCTTGAAATGCTGTTGCTCAAAAGGATCGACTATTCCCATTGGGAAACGATAATGAAACCCGCTCGCAAGGCGAGGTTGGGCAGCAAGATATTCATCTCAGACGAACTGACCGCCACCGTCACCGAGGTGGGAGAGTATGGCGCTCGCACTGTGGAGTTCCATTTTGACGGAGTGTTTGAGGATATTCTCGACAGAGTCGGAAATATGCCTCTGCCGCCCTACATCAAGGAAAAACTGTCGGACAAGGAGCGCTATCAAACCGTATACAGCAAGATAGACGGCTCCGCGGCGGCGCCCACGGCGGGATTGCACTTCACGCCCGAACTCATGCGGAAGTTGAAGGATATGGGAGTGCAGTTTGCGACAGTGCTTTTGCACATCGGTTTGGGCACTTTCCGCCCCGTCAAGGAGGAAAACATCCTCGATCACAAGATGCACACCGAATATTACGAGATCGACGCAACAAACGCCGAACTTATCAACGCGGCGGTGCGCGAGGGCAGAAGGGTGATATGCGTCGGCACCACCAGCGTGCGCACGCTTGAAACCGTCGCCGACAAGGACGGCTTTGTGCGCCCATGCAAAGGTGAAACTGACATCTTCATCTATCCCGGCTATCATTTTAAGTGCGTGCAAGGGCTGATCACCAACTTTCATTTGCCCGAAAGCACGCTGATAATGCTTGTATCCGCGTTTATGGGCAGGGAAAAGACATTGCAGATCTACAACGAAGCCGTGCGGGAGCGCTACAGATTTTTTTCGTTTGGGGACGCTATGTTCATTGCAGGCAGGAAAAAAGACGAGTAAAAAGCCGCAAATCGCAAAACCGCGCACATGCGCATGGTCGACTGAGAACGGACGCGCGGGCGGAAGCCATACGGATCGAAAAAGATTGCACAAGTCATGAAGATTGCGAGGACGATATGAGATTCGAACTTATTCACGAGGACAAGACGACGGGCGCGAGAGTGGGAAAACTCTACACCGAACATGGGGTGATCGACACGCCGTGCTTTATGCCTGTCGGGACAAAAGCGACGGTCAAGGGCTTGTCGCCGGAAGAGGTGAAAGCCGCGGGCGCACAGATATTGTTGTCCAACACCTACCACCTCTATTTGCGACCGGGACACGATCTCATCGAGCGTGCGGGCGGGTTGCATAAGTTTATGAATTGGGACGGCGCTATCCTCACGGACAGCGGCGGATTTCAGGTGTTTTCGCTGTCGTCATTGCGCAAGATCACCGAGGACGGCGTTGAGTTCAACAGCTTTATTGACGGAAGCAGACACTTCTTTTCGCCTGAAAAGTCTATGGAAGTGCAGCGGGCGCT
>CANQMD010000050.1 GCA_947624885.1 uncultured Clostridia bacterium
GTCTTGCGGGCGTTGAAACACAAGCAGGACAGCTGCGACGCCTTGTCCTTAAGCGTAAAATAGGCGTGCGGGCCGCTTATTTTAAATCCCGACACCTCTCCAAACACTTTAAGCCCCTGAAAGATCGGAGAATCGAGGCACGCTTTTATGGTTGCGTTGACTTCGCTTACGGTTACTGTTTTTTCTGAAAAAGGAGTTTGCATCTGACCTCGTTGCCGCTTCGATCGGCAAATCATTGCATTTTGTTCAACAAATATTCTTCTCTTCCGTCGTCGGCGGAGGTTATCTTTGCCAATATCTTTGACAGCACGCCGTTCACAAATTTGCCGGAATTGTCCGACCCGAACTTTTTTGCAAGCGAAACCGCCTCGTTGATGATCACTGCGGGAGGCTCCGTCGCAAGTTGCAACTCGTACGTGGCGATGATCAGCGCCACAAGATCTGGACGATAAACTCTGTCCACTGAATAGTTTTCAAGCGCCGCCGCGACAGTCTGTTTGAGTTGGTCATATTGTGAGATCACGCCCATATATGTGCTCTCGATAAATTGCTTGTCGTCGTCGTTCAAATTTGCGCCAAGCAACATGAGCGCCAAAGTGTCCTCGTTTGGCATATTGTAAAAAGTATATTCAAAAACGAGCTGAAAAACGCTCTCTCTCGCAACTCTTCTCATACCTGTTCCACGTCCACGCCCTCAACGCTGACGTTGACCGCGTTGATCCTGAATTTTGTCGCCGCCTCAATTTGCGACTTGACGTTTTCCTGCAACTGCGCCACTTTTGACGGAATGCTGCCGCCCAGCGCCACGGTCACGGCGATATCGACCTGCACCTTCTCGTTGGGCAAAAAGCTGACCTTGACCGCCCCGCCGCGCTTACTCTGCGCAAGGCGCACGCCGACGATCTCTGCCGCCGCGTCGCGAGCGAGCGCCGTGATCACCTTTGAAAACACTTCCAAATCCGCGCTGTTTTTTGCCATATCTGCCTCCAACGCGTATTATATCATCAAACAAAGATAATTACAACCAAAATCTCCCTCAAAAAAAGCGCTTTCTTCCCACAAATCCGCGATATTTTGCCGAGCGGCAGTTCTTTCATAAAAAAAGCGCGCAAAAGGCGACTGCGCATACAAAGCGCCCGCCCTTCAACAATCACTCAAACGCATATCCTCCACCAGTCGCAATCTAAAACGAACCACTTTTAATGTATGGGACGTTTTAGATTGTTTTTTATTCTACATGTAAAAAGTTTTAATAATGCTTAAATGTGCTAAATTTGAGCAAAACGGAAATTTATTAAAAATTTGCGTCATAAAATCTTGCAATTTTTAAATTTTGTATGATATAGCAAAAGCGAAAAAGAAAACTAGCTTTCTAATTCTTGAAAAATCACAAGGAGGCATTTATAATGGGTGCAGGAGGCGCAATGAGCGGCGGTACGTTTAAGGTGTGGGCCCGAAGCCTTAAAGATACCGGCCCGCCAAACTCTAAATATTGTCTTTATCTGCCAAACAATACGCTGAAACAGATAAGATTATATGACGCAAACGGATATGCGTGGATAAACATTGATTTCACGCATGGTGGAGTAGGTCACACTTTTCCGCATGTACATCTCTGGGATTGGTCGAAAAAAGAAATAGGCGAAGAACCCAGAGGTGATGATATCAAACTCTATGAAATGGAGGACAAATTGGAGGATTGGATATGTCAGATTATAAAGCTAAATTTACTGTAATACCCTGCGCCGTATGCGGGCAACTTGTGGATGTGGACAACTTCGGGCAAGGAGATTGCGAGCATTGCGGTTGGCATCAAAGTGAAACTTGCCTTAAAAATCCTGATACGGTTGCATATCCAAACATGGTGTCATACAACAAGGCAAAGTCGCTATATAAGCAGAGCTTGCCTCTCAAACCGTCCTTGGATGACTTTATTGCAGGATTGAGATATTACAAGGAAATGGAATTTGAATATAAAGGCACACTGTATGCAGTATGCAAACATTCGAATAATATATGCTTTTCCGAATATTTTCCGTCTGACAGCTTTGAAGCACAAGTTTATTACACTTATGAAGAATTTGCGGAGAAAGCGCATATAGGTGGCAAATTGCTCAAAGACATATGGGAAGACGTGAAGAACGCGGACTATATGATCTGCAGATGAGGTGAATTTATGTCAGATTATAAAGCTAAATTTACTGTAATACCCTGCGCCGTGTGCGGGCAGCTTGTGGATGTGGACAACTTCGGGCAAGGGAAATGCAGGCATTGTGGGTGGCATCAAGATGAGATGAGCATTGAATTTCCCGATCGAGTCGAATATCCCAATATAGTTTCATTCAACAAGGCAAAAGCATTGTATAAGCAGGGGTTGCCGCTCAAACCGTCTTTGGAGGACTTCATAGAGGGCTTGAAATATTACAAAGAAATGGAGTTTGAATACGACGGCATGCTTTATGGGGTGTTATGGTCGGAACAAATTGAATTGGGAGAATATTTTGAGAAAGATCCTGCAAAATGGCAATTCTTTGACAACTTCGAGGAATTCAAACAAAAAGCGCATATAGGTGACAAATTGCTCAAGGACATATGGGACGACGTGACAAACGCGGATTATATGATTTGCAGATGAGGTGAGTATATGTCAGATTATAAAGCAAAATTTACTGTAATACCATGCGCCGTGTGCGGACAGCTTGTAGACGTGGACAACTTCGGGCAAGGGAAATGCAGGCATTGTGGGTGGCATCAAGATGAGATGAGCCTTGAATATCCCGATCAAGTCGAATATCCGAATATGGTGTCATTTAACAAGGCAAAAACTTTGTATAAGCAGGGCTTGCCTATCAAACCGTCTTTGGATGACTTCATCGAGGGGCTAGATTTTTACCAGGAAATGGAGTTTGAATATAAAGGCATACTGTTTGCCGTATGTAATCACTCGGATGATACTATATGCTTTTCCAAATATTTTCCGTCTGACAGCTTTGAAGCACAAGTTTATTACACTTATGAAGAATTTGCGGAGAAAGCGCATATCGGCGGGAAATTGCTCAAAGACATATGGGACGACGTGACAAACGCGGATTATATGATCTGCAGATGAGGTGAATATATGAGATTTTTTTCATCGGAATATGAAAAAGAAAAGGCACAACACAAAAAAGAACTTGTGCGAAACGAATTTAAGGTCGTAGGAAAATATAACATTCCTTTGATCAAAAAACAAAACATAGACGTTGACAAAATCAAACCGATAAGTTTTGTGGATACAAAAAAAGAAGATGAACAGAACAAACATAAAACTGTTCATTTTTTTACCCATGATTGGCTGTTTGACAAAGTGTATGAGCGAGCAGACGAATCGTTCGAGCGGTTGAAACAATATTACGCTCTATTTTCACCCGATTTCAGTCTGTTCATTGATATGCCGTTGGCGCTTCAAATAAACAGCGTTTTCAAAAATCGTTGGTGCGGAGCGTATTGGCAAAGTCTTGGATTAAGGGTTATCCCAACAATAGCATGGGGCGACGAGCGGAGTTTTGAATTTTGTTTCGACGGAGTGGAGGAAGGCTCTATTGTCGCAGTATGCACATATTATAGAGAACACGACAAAGCCGCTTTTATGCATGGATACAACAAAATGTTGGAAGTCATCAAACCAAGCGCTATCATTTGTTATGACAAGCCGTTTGAAGAGATGAGGGGCAACATAAAATACATTCTTCCTACAACCTACGAGTGGACAAAAAATCTAAATTGGCAAGAAAAAGCCAAATTTGAATATGACAAACAAAATCGTAATGTAATAGTTTATGATACAGACTAAAACAGTTACATTCAAAATCGTAATAGATGGTTGTGTTCAAATTTGTCCCAACCTTGCCCACAACTCGCAAAGACCCTATGTTCTTCCCTCTCCCGCCCCGACTTGTATTCCCCCCCGCAAAAATTTACGTTGCCAACGGACGACCTGCTTTCTCACGTCGGATCTTGCGCAAAAGTTAATAGCCGGACCGTTTTCGCACGTAGAATTTTGCACTATAGCGAATAGACAGAGCGTTTCGCACGTCGGATCTTGCGCGAAAATTAATGGCCGGACCATTTAGCACGTCGGATTTTACTCTAAATACAAAAATCGGCGGGGCAAATCGCCGCGCCGACCTTTGATATTTGCATTTCATTGTTCAAAATATCCTCAATTGTAGTTGAGCACTCTTATCGCCGACGTATCGCAGCCAAGTTCGCTTGCCACAATGGAAAAGATCTTCACGGTTTCCTCCTTTGACAGCGGCTCGCCCTCCACGACGACTGTGACCGTTCCGTCGCCGATCGTGACGATAGCGTCGTTGAATCCTCTCGCTTTGATAGCGGTTTCCAGCGTCTGTTCCGCGTCCATGCGATCCACCAGCTTCAGTTTCTGTTCTTCCGCCGCCTGACGAGCGCTCGCCGACGCGGATTCGGAGTTTATGATAGCGTCCAACGACAGAAATTCGGATTCTCTCGTCGCTTCCCTCTCGCTCCTTGCCGAGGCGAAAAACGTTTGCGTGACGTTTCCGCCGTCGCCTATAGACGGAGTTTCCGTTTTTGACGCGAGCTTGTCGCTCAGCACAAAGTTGAGAACTCCCGTTGTTACAAGCAGCACCACCATGACGGACAGCACCAAAAGTTTTTTTGTCTTTGCCTTCATTTTCATATATTCCTCCTATATGCTCACTTTTTCAGGCTGTACACATTGACGATCTGTCTGCTGACTCCCAGCGCCGTTGCCGCCGCGTCAAGAAGTCTGAGCCTCACCGTAATGCTGTCCGCGCCCTCCGCTATGACGATCACGCCCACGATCTCGTCCTTCACGGACGTGATCATTGTTTCCACCTTTCCCGCGCCGTCTATGCTTGAAAGCACTTCGCTCAAGCGCAGTTCCTCCTTTGTCATTGCGGATTGCGAGTCGCCCCGACCGCTGTCTTTTGCGGCCGTTACGCTAGAATATATGATCAGCCCTACCGCAATTATGAATATGATCGCAACAATTTGTATGTTTTTTACTCCCCGCAACTTTTTGATCGCAGGCGACTGCTTCACCCTCTCAAAAAACCCCTGCTTCCTCTCGTCCTCTATCTGCATAAACGCCTCCTATTTTGCTTGCGCGTGAATGCGTGATCTGTCTATTTTCAACCTGCCCGCCACCTCTTCCTCGGCATTTTCCGCCTGTTCGGCGCTCTCGACGTACAGGCGCACTTCACATATTTGCCCTTCCTCAACGCTCACCTCCGCCTCGGCGCGTATGTCAAGCGATCCAAGATACTCTTCGATCGCGTCCTCAAGCCGACTTGCATAGCTGTTGTAGGTGTCTTGCACAAATTGGCTGTCAACGCGGATATCGCTCGAATCTATGCTTGCGGTTAGATCTTTGTTCAGCAACTTTGGCAGCGGCGCGGCGATCGCAAACACCACCAGCAGCGAAAACGCTCCTTTCACATACTTTGCGGTCTTGCCCTCCGGCAACACGATCTCAAGCAGCACTCCCAACATGATCACGCCCGCAACGGAAATCACCCACTCTCCCATTTTTCCTCCTTTCGACCGCCGTTTTGGCGTATGTTGCGCGGCGCTATATGGCGTTGCATGAGCCGATCAACAGCATCAACAGCAAAAAGAACAAAAACGCCACTCCCGCCATCGCCGTAACAAGCAGACTCACATTGCTTGCCACCCCGCTCATAAGCGCCGCCACTCTGCTGTCCCCAAGCGGCTCCGCGATCGCCGCGGTCAGCCTGACTGTGAGCGAAAATATCACAGTCCTGACGATCGGGAACAACACCGCCGCAGTCAGCGCGATCACGCCAGTGTATCCCAACGCGTTTTTTATGAGCACCAGCGACGCGCTCAACAGATCCATACCGTCCGACAAATACCCGCCAAGTATCGGCACGTAGCTTGACAGCGCAAATTTTGCCACGCTGAAACCAAACTTGTCCACAACTCCGCCCGCCACGCCCTGCGCCGTAAGGAAGGTCGCAAACAGCCCGAACACTATGCCTATCAGCCATGTCGATGCGGATCTTATGAGTTTTGTCAGCTTGTCAAGTTTGACGTTTTTGGACAGATTGCCCACAACTCCCAGCACCGCCGTCGCGACAAACGCCGGCACGATGAACGCGGACACCAGCTTCATGATCACCGAACTCATCGCCGCCATAAACGGCGTATAGGTCGCCGCCGACGTTGCGCCGCCCAGCATGGACAAAAGTGTGACAAGCGCGGGGAATATTGCCGCCGCAAACGTCGTCAGCGAGTCTATCGTGCGCGTTGCGGTGGAGATCACGCTTGCAACGCCGCTCATCAACACAATGATTATTGCGATATAGCACACCAAATGCACCACCTCTGTGGTGGAATTCGAGGCGAAATCCCCCGTCAGCCCTCCCAGCAGGTTTTTGAGCAGACAGATGATCACAATGGTGACGCACCCGGGCAAAAACCCAAGGAAATATGCGCCCAAACTTTTGCCCAACACACCCAGCGCCTGCTCAAAAAAGTTTTGCGAATTTCCGCTGACAAGCGCCCTCAGCGTCTGCTTCACGTCCTCTATCCCGATCGCTTGTTTTTTCTCGTCGCTCAGCCCCGCCAAAAACTCCTCAAACGCTTTCAGATCCAACTCGTCGATCGTGTCGTCCACCACTCCGGAAAGTTCCTCTTTGATCTCCTCTTCGCTTTTATCGTTACCAGCAAAAGCAAGTTCAAAATCGCAAAACAGGCAGTTTATCACCGCAAAAATCGACAATAAACATATCGTTATTGCAAAGACCGCAATCTTTTTCCTTTTGACTGCTCGTGCCTTTTCGTGTGCGTTTTTTCTCTCCCACAGCGGCGCGTTCAACAGGATCTTTTCTGGAGGTCGGTCCATATGATACGCGCGTCTTTCCCACAGAGGAACGTTTAAGATCATTGCGTTCATGTTTCGCCTCCTAGATGTTCACCAGCGCCGACACCACGTCTATAAGCGCCGTCACGATCGATATGCTCATCAAAAATATCACAATCTTCCCGCCAAACTGCAACTTTTGCGCGATGGAAGCGCAGCCCGCGTCTGTGGCGACCGACGCGGAATATTCCGTCAGATACCCGATGCCTATTATCTTGAGCACCGCCGTAAACACGCCGTCGTCAACGCCGCTCTTTTTCACTATTCCGTCAAACGCCAACACCACGTCCTGCAACGCGCCAAGCATTGTTATGACCATGACAATGCCCGTCGCAATCGTGGCAAACACCGCAAATTCCGGTTTTGCGGTCCTCAGCAGCGCGACGCATATCACGCCGATAATTGCAATTCCCACAAGTCTGAAAATCATATCAATTCAGCGACAGCAGCGACTTCAGCGTGTCAAACAACCCTCCCAGCATGTCGATCACAAGCACCGCGACGATGATCAATCCCGCCAGCGTGGCAAACGTGGCGATCTCGTCGCGATCGCTCTTTTTGAGGATAATGCACACCACCGCCGTCAGCAGTCCCACGCCCGCAATTTTCAAAATTATGTCCGTATCCATTTTCACCTCTCGTCAGGCGAGCGCCACAATGATCGCCAGCCCCAACAGCACCGACAGCTTGAAGTACATATTTCCCAGCTTATCGCACTCCTTTGCGCACTGTTCCGATCTATCCGCCGCCAGCTTTTCAAGTCTTTCCACAAGCGCGATCTGTTCCTGCAACGTCGATCCTCCAAATCCGCCAAGACAGCCCACCAACTCCTTGTTCTCGGCGGGTTTGAGGCACTTGATGCTGACGCCATCCAAATTTGCGCTCCCGTTTTTTTGTCTGTTTACGCACTCCTGCAAAGCGCTTTCAAACTCGCCGGACCTGCCCTTGCAAAACTCCGCGGCGATGTCGGGGATAGGCGTTTTTTTGGTGGTCAACTCGCTTTTCAACGTCCTCGCGTAGTCTGCGGCGGCGCGATATGTCGCCACTCGCACCTTGTATTTCCTCTTTATCAACAGCCCGAAGTAGCAGCATATCATCGCCAACAGTCCTCCCGCGATCAGCCTGAGGATCCCGCTCATAGCGTTCTTATCGCCGAGATCTTGCCCACCGGCGGGGGACTCAACTCCACGGCGACCTCAAACAGCCCGACAAGCGGCGCAAAGATCTCCGATCTTTTCAGCGATTCCAGATTTTCGCCGTGCACAGACGCAAACACTTTCACACCCGTGCGCACAGCGTCCTCTATCATCTGCACCTCCTCCTTTCTGAACAGTTCGTCCGTGACGAGCACTTCGGGGCTCATCGCTCTCAGCGCGTTTTCGTACGCGACGCACTTTTTCACGCCGCTGATCACCTCCGAGTCGCCCACGTCAAGAGTGGGCGCTCCATTCACTGCGCACGCGATCTCCCGTCTTTCGTCAATTATCACGGTGCTTTTAAACTGCGACGCTTTCCTCGCGAGTTCCCTGAGCATAGTGGTTTTTCCTCCGCACGGAGGCGCGATCACCAGCGTACTTTTGACTGTCGCCGCGCCGTCTTTTATGAGAGCGATATGCTCAAACACCTCGTCCGCCGCGCCCTTCACTTGATGCGGAACTCTTATCACAAGATAGCAAATATTTTTCATTCCGATCAATTTTCCGTTTTCGGCAACGCCTTCTCCGCCCACGCCTATCCTGACTCCGTTTGCGGGGATATAACCCTGCAAAAGTTCGTCGCTGACGGAGTACAGCGACATATTCGTCGCCCTCAGCAGTATTCCGTCAATATCATCCTTCAGCACGGAAAATCCCGCGAACGGGCAAATTTTTATCCTTTTTCCGGATATGGTCACCGCAAGCGGCGCTTTGCCCGCTCTCAACCTCAACTCCGCAATTTCGCCCTCTCCCACCGCGTCCGCGACGGCGCGAGCCAGATTTCCCTGCACAAGTCCGCCAAACATACCAAACTATATGAGCAAAAAACATCCCATATCGCAAAGGGACAAATGTAGACAAATATTTCCACCCTTCAAAAAAAGAAAACACGCCCTTTCGGACGCGCCAAAAATTCGGTTGTTATTTTTCGTTTTTTTGTTGCAAGTCTTTCAGCATTTCCGCCACGCGCTTTCCGACAAGCGGGTGCGCCTTGTACGGGGCAAGTTGCGCGAGCGGTTTCAGCACAAACTCGCGATTTGCCATATCTATATGCGGGATGCACAACCTGTCGTCGCCCAGCACTATGTCGTCGTAAAACAAGATATCTATGTCCAAAGTCCTGTCCCCCCAGCGCACGTCCCTCTTTCTGCCCGCCGCCGCCTCGATCGCATTCACGGCGTTCAACAGTTCATACGGATCTAACCACGTATCCGCCTCCACCGCGCTATTCAAAAACTCGCCGTGCGCAACTCCGCCGTAGGGAGGCGTTGCTATCCTGTCGCTTTCGCGCACATTTCTGAACGCGGGATCCTTTTTAAGTTCGCTCACCGCAAGATCCAGATATGCGTTTCTGTCCCCCATATTCGATCCCAGCGACAGATATATTTTGCTCCACTTCAGTTCCGTATGCACCGCCACAAAGTCAAAATTTCCGCTCATAGGCGCGTCGGGCTTTTTGACGGTGATCTTCACCCCGTTCGCAAGCGGATTTTCGCAGAGTATGAGTTTTGCAAGCGACGCCGCAACGGTTTCTATGAGGTCAAACGGGTTCCCCTCCACAAACCGAATTATCTGTTTTTTGACCGCGGAGTAGCTGACGGTCTTGTTCAGATCGTCGTCGTGCGCCGCGTCGCCAAAATCCAAAAATATTTCCGCGCTTATCAAAAATCTCTGCGGAGTCACCTTTTCCTCGGGGTTTACGCCGTGGCATGCCGTCGCTTCAAGATCTTTCAGCACAATTTTGTCCATACAGCTTCTCCTTATTTCGTCGCCGCTATTTCTCTTATCAAGCGGCATTTCTGTCCAAACGCGTCTATGCCCGACGCATTTTTTGCAATTATTCCTTCGCCGCTTTGATCGCGGCGGCGTTTTCCGCCACGTCGTGCACTCTCACAAACAGCGCTCCCGCCTTTGTCGCGAGAGCAGTCGTTTCAAGCGTAGCGGGCAGCCTGTCGCGCACATCTCCGCCCAAAAATGATTTCCTCGACGCACCCAACAAAAACGGCAGATCAAAAGATCGTATGAGTTCGCCGTATCTCAACAGCAGTTCTCTGTCCTCTTCCGCGGACAAATTGAATCCTATCCCGCCGTCCAGCAATATTTTGTCCTCGCTCACACCCGCAAACGTCAGCTTGTCGCAAGCGGCTTTCAGACCGTTCAGCTTGTCGCTCATCAGATCCGCGGCGGAATTTTTTCTCCTGTTATGCATTACGCACACGGCAAGCCCGTATTTCAAAATCGTCGCCGCCATATCCTCATCCGACAAACAACTCACGTCATTGATCATATCCGCGCCCGCCTTCGCCGCCTCTTCCGCCACCAAGGCATAAAAAGTGTCGACGGACAACGGCGCGTCGGGATATGCCTCTCTCAGCGCACGCACAACGGGGATCACTCTACGCTCCT
>CANQMD010000051.1 GCA_947624885.1 uncultured Clostridia bacterium
GCGGTCAGATACTCGACGGCGTTGCCCAGCCGATTGAGGCATGCGAGCACGTTTGACTCGGTGCCGCCATAGCACGCCACAAGGTTGCTGCCGTCCACGACCGTGCCGTTTTGGGTGGCAAGTCGCAACATTATCTCGCCATATGCCAATATCTTTTTGCCCATGATCACACCTCTTTTTGTTTGACGCACTCCGTGTGAGCGAGTTCGAGTTCCGCCTTCAGACGCTCGCGGCATGCACCCATATAGTAAAAACAGGCAAGCAGAGCGTCGCCGCACTCCTCCTTCATGCTGACGCCGAAGCGACATCTTGTGCGGTACGCAAGCCCGTCCGCCTTCGCGCTGAGGCGATTGACCATGGGGAAGAATTTTCTGCCGACCTTTTTGATGTTTTTTGCTTTCACTTTGACATTGTAATTGAAATCCACGCCTATGTCGTTGCAATGCACCAGATAGTAGTCGCTGTCGATCTTGTCGTAGGTGAGGTTGGGCAATTGCCTGTCCTGTTTGCGCTCGCGAATGGTGACGGCGGCGGATCTTTTTGCCCTGTCCTCAAGCGTCTTTTTGCACTCGTCCGCGGTTATGTTGACGATCACGTAAAAGTATATGTTGGGCTTTCCGCCCTCAAGCAGATCCCTCGCGACGCCGAACATGTTTTTGGAAATGTCGAAGTCGCGGATGTCGTCCTCCGTCAAGCCGAAGTTGTCGGAAATTGTGTCGAAGATAATCTTTTTGAACACGTCTGAAACATAAGCGTGCTCGGCGGCGGCGCGTTGAGAGTCGTCACCGTCGTAGTCGGGGGTGAGAACGCCGTCCTTGAGGAAGGAGTTTGTGGCGCGTTTTTTCATGGCGAGAGATATGGGTTGCGCAAGTTTGCCCTTCCAGATGGACTTTTTGTAGCCTCGCTTTTCAAGCAGAAGGTATCCGTCCGCGGTGAAGATCAGCCCGTTGATGCCAATTTGATTGCTGAGTTCGGAATCTTTGAGGGGAGTAATCGTTTTGCCGCCCTCGTAGACATCTCTGACGGAGATAAGCCCGTTGAGTTTGTAGTCAATGCAGCGATTTGTGATGAGCATGTCGAAATACTGCGTGCGCTCGGTGAACAGCGACAGTTCGCGACGGTCGGGATCGTAGGTCACGTCCTTGAGGCGAATGGTTTCGTTGTTGGAATAGTTGCTGGTTTTGTGCGCCTCCATCAGCGCGAGAGCGTTTTCACGCACGAATCCCGGAGGGACCTTTTTGAGATCCCTGTCCACAAACCGCACGCGGGCGTTGCCCTCGACGTTGGCAAAAACGTTGACTCCCGGCAGATAGAGCGCGTAGCCGTCGTCTGCGGAGGGGGCAGTGTCGTCGGCGAGATATGCCTGAATGATGTCGTCGTAAATGTCGAAGTCCTCGGTGTGCTTCTTTTGGGGATTGCGGGGACGGCGGCGCGCCTGCTTGGGTGGAAATGAGATGTACATAAAAGCGCCGTCCGGAGTGTAAAAGTTGGTCGCGCCGGGCTTGGTCTTTTTGTGATCGTAGTATTTGACGATGATCTTTTTTTGGTTTTCCTCAAGTTTGTACGCGTCCTCAAGACGGCTCATCGTCAGCATTGTGACCCTGGCGACGATGAGGGATACCGCCGCGATGAGAAATGTGAGAAGGATGTCGCCGCTTGTGAGCACTTCCGCGATCTTGTCGCCGAACGACTCCGCGGAATTGAACGCGCCCGCCGCCGCGCATATGGCGACTATCGCGCCGAATATCACCACAAGTCGCACCCAAAAAATCTTCCATATCTTTGCGATGAACTTGATAAATCGCGTAAATTTTCTCATTGCCGAACTCCCGTCGCCCGCAGGAGTTTTTCCCGCAAGCATGCTTATTATCGCGCAACAAATGCGTCGCCTGTGCCGTCGCCCGCAGGAGCGCCTCCCGCACGCGCACTTATCACTATTATAGAATAACATAACAGTTGTTTGTACGTCAACTTAATTCTGTTTTGTGCGGTAGGGCGTTTGGCGGCGCGTAGTAGCGGAGCCGTAGCGCAAGAGGGCGAAACGTGTGTGGATATGAAACGAGTGTGGTTATGAAACATGCGAGAACATGAGTCGTGCATGGATATGAAAACGCGCGGATATGAAACGTGCGTGGGAGATAAAAATTGCGAAAAAAAACCGCGCGTAGGGCGCGATTTGAAAGTATAGGGTCGCATTTTTGGCGATCAAGCTACGGTGATCACGGGCGGGGCAAGGGAGAGGTGGACAGCAGGCGGCAATCGCGGGAGAAGTGAAATACGCCTTTGCCGATGAAGTCAAGCACGCGAATGTCGTTTGCCGCGGGGTCTACGCCGAACGTCGCGACGGTGCAGATGCGGTCGGGATAGCTTTCGCGGCGCTCGAACACGGACGAATCGTAGCTTTCGCCCTCATAGGCGAGCACGCCCAACAGGTTGTCGAGGGTGGCGCTTGCGCCCAAAGTCGACAGCAGTTCCTGCGACTTGCGGCGGCGGAATATAGAATTGACGGGGACGCGAGCCTCGTCGTACGCCTTGGTCACAAAGTGATTGCTGTGGCTGTAGCGATCCGTGATGTACTCCACATGCAGGTCGTGCAAGTCGCGCTCGATGTTGCAAAGCGTTTTGGAGTTCATGTCGAGTATGTTGAGGTTGAAGGGCGACGCAACGTCGATTTGACGCACTTTGTCCTCCGCCTCACCGATCGAGCGGGAATTGATCGCCTCGCGCAACAAAATAAAGCGGGAGATCTCGTCCATATCGCGCTCGCCGCCGAAGATGTGGTTGCTTGAAAACGCCATGCCGTAGCTGTTGAACGCAAACGCGCTGCCCGCAAGTCTGATCGCGGAAGTGTAGGCGAGCAATTGTGAGTCGCCATAGTCGTAGCGGACAAGCGCGACGTTGTCGATGTTCATGGTGGCGCTGTCCTCGTTGTGAGCGAGCATGGCGTTGACGGGAGTTTTGAGATACACCGACGTGCAGCCGTCCGTGCCCCCGTAGATCTCCGGGAACATGATGAGCAACATCACGTCCCTGCTCACGCCGGAGCCGTCCGCTCTGCCGTAGATCTCGTCAAGACAGCGGGGCAGCTTTTTTGCCAGGTTGGCTTCAAGCGCCTTGACGCGCTGAATGTGTCCCGGAAGCATCGCGGCAAAGCCCGCCTCTATGCTTTCAAGATAGCCGTGAAAATGCTGCCCGATGAGCACGCCCATCTGGTAATCGTTGCCGTTTACTTCAAAAAAGTCGATCATTCTTTTTGCCATAGTAAAATTATTTTAACACAAATCCGCCGAACATCAAGCGATTTGACAAATATGCGCGTCAAAATAATTCAATTGTGCAATTTAGGTTGCGCAGACGCGGGTTTTTGAGGTATATTATATACATATAAATTTGCCGCGGTTGCGCGGAACGGGAAAAAAATATGTTTGAAAATGAATTGTCAAATGCCCTCGCGGTCGAGGGACTGTCGGAACAGGATATATTGGGCGCTCTCGAAGTGCCCAAAGAAGCCAAAAACGGCGACATCTGCCTGCCGTGTTTTAAGTTTGCGCGGACGCTCAGGCTTGCGCCTCAAATCATCGCCGACCGCCTTACGCCGCACGCAAAGGCGCTTGACTTTGTGGAAAAGGTGGAAACCGTGGGCGGATACCTCAACGTGTTTTTCAAAAGAACGCGTCTGGCGGCGGACATACTTCGCGCCGCGCAATGCGAAACCGTGGGCGAAAGCGACGAGGGAAAAGGCAAAACGATATGCATAGACTATAGTTCCGTCAACATCGCAAAGCCTTTTCATATCGGGCACCTCAGCACGACTGTCATTGGCGGGGCGTTGTACAGGATATTCAAGCATTTGGGTTACAACGTCGTGGGCATAAATCATCTTGGCGATTGGGGGACGCAATTTGGCAAACTCATCGTCGCGACTCGCAAATGGTCGTCGCTTGAAGAGGTGGAAAAAAACGACGAATACTTTTTGAACTCGCTTTACGTCCGCTATCACAAGGAGGCGGCGGAGCACCCCGAGATGGACGACGATGCTCGCGCATGGTTCAAGCGCATAGAGGACGGCGATAAGGACGCGACGGCATATTTTGACGCGTTCAAAAAAGTGACCATGGAGGCGGTGGGCAAAATTTACGACCGCCTGAAGATACATTTTGACAGCTACGCGGGCGAAAGTTTTTACAACGACAAAATGCAGCCGTGCCTCGATATATTGCGCGACAAGGGATTGCTTGTCGAGAGCGACGGCGCGTGGGTTGTGGATCTTGACAAGTACGATATGCCGCCGTGCCTGTTGCTGAAGGCGGACGGCGCAACTTTGTATGCGACGCGCGACCTCGCCGCGGCGTACTACAGAAAACAAACTTATGATTTTTGCAAGTGCCTTTATGTGGTGGCGTATCAGCAGAATCTGCATTTTAAACAGCTGTTTCAGGTGCTTAAACTGATGGATTTTGCAGGTGCGGACGACATGGAACATATCGCGTTCGGCATGGTATCTATGGAGGACGGCGCTATGTCCACGCGAAACGGAAGGGTGATCTGGCTGAAAGAAGTGCTGGACAAAGCCGTGGACAAAGCCGCCGAGATTATCTCCGAAAAAAATCCGAACATCCAAAACAAAATGCAGGTCGCCGAAAGCGTGGGCGTTGGCGCGGTGGTGTTCAGCGCGCTTTGGAACAACCGCATAAAGGATATCGTGTTCAGCTATGACAAGGTGCTCAACTTTGACGGCGAAACTGCGCCCTATGTGCAATATACATACGCTCGCTGCGCAAGCGCGTTGCGAAAAGGCGGCAAGTTCGACCCCGAAAAGGCGGACTTTGAAAGTATCGCGTCGGACGAGGCATACGATGTGATCAAAAGCGTGCTGGCTTTCCCCGAAAGCGTGAGGCAGGCGGCAAAACTGCGCGAGCCTTGCGTCGTCACACGCCACATCGTTGACCTCGCGGGAAAATTCAACAGGTTTTACATCGGGCATCGCATTGTGGTGGACGACGAGGGCACTCGCAACGCGCGACTTATGCTGACCGCCGCGGTGAAACATACCATAGGCACGGGCCTCGCGCTGTTGGGCATAGACGCGCCGGAGGAAATGTGACCGTTTTTTGACGGAATTTCGTTGATAAATTTTCAAATTGCGCATTGACTTGTATATAATGTTATGATAGTTTATATACAACAAATATAGCTATGGTTTTTTTGGCGCACGCGGGGCGGCAAAGCGCTTGCGCAAACCAAAAAACAGAGGGAAACCGTATGAAGAAAAGACTTGTCTGCGCATGTTGTTTGTTGATCGTCTTTGCGTTTTGCTTTGGCGAATTTTTTCCGTTGCTGAGTTTGGCAAATTTTACGGCGTTTGCGGCGCAAACCGAAGATGGCTCGCAAGGCGTATTCGGCGCTTCGATCGAACAGAGCGAGGGTGTGGTGAGGCCGGAGGATATTGCCGAGGGGCTTTCCGCGAACAGTCTTGAGGATATACGCGGGCGAAGAGTGACGGTGCGGCAACCCATTATGGAAGTGCTGCAGGACGATATTGTGCGCAAACCCGCGGAGGTCATGGGCAACGTCTACGAGATGTTGGACCTAAAAACGGGAGATAAGCTGCACGAACTCGCAAAAATAGACTTTGCGAGCGACCCTCTCAGAGAGATCGGCAACAAGGATCATCCCATGTACCCGATGAGGGGACTGGATCGCTCGCCGAAGGACGAAGACGGAAATGTGACGGAGCAGAAATATTTTTCGCCGTTCACAAAATATATGCTGTTGCGGCAGGCGTACTACTTCAACTCCCACGCGATGGACATCATCAAGGACGGCGAACTCAAAAAGCACCCCGCCGCGGACTTCATCTATGGCAAGATCCCGGACGACGCAAAGGCGGTGAAGATGCACATCGTCACTGATCCGCTTTACCGCTCGCCCATGACGACGGGGCTGTATCTGGTGCCGGGCGAGGTCGTCACGGTGAAGATCAAGGGGCTGAAAGCGGGCGAAACTGTGTCGCTGTACACGCACCACCAGGACACGATGGGATATCTTGGCTACGACGAAAATGGCGGCGGCTTTGGCAAGATGGAAAGCTATCTGGACTATTGGGACAAAAAGATAGTCGGCGAGGCGGAACGCGCCGCGCAGGCGGGCGATAAACCCAATTTTGATCAGTTCAACTTTGGCATTCACGGGCAATGGCAGTGGCAAAATCAAAAGGTCCCGTGCATGGGGACGACATTCAACATCGTGGGGACAGGGCAGGAAACCGAGGTGCGGATAGGCAGCATGTACGGCGGTCCGCTGTACGTCAAGCCCACTTCCGGCATGGTGGACATGGAGATCACGGGGGCGGTGCTTACGCCGCACTTTGTGCTGGGAGTGACCACGGTGGAGGAGTTTGAGGATCAATTGCGCAAAGCGCCGGGCACGATCGCCACGCTGGACGTTGAAAACGGACAGCTGATCGGCCCCGCCGAGGATATGCGCAAGTGCGACGACATCGAAAAGCTGGCGTACTTTTGGCACAGCGTGTTTGCGATCGACATTTCGCTGAACGGCAGAGAGTACAACTACAACATGACCATGTGCTACGATCTGCACGTGCCCGCGGGCGAGGCGGTGGCGCTCAACTCCAACTTCTGCGCTCAGCCGGAATATTGGTTTCCCATATGCATGAACTACGAAACGCTTGTGTCAAAGGGGAATTGGGGCACTTTTCATGAATTGGGACACGTGCAAGCCAAGACGCACGGAGTCAATTGGGGATTTTGCGACGGCGACGGAGAGGTGTGGAACAACACGCTCATCCTGTTGATCTACGCGATGCTGTGCAATATGGACAGCAGAGTGATAAGCGTTGAGCACGGCGAATACGTGCATCCGTTTACGGCGATAGAGCGCTCGCAGAAAATAACGCAATATTATACCGACAAAGACACAAAAGAGCAGGTCAAGATCGACGACTACGGCAAGATAAACGAGGGCAACGGCGCACACTTTGACCAGCTGTCGATGTACGCGACGCTGCTGCACAGTTTCGGGCCCGACAAGTTTGTGGATATGTTTTACACCTACAAGATGAATCCCGTCTACTGCGCCAACAAACGCGCGGACTTTGTGTATCGAATTGGCGTTGTGGACAGAGTGAATATTTTGGATTGGGTGAACGGCAACTACTTTGCCAACATCGACGACAATATGTTCAGCCCCGACCAACTTGAGTTTTTGAACAACCTGCCCAAGTTCGTCCCCGTCGCGTATTGCTGGGCGAACGGCATAGACGGGCATGAAACCGCGAGAAAGTACGACGTGGACGGCAAATTTGCCACGGTGTTTGATCTGAGCGGCTCCAACATCACGTCACCTGAACACGTGGACATACTTTCCGTGACGAACGCGGCATACGGCAGGACAAGTTATGACGAAGCCTCGCAAAAAGTCACGTATACTCCGCCGTCAAGGGCAACGGAATACGACCGCTTTGACATCATCGTCAGGACAAACGGCGGCAGAAGAGTCACGCTAAACGTCAACATGCGCCTTGTGTATAAGGGCATGTACGGCGAAGTGTGGGATATGGGCACAAAGTCGGAATGGGGAGGAAAAAATCCCTCGATAGCCGACGTGGAGCAGAGGATAGGCGGCAGGGAGCACGACTACACGCTTACGTCGCCGTCCGCGGGGGTGGAATTCAATCACGAAAATATCGAATATCTGCACCTTTCGCTCAAATACCGCGTGCCGCAAAACGGGTCCTACGGATTTTATGTCAAGGCGGACGACATCGCCAACGTGGACTTTTTTAAGAGCAATACGAGCGGGGAATATTTGGGCAGGGTTTCCGTCACGCACGACACGACGAGTTTTTTGACCTATCCCAATATCGACGCGGCGTTGACCGCGGGAGATACGGTGTTTGTGGATTGCAAGCTGGTCAATTGGGGAGGAAAGGGCCACGTGACGATAGGCGTGCGCACTCCCGACTCGGACGAGATCCTTCCTCTGCCGGCGGAAAGCATAATAAGCGCGGGCGTTGAGGACGACGAATTGCCCGCTGTGGACGCGTTCAAAGGCTGGCAACCGCGCTTTTTGGACAGCATCAAAAACGCCACGATAGATTATCAAACTTCAAACAGCGGCTGGGACGTCCTGTATGCGACGACGGCGCAAGGCGACCAGACAGCCAACCAAGGCTATCTTGTGGACGGCGATGAAAACACCGCATTCCACTCCAAATATCAGGGAGGAAGGATCGCGCCTCCGCATGTGTTCATTATCGACACAAAGGAGGATCAAACTT
This sequence comes from uncultured Clostridia bacterium, assembly GCA_947624885.1. Lineage (GTDB taxonomy): Bacteria > Bacillota > Clostridia > Christensenellales > CAG-917 > CAG-475. The sequence continues at coordinate 8,300 of CANQMD010000051.1, forward strand.
TCAATTATTTCGAGGTCTTGCGCCGCACCAACGGCAATGACAAACTTTTGAGATACGCGCTGTACTCCTGCACGGGCGAGGAATATAAGACGCTCAAAGACAGGGATGTCAACGACAATACGGGCTGGACGGAGCTGTTTGACGGGGCAAGTTCAAACGTCAACGCCGCGCGTCAAAGGATAAGTTTTGCGCGAACGCTGATAAGATATTTCAAGTTTGTCGTCAATGACAACGGCTCGCAGGGCGGCACAAGGGACGGCAACACCGTCATCAAGGAAATGTATGCGGGCATCGAGTCCCCGCTCAGCCAGACCGTCAAGCCCTCCAACTACATGAAGGAGAGCAAGGATTTTGAGGAGAATTCCGCAAACGGCAAACTTTCCGCAACGACGCAGGACGCAAGATACGCGTTTGAGTTTTTGGGGAACGGCTTCGAACTGTTTGCCGACACGGATCCTACCTACGGAAAAGCGTCCGTCACAGTGGACGACGAATATCAGGGCGAGATAAACCTGAACGACAAGCATATGTTCAACAAACAGGTGTTTGTCAGCGAGGAGATGGATACGGGGGTGCACAGGGTGACGATCGTCACGCTTGAAAACAAGCCGTTCAACATCAGCTTTGTCAACGTCAAGTACGGCACGCCCGTCGCCGCGGAGGAGTATCCCGCCACCGAAAAGGACGGCAAGCACGACTACGGCGACGCAACTATAGATCGTCAATTCACAAGAGAGTGGAAGACCGTCGTCAAGGACTACAAGACCCTGACGAGCATAAAATTCGTGGATAAAGCGCCGGACGGTTACAATGATACTTTCGTGCGCATAGACACATACATTCGCCTCTACCGCAGCGGCGACAGGATAGCGTTTGTCTATCCCGGCACCATACTCGCGCCCATAGAGTGCGGGTCGCTGTTTGCGGGCTGCGAAAAGCTGGAGGAGATCGCGTTTGAAAACTTTGACACAACGTATATGAGAGGCGCGATGAGCATGTTTTATGGTTGCGCGTCCCTTCAAACGTTGGATCTGTCGGGATTTGTCACTCAAAACGTGCTCAGCTACGGCAGAATGTTCGGCAATTGCACAAGCCTGACCGGCATAGACCTGAGCAACTTCAAGCTGGATGAAAACGCAAACTTGTATTTGATGTTTGAAAACTGTACTTCGTTGACGTCCATCACGCTGCCCACGCTGTCGGGATCCGCGCAAACTCGCTCCGCCGCGCCAAAGAGCGGCCTGACTTGCGATCTGCCGTATGTGTATCTGGACAAGACAAGCGGCCAATATATCTTCAAAATGGAGGTCAACGCCGCCACCGCGGGTCATGTGCTTGAACTGCACAAAAAACACACTTGGGACAGCAGCAAGACATACGAGCAACAAGACCCCACCTGTGAGCAAACGGGCGTGAAAGCCTACAAGACCTGCACAACTTGCAATTGCAACTTTGATTACGACACAGGCATGACGCTTTATAGGGACGGCGACCTTGTGATAGAAGCAAAAGGACATGTCGGACGCGATTATTATTCAGGCGGTGCGCCCACATGCACAAAGAGCGGCGGTCAATATGAAACATTGTGCGATGTCTGCGGAAAGAAGTTGAGCGAAGGACAAGAACTTGCTGCCACAGGTCACTGGTACGAAGTGGACATGAACGCGACTGAAGGCGAGGGAAAAGGTTATAGGATAGAATATGTCGGAAACGGCAAAGCAAATGTAACTATATATCTGAGATGCGGCACATTTGATTGGAACCCGACTTTAGAGGGAAAGCCTCCGATCGAATGCGGACACACAACGAAGGTCGTGGTCACTATAGATTATGACTCCCATCAAGAGGTGTCTTGTCTGGAAGATGAATTCTACTCCTTTGACAGTATAATTTCAAAGGATATATTGTTGGACGCTGTCATTCATCAGGACGACGAAGACAGTTTTGAGGATGGTTTGGCAGGAAACGTCAGTCTTGCGGTCAGAGAAACGATAAAGTGCGCCTCCGCAAAGGGACACACTTTTGAAAAAGTGGACGCGGTGCCCGCGACCTGCGTTGCGTACGGCAGTACGAAAGGCGAAAGGTGCTCCGAGTGCGGTTACACCAAGGGAGTGGTCGCCACAGATCCGCTTGATCATCATATGGTGTCCACCGCGGCGCTTGCGCCCACTTGCACCGAGGCGGGGCACGGCGCGGGGCAATGCGGATTCTGG
>CANQMD010000052.1 GCA_947624885.1 uncultured Clostridia bacterium
CCTACGAGCACTTCGACTATGCCGCACACAAAGTAGATGGGCAAAATCACCTTGTTGCGCTCAAACGAGAAGGATATGACTTGAGGATCGGGAGAGTAGATGGAGGCAAGCGGCTTGCCAAGCAACAATATCGCGCCGCCCATCACCACGCTGATGATCACGATGAGAAGGGAGCACTCCCACATGACCGTGTTGATGCGGTCGTATTTTTTTGCGCCGTAGTTTTGCCCCGCGAATGTCGTCGCCGTGCTTGATACGGCGTTCATGGAGGTGTAGACAAAGCCCTCCAGCGCCGAGCCGGTGGAGTTGCCCGCCATCACCGCGGGACCGAAACCGTTTATGCTGGATTGTATGATCACGTTGGCGATGGAGAAAAAGGAACTGAGTATGCCCGACGGCAGCCCGACTTTGACGATATCCAAAAACTCGCGCTTTTTTATCGTGAGTTTTTTGAGTTCCATTTTGCAATAGCCGCTCTCGCGCATGAGCGTGATGATCACCAATATCATTGAGATATATTGCGAAACGATCGTCGCGATGGCTACGCCTTTGACGTCCAGCCCCGCGCAGATCACAAACAGCAGGTTGAGGCATACGTTGAGGACGCCGGCGATCGCAAGATAGATGAGCGGGCGCTTGGTGTCGCCCTTCGCGCGGAGGATCGCCGCGCCGAAATTGTAGATGATGTTTGCGGGTGTGCCGATGAAATATATGCGCAGATAGTCCGTCGCTTTGTCGATCACGGCGGGGTCCGTCTTCATCCATTCGAGGAAAAGCCGCGCCATGAAAACGCCGATCACGCCCATCACTACGCCGCATATCACGGACAACAGCATGGAGGTGTGCACGACGCGCTGCGCTCGGTCACGGTCTTTTGCGCCGATGGCGTGCGCCATCACCACGTTTGCGCCTACGGACAGCCCTATGGATACGTTGACGATGAGGTTGATGAGCGCGTTGTTGGAACTCACCGCCGCAAGCGACTCCGTGCTGGTCGCCGAAAATTGCCCGATCACCACCAGATCCGCCGAGTTGAAAAGTAGTTGCAATATCCCGGACAGCGCGAGAGGCAGGGCAAGCGCGATGATCTTGCCAAACAGGGGACCGGTGGTCATGTCGTATTCTTTTTTTAATGACAGGTTGCGCACAGTTTGCTCCGCGACAGATATTGAATGAACGCTGTGATTTTTCAGCGCATATATGTTTTAACTTTATTTTGTAAAAAAAGCAAGCGAAGTAGGGCGGAAAACCAAAAAAATTTGCACAGAAAAGGGTTTTTGCCACGCGGCAGATAATTTGGGCGGTCACAAAATGCGAGCGAGTTCGGAAAGGTCGCGCACAACAAAGTCTGCGCCCGCAACGTTGTCAGGCAGCCCCGCCTTGTTGTACCAGCAGGTGGTTATGCCGTAAGCCGCTGCGCCCGCTATGTCCGCCGTGTGAGAGTCGCCGATCATCACCGTTTGGGAGGGCGTTACGTCGTCAAGACTTTTGAAAATGATGTCGAAAAACTTCGCGCTCGGCTTTGTCGCGCCCATCTCTTCGGACAGGAAAAGCCGCTCGAAATATTGCAGCATCCCCGCCTTTTCAAGCCGCAACGCCTGCTTCATGGTGTTGGAGTTGGACGCGGCAAACACGCGGTACTTGCCGGAAAGATATTGGAGCGCTTCTTTTGCGCCCTTCTCCGGAATGTCGCTGACGTTGAGATAGACGTGAAAATCGCGCTCGAATTTGGGCCCGTCCGAAATCGGAATGTCCATGGACGCAAAGACCTCGTTCCAGCGGATCTCAAACAGCCGCGCGACCGTGAGTTCGCCGCGCTCTATGTCCTGCCAGCGACGGTCGTTGTAGCGCTTGAACACGTCAAACATGTCGCGGGTGTAGGGAATGCCCCAATCCGCGCACGTGAGGCGCATGCTGCGCTCCGAACAACGGTCGAAATCCATGACTGTGTTGTCTATGTCCATCAGTATCGCCTTTATCATGCAAATATCATACACCTTTTCACCGCACAAGACAAGCACTTGACGAGCGTCATTGGGGATTCTTCGACTGCGCTCAGAATGACAACTGATAATGCCGGCAAATACGAGGGGGCTTGACAAATCGCGAAAAAGGCGATATTCTTAACCAAACACATATCAGGAGGATAGATATATGTATTGTTCAAAATGCGGAGCGCCGATCGACGACAACGCCACATTCTGTCCCAATTGCGGATCGTAAACATCGCCGGCGGCGCAACCCTACAACTACACTCAACCTCAGCCCGCCCCTCAAACCAAGAGCAACGGCTGCGCGATCGCGGGATTTATATTGGCGTTTTTTATGCCGCTCATCGGATTTATCCTTTCAATCGTCGGCATAAGCAAAGCGAAAGAGTGCGGAGGCGACGGCAAAGGGCTTGCGATCGCGGGACTTGTGCTGAGTTTGCTTGATATAATTGTGTATATCATTATCATCGCGGTGCTGTTGGTCCCTGCCTTCGCGTGAAGAAAAATAACAGCAGTTGAAAAACAAAGTGAAACGGAGCGCGAGGCGCTCCGTTTTGTTTGCTGTAAGGGCGGCAAAAATGAATGTGATGAGCAAATCATTTTAATGAGGGATCTTCGGTGCGACAGAGAATATAATCAATGCTGACTTTGTAGAAATTTGCAAGCGTGATGAGCGTTTCCGTGGGAGGCACGCGTGTGCCGCTCTCGAATTTTGAGAGTAGCGACTGCTCTATTCCCGTGGCAAGTTGCACCTGCAATTGTGTCAGCCCCGCTTTTTTTCTGAGCAATTTCAAATTGTTTTTCATATTTGCCTCTTATGGCATTTTGTAAAAATAATGCATTTAGTGTTTAGGATCATTTTTTATGTATACATCAAGCTCGTCAAACTCTTCTTCTGTATACATTTCATCAAGTTCGCCATAATGCCACCCATCAATATCCTCCTCGGGGTTTATTCCATCAATATCATCATAATACCATCCGGTATCGCCATATCCGCGCATTTTATCTTGCGCCCATACGCCATATTCACGTTCGGATTTTTCAAGTATAGCAGTATCGGTCTCCAATTTTCTTAAGCTAGCATAAAACTTTTTGCGAATGTCTGTTGGCATATTATCAATTGCAATACGCGCTAATTTGTTCAATTGGCTTTGGCTGGGAACTTTATGTTGTTTATTTTTTTTGTTTGTTTTATTCGCCGATGTTTGATTCTTTTTTATCTCGGTCTGTGTTTTCGTAGCCACGTGTGGTTGCGTATCTTTTATTTGAGCGCCAATTATTTGCTGTTGAAGTTTTTGTATTCGCTGTTGTTCTTGTTCTTTTTTGATTCGTTCACGTTCCTCTTTCTTTTTTTGTGCTTCTGCTTGTTTTCTTGCTTTTTCGGCAGCGGCAATCTGTTTTTTTTCATTTCTCATTTTTTCTTTCAGTAATTCTTGTTCGCGTTTAGCTTCTTGTTGGGCGAGTATTTGAGCTTTTTTCATCTCTTGTTCTGCCTGCATTGCTTGAAGTTTTGCTTCTCGCATTGCTTGATTTTGCAATGATTGATTCTTATAGCGCAAAGCCGTTTCGGCAAGATGTGAACCTTCTGAATGAACGAAAAATGATTGTTCGTGTTCTTCGCAATATTTCAAAAGTGCGACTTCGTGTTTGCAGTTGAAATCACATGGACATGAGCAAGACATTTCTGAAAAGTCACCGGCAATTTTAACTGTGTATTCGCTAGTTCCCATTATCGTTGCTGTTAATCCGTTCTCATCTATAGATTTAATAGTTATAGTTGAATAGGGAATAGTGAAACCCCTTTTTAATATACCATTAAAGAATAAATACTTCCACTCAAACATTTTTTTAGATTCGTATCTCACTAAATTGTTTATTTTCAAATATTATACCATAATTTACTAAGCAAATCAAGTTGTCATATCGGAAAATGGATAAAAGGCAGAATAATAGTAAAACTTTGAACATTTGCAATCTAAATAAGCGGACGGGCGAGCGCTCGGAGCGGGCGTCAGCCCGCTTGTTTCTTGTGACCCCCACCACCGCGGCTACGCCGCGGAGCCTCCCCCTAAAATTGCCCCACAAAATTCGTGATATAAGAGAAACATTTTACACAAGGTTACTACGTCACTCATTTTGCGGGGTCCCCGATAGCGTTTCTATACGGCGAAGGGGTATGCCTACAGCTCGGGCAAGGCAAACGGCGTGTATAAGAAAGCTCGGACGGAGGGTGCGTTGGTCGCTTGTAGATACTGTTCGTTGTAGTTTCGTTTGGGGACGGGGCAAAAACGAAACCTCGGTTTCGTTTCAAGCGGAGTTTCCCCGTCCCCAAATGAAACTATGATGATACGCTCAGACAGAGGGAACGTTAGTCGCTCAGACAAGCGTATTTCTAGTTAAAATTGGGGACGGAGCAAAAAATAAACTGAAGTTAATTTTCTCCGCTAGCGCTTCGCTAAAGTTCCTCCGTCCCCAATTCTAAAACGGGCGTTTGTCGAGCGACTCGGGGTCCCCATAAAATAAGTGACGATGTTCCATTATAGAGAAATGTATCGTAAGTGGAACGAATTTTGTGGGGTAAAAGACGGGGTCCCCATAAAATGAGCGATGACGAAACACCATTGTAGAAATGCAATACACGTGGAGCAAATTTTTTTGGGTAAAGACCGGAGGATTCCTCGGCAAGCTCGGAATGACGGAAGGGATAAAAAGCGCAGACGAAGAAGCGTTAATGTTCATACATACTTAAATATTTGCAATCTTAAAGTAGCGGACGGGCGAGCATGCGAAGCGGGGTCTCCCGTCCGCTGTTTTGGGAGTCGCAGAGGGTCGAAGACCCTTTGCAAAAAAAGAAAAAAAAGAAATACCAAACATAAGTGGGAGCGCATTGCGCTCCCACTTATGTTTGGGTATAAAAGAGCAAAGACAAAAATCAAAGATTTGCGGTGGTTTTGTCGACAAACGCGCAGGCGGCGTAGGCGGCGACGGTGCCGTCGGCGGCGGCTGTCACGAGTTGGCGTATCTTTTTGGTGCGGCAGTCGCCCGCGGCAAATACGCCTTCGCAGGAAGTGACGCAGCTTTCGTCCGCGATGATGTAGCCTTTTGAGTCAAGCGAAACGAGGTCCTTGAACGGCTCGTTCATGGGGATCTGTCCCACGCAGATGAAGGCGCATTTGCAATCCACAAGAAGTTCCTCGCCCGTGCGAGTGTTTTCAAAGCGAAGAGAGGAGAGTTCGTCCTTGCCGATAAACTCCTTTAGCGCGATGTTGTAGGTCACGTCGACGTTGGGCTTGGACAGCGTGAGATCGACGAGCGCCTTGTCCGCAAACAGGCGGTCGAAGAGGGCGCATATGTGAACTTGCTTGCAATAGCCCGCAAGCAGAAGCGCGTATTGCAAAGCGGTGTTTGCGTCGCCTATGACCGCAACGTCCTCGCCCTTGTAGAACGCGCCGTCGCAAAGCGCACAATAGCTCACGCCGCTTCCCACAAGTTCCTCCTCGCGATCAACGCCTATTTCGCGGTGCTTACAACCCGTCGCGAGAATGACCGATGAACAGGTGTAAGTTGCATAATCGGTGGTTATGACAAACGTTTTGCCATCTTTAACTACGGATTTTGCGTTTTCAAGTTCGATCTGCGCACCCCATTGTTCTATCTGCGAATACAGCTTGTCCATAAGTTCCGCGCCCGCCGCGACGGGATAGGAGGGGAAGTTTTCCACGCGGGGAGAGAGGGCGATCTGCCCTCCGAAACTTTCGCCCTCGAGAACGAGGACGGTCTTGCCCGCGCGCAGGCAGTTGAGCGCCGCGGTCATGCCCGCGGGACCTGCTCCTACAACTATGATGTCGAAATGTTTTGGCATAATGCTCCTTGTTATGAAATGAGCGGGCATCTGCCCGCCCATGTGATGTTGTGTTTATGTTACTTTACGCTCTCGATGTAGCCTTTGATCTTGCTGGCGTTGTCGTAGGCGGCGTAGCCTCCGTTGCCGTCCGGGACGAGCAGGGTGGGCGCTTTTTTGACTCCGTAAGACTTTGTGATGTCCGCGTTGTCCTCCGCGTCGATGACGGTGTAGCCTATGCCGGCTTTGTCAAGCATCGCCTTTGCCATCTTGCAGTTGGGGCAAGTTTTGGTGGTGAAGATCAAGAGGCCGTTGTCGTTTGCGGCGGGGGCGGGAGCGGGTTGTTCGGGAAGGTCGGGTTGCAACTCCAGGCGGCCCTTGAGCATGGGCGCTTCGTCGCAGCAGACGTGCTCGTTGATGGGCTTGCCGTGATATTGCGACGTGGCAACGTCATAGACTTTGCGCTCCTTGAACTCCGCGACTTTGCCGTCGTTCCAATTCTGGACGGGGCGATAGTAGCCGGTTATGCGGCTGTAGACCTCCGTCTTTTTGCCGCATATGGGGCAGGTGTACTGCTCGCCGACGAGATAGCCGTGATCCGCGCAGATGGAATAGGTGGGGGACAGAGTGTAATAGGGCAGCTTGTAGTTTTCGGCGATCTTGCGCACAAGATTTGCCGCCGCTTGCCAATTGTCCATCCTCTGACCGAGGAAGGCGTGGAACACTGTGCCCGACGTGTAGAGAGTTTGCAACTCGTCCTGAATGTCCAGCGCCTCGAAGATGTCCGCCGTGTAGCCGACGGGAAGGTGCGAACTGTTGGTGTAATAGGGCGTGTTGTCCGCGGACTTCGCGCATATGATGTTGGGATATTTTTCACGATCGTGCTTGGCAAGACGATAGGACGTGGACTCCGCGGGGGTCGCCTCGAGGTTGTAGAGGTCGCCGTAAAGTTCCTGATAGTCCGAAAGTTTGTTGCGCATGAAGTTGAGCGTCTTTTTGGTGAATTCCTGCGCTTCCTTGTGGGTGAGGTCGCAACCTATCCAACGCGCGTTGAGGCAGGCTTCGTTCATGCCCACAAGACCTATTGTGGAGAAGTGGTTGGCGAATGTGCCCAGATAGCGCTTGGTGTAGGGGTACAGCCCTTCCTCAAGCAGCTTTGTGATGACGTTGCGCTTGATCTTGAGCGAACGCGCCGCAATGTCCATGAGATGTTCGAGTTCCTTGAAATACTCCTCCTCGGTGGTGGCGACGTAGGCTATGCGCGGCATATTGATGGTGACGACTCCGACAGAGCCCGTGGATTCGCCGCTGCCGAAGAAGCCGCCGGACTTTTTGCGGAGTTCCCTCAGATCGAGGCGCAGACGGCAGCACATACTGCGCACGTCGCTAGGCTCCATATCGCTGTTGATGTAGTTGGAAAAATAGGGAGTGCCGTACTTTGCCGTCATGGTGAACAGCAAACGGTTGTTCTCCGTGTCCGACCAGTCGAAGTCGCGGGTGATGGAGTAGGTGGGAATGGGATATTGGAAGCCGCGGCCGTTTGCGTCGCCTTCGATCATGATCTCGATGAAGGCTTTGTTGATCATGCGCATCTCGTCCACGCAGTCCTTATATTTGAAATCCATCTCCTTGCCGCCCACGATCGCGGGGAGTTCGGCAAGGTCGTTTGGCACCACCCAATCCAGCGTGACGTTGGTGAAAGGCGCTTGCGTGCCCCAACGAGAGGGGGTGTTGACCCCGTAGATGAAGGATTGGATGCATTGCTTGACTTCCTTGTAGGAAAGGTTGTCCACCTTCACAAACGGAGCAAGGTAAGTGTCGAAGCTGCTGAAGGCTTGCGCTCCCGCCCACTCGTTCTGCATGATGCCGAGGAAGTTGACCATCTGGTTGCACAGCGTGGAAAGATGGCTTGCGGGCGCGGATGTGATCTTGCCCGGTATGCCGCCGAGCCCCTCTTTGATGAGTTGCTTGAGCGACCAGCCCGCGCAATAGCCCGTCAGCATGCTGAGGTCGTGCAGGTGGATCTTCGCCTCGCGGTGAGCGTTTGCGATCTCGTCGTCATAGATCTCGCTGAGCCAATAGTTTGCCGTCACGGCGCCGCTGTTGGACAGAATGAGGCCGCCCACGGAATAGGAAACCGTGGAGTTTTCCTTGACGCGCCAATCGTTGATCTTCAGATAGTTGTCGACGGTGTTTTTGTAGTCGATGAGCGTGGAATGCACGTCGCGCAACTTCTGATGTTGTTTTCTATATAGAATATATGCTTTTGCTACTTCTACATAGCTGGACTGAATGAGGACGACTTCAACTGCGTCCTGCACGTCCTCGACCGTCACCACGTCGTCGACGATCTTGCTGTTGAAGGTCGCGGTCACTCTGAGCGCCAACAGATCGAGAATGTCGTCGTTGTAGTTTTTGCCGACGGCGGCGAACGCCTTCTCGATCGCGACCTTGATTTTGTTCAGGTTGAACGGGACTATGCTCCCATCTCTTTTTTTGACGTTTAACATCTTAAACCCCTTTTTGGAAAAATTGCTTTTTCATTGTAACACCATCGCCGCAGATGTCAAGGGAAAAACGCAAAATAAAGTGTGAAACATTTTTGCGAAACACAATATATTGTAGTTTTGTTGATTTTTGGTATTTTTGGTCATTTCCAAAAAATTTCAAAAATCGGCATTGTATCAAGCCCGATCGGGCTATTTTGACGTTCTAATTGCATATGCAAAAATTGTGTGCATATCTTGACCAAGTATACCTTTTTTGAAAGCGCGAACGGAGGTCGTCATCAGCGCGGAATGCGGCGCGTCTTGGAGGAGCGAGCCCATATTATTGGACGTGCGCACGCGTGCGAGAGCGCGTAAGGCAAACCGGGCGGCGAAGAGTCGGAGGCGGCAAAGATATCCCGCCGCAAGGAACGGAAAGGGATAGGGTCGCGTAGCGGCGATTTGAAAAGCGAGGATAAAAATGCGAGGCTACAGACGCTCCGCCGCGAAGAGGCAGAATTTGGCGGAAACGGCGATATCGAATGCGAAAAATGTCGGAGCGAAGTTGTAATGATCAATACTTTGCTCGTTTGGCGGAGATATTGCCTCAAAGAGTTGACAAACGTCATAAGAGGGCGTATATTGGGGGCAAACATAGAGCGGAAAGCTCGGTTTGGGCGAATCCGCATAGTGGTGTCCTAACCCACTATTAAAATAAGAAAAAGGAGTTTTTTTCATGGAAAAAATCAAGGCGTGGCTTTCAAGAGAGGCAAAAGAAACAAAAGCGTTGCTGCAGGGCATCCCGGCGCTCACGATGGTGCTGTTTGTGATCTCGGTGATCGGAATGAATCTGCTGGCGAACAAGAGCATAAACACAGGCGTAAGCTGGCTTGCGCTTGACGCGGGCATGCTGATAAGCTGGCTGAGTTTTTTGACAATGGACGTGACGGTCAAGCGGTTTGGTCCCAAAGCGTCCATCAAGCTGTCGTTTGTGGCGGCGTTTATCAACCTTTTGCTGGCGCTGATCCTGTTTGTGGCGGCGAAGGTCCCCGGAGTGTGGGGAGAGTCGTTTGTGCCTGAGGGCGGCGACATAATCAATACCGCGCTGGACAATACGTTTGCGGGCACGTGGTATGTGGTGACGGGCAGCACCATTGCGTTCCTCGCCTCGTCGACCGTCAACAACCTGACCAATTGGGGGCTTGGCAAGCTGTTCAAAAGCAACAACTTCGCGGTGTTTGCGGCAAGAAGCTACGTTTCGACAATGATAGGACAGTTTGTGGACAACTTTCTGTTTGCGATCATCGTCAGCCTCAACTTTTTTGGCTGGAGCATACTGCAATGCGTCACCTGCTCGCTGACGGGCATGGTGTTTGAACTCGCGTGCGAGATGGTGTTTTCGCCGATAGGCTACCGCATATCCAAAAAGTGGGAAAAGGACAACGTGGGCGAAAGGTATATCAAATTGATAGAGCAGAACGCCGACGGCGAGGGGCAGGATAACCAATTGCAGCCGCAGTGCGCGGAGCAAACGGACGCGATCGCTGCGGATATAAACGAGGGGTGACCCGCAAAAGGAGAGAAAAATGTGTGAAACAAACGTTTTGATCACGGGAACGTCGTCGGGGATAGGGCTGGCGACGGCAAAAAAGTTTTTGCAGGAGGGGTGTAGGGTGTTCGGAATAGACCTTCGCCCCGCGGCGATAGAACATGCCGCGTACTCGCACTTTGTGGCGGATGTTGCGGATGTATCCTCGTTGCCCAACATTGAAAACGTGAACGTGCTTGTCAACAACGCGGGAGTGCAAAACAAAAACGACCTCGACGTGAACTTGAGAGGCACGATCAACGTCACGCAAAAGTACGGGTTGCAACCGGCGATCCGCGCAATAGTCAATATCGCGTCGGCAAGCGCTCACACGGGCGCGGAGTTTGCCGAATACAGCGCATCAAAGGGCGGGGTGCTCGCCTACACCAAACACGTCGCTCTGCAGGTGGCAAAGTACGGCGCGACTTGCAACAGCATTTCCCCCGGCGGTGTGCTCACCGACCTCAACAGCCCCGTCATGCAGGACCCGCAAAAAATGGGCGCAGATCATG
>CANQMD010000053.1 GCA_947624885.1 uncultured Clostridia bacterium
CTTGCTGCAATCTTTCAACTTTGGGGCTGTGAAGTACGCCAAAAAACATTGCGATCTGCCTGTAGGCGAGCTGTGCACATGGGCTTCTATGGACGACAAAAAGTACCGCTGGGCACCCGTCAACTTTATGGGCAAAATGTGGGTGTGCAAATTCACCCATCCCGATTTCATTTCCTACAACGTCAAGGCATGCGATCGTTCGCTCAAGCCGAACAAGTACATAACCAAATGGGCGAAAAAACTCCCGATTCTGTTTTGGACGATCGACACCGAGGAAAGGCTTGAGGACGCGCAAAAGTACGCGAACAATATCATCTTTGAGTACTTGTCCCTCGACAAGATAGAGGCGGCAGTCGGAAAATATATACCGTTTGCCTGCCCAGAGGACAAACTGCCCGAAAACTTCGGCAAGTGACCTCCCCGCGACAATATCCCCCGCCCCGCAAAAAACATTCTGTAAAAAAAACGATCCGACTTGACGTCGGACCGCTTTTTTGATCTGTCAAACTTTTGCAGGACGCTGATCAGTCGCCGCTCTTGCCAAAGCGCATTTTGAGTTCGTGGAAGAAATTCTTTACCGTCTTGCCAAAAGGCTCCGGCATAGGCTTGATGTCCACGATCTTGGAAGAGTTTGTGATGGAATACACAACGTACACGTAGTAGCCCGTGAGCAACACCGCGAACACGCAGAATACGATGAAGAACGGATTTGTAGTTTCGTAGCTTGTGACACCGGTGACGGGATTTGCGGCGATCATGCCGCTCTGGTTGAGCAATTGTCCGAGTTGCAGGAAACCGAGCACCGTGTAGCCGCCCGTTATGATGTACATCCTCTTGTCGCCGCTGATCATTGTGTAGATGAATGCGAACGCCAACGAGAGCAACAGATACGTGTAGTCGACCTTGACTGTGAACACCGCTATTACGGCAAGCACAAAGGAGATGAGCAACACCAACTCCTGTCTGTTGCGGTTTTTGAAGTACAGCGAGATCGCGTATGCTTCCAGCACGATGAGGAAGATGAAGTTGAGGATCGCAACGCCTTGCGTGAGCGTCCTGCCGTTCATGGCAACCATGCCGTAAAGGTTGAACGAATTGTAAACGAACGTCGTGTTGTTTGTGAGTTCTGCAACTATGACTTTGAAGCCGTAGAAAGCGTCGCCCGCCTTGATCTGCGCTATGCCGAGAGGCAGAGTGAGAATGTAGCCGAGCACGAAGCACGCGACAAGCCCAAACACGATCTGCGCACGGTTGGACGTAAACTTTTTGATGCTGTCGTTGTCCTTGATGTACATGTACACAAAGTACGCGACGATGATGGGCGCGATCGCCATAGCGCGGATGTCAAACACCGACGCGAGCGTCGCCATGAAATAGGTCGCAAGATATTGTTTGTTGACCATCAATATGACGGTCGCAAGCATGAGCGCCACAAGCACGCTTTCAAAGCTGCCGACAAGCCCGCTCATGACAAACACGAACGGAGTGAGCGCATACAGCGCCGCGTAAACGGTGCTCAATCTGTTGCCTACGCGCTTTTTGCCGTAGAAATAGATCATTGCGACCGTTGCCATATCGGCGAGCACGTTGACAAATCTGATGAGAATGGACACCGACTGCGACGGCAAATTGCTGCCCGCCGCGCCTATGACGGCAAGCGTGTACAGCGTGCCGGGAGCAAGCGTGGAGCCCGCATGGTCATTCAGATAATTGGGTATGCCATCTCTCAATCCAAGCGAACGCGCCGTCGAAACAAGGTTGGTCATAACGCTGCCCATGCCGTTCATGGTAAGCAGGAAGATCAATCTGACAAGGAATGTGCCAAGCACAAGCGCCGCGGCAATAAACAATCCGTTGTGATACCACTTGCCGTCCTGAGGAGGCGCAAGCAGTTTGCCGGATTTGTTTGCCCCGTTGTCGCCGAAGTTGACGAGCGCGTTTTTGTTGGCGTACATCCTGCGCAACAGCACGTATACGCCGACAAGCGCCGCGACTGCGAACAGCGTCAAAAGCACGACAAAGAGTATGCCCGAAACGGTCGTGTCGTTTGCAAGCGTCCTGGCTTTGCGGAAGTTGATGATCTTTGCGTCGTCGGGAACGTCTGCCTTGTCCACTCTCTGCACGGAAACGTTGTCAAACAGCACATAGCCGGAGATCGTTTGCTCATGCGTGCCGAGGCAAAGCGCCAACGTCAGATAATCCGTGTTTTTGGGGCGCACATAGAATGTGTAATGCACAAGCGTATCGCTGTGCGTTTTGGTGTACGCAAACTTGTATTCCGTATTCTCCAAAAACGCGACGTATGCGCCGTAGTCGCCCGTAAGTCCGTCCGCCGTGGAAACTCGCATGTCCAACGAAACTTGGTAAATCTTGTTGATGTCTACATGGATCCTCTGCTGAACGTTGCTGTAGTTTGCGGCAGTGTTCTCGATGAACAATTGCGACGCGGTGTTGTCCTCTGACGTGGACCTGCCGAATCTGAACGAGCTGTTGTCGGAGTACGTCGTCCAGCCGTCAAACTGCTTTGTTTCGCTGTTGAGGTTGTCAAACGTGCCGTTTTGGATGAGTTCCTCACCGACTTCGCTGCTCGCGTTGTTGCACGCTGTAAATGCGAAAAGTGCCAGCATAACCACCAGCACTGTCGCAAGTATGATGATGACTTTCTTTTTCATCGCTGCTTCCTTTGAAAACCGTTGTCAGTTTTCCTTGAGTTTCGCCGCCTTACCTGTCCTGTTCTTGAGGTAGTACAGCTTTGCGCGTCTGACTTTGCCGTGACGCACGACCTGAATGCTTTCGATCTTGGGCGAATGGATGGGGAACGTCCTCTCAACGCCTACGCCGAACGTAACTCTGCGGACGACGATCGTTTCGCGAATGCCGCCGTTTTTCTTTGCGATCACAACGCCCTCGTAGGTCTGAATGCGCTCTCTCGTGCCCTCAATGACCTTGACGTTGACCCTGACCAGGTCGCCGATAGCGATGGTGGGCAGATCTGTCCTCATGCCCTCTTTTTCAATGGTGTCGATGATGTTCATAATGACTTTACCTCCTATATTGCGCAATGTTCTTAACAGCCTCTCTGCCAGCGGAACACACGAGTCACGCGTTATAATATAACATATAATTTTTGGTTAGACAAGCAAAATTACGCACAAATTCCCGATTTCAGCGAGTTTTCGCGCTAATTTTTTTTATTTTCACAGCAAGCGGGCATTGCGGCAAGCAAAAAAATCCGCATTTGCCATCCGAATCATCTGTTGCGGGGATACTTTGCGTCGTTCTCGGTGAACGCGTCGGTGATGTGTCGCACTTCGTCGCCCGATATCTCGATGATGTCAAATCTCAACGCGCTGCCCACGCGTCCGTGCGCCGATTGATATGTCTTTGCCGCGGTCACATATCTGCCGACTTTGTATGGCGTGACGGCTTCTAGTCCGCTGCCGAATTCGCTGCCGTTGCGCGTCTTTACCTCGCAAAAAACCGTCGTGCGCTTGCCTTTCATCGGTTTTTTGAGCACGCGACGCACAAGTCGTCCAAAGGCGCTCTGCTTGAGAGGTCTGCCTTGCTCGTCGAGATATGCCTCGCAGATGATATCGACTTCACAACCTCCGTAAACCGCGTTGCGCTCGACCATCCTGTAGCCCTGCGCTTCAAGATATTCGGCGGCGATCTGCTCGCCTATGTCGCCGGTAGCTTTGGTGTTCATTTTGCCAATATCCCCTTGATGAAAGTTTGTCGATGTATCGGGCATGGGCCGAATTGCTTCAACGCCGCTATGTGCTTCGCCGTGCCGTAGCCCATGTTGTGTTCAAAGTCGTATTGCGGATATTCCGTCGCCATATGAGTCATGTAGGTATCTCTTGTCACCTTTGCAAGTATGGACGCGGCGGCGATGGAATAACTCAGCGCGTCGCCGTGAACTATGCCGAATGTTTTGTATGGAATGTCAAGTTTCAGCGCGTCCACTATCACCACATCGGGCGCAACGGACAGCGACATGATCGCGTCCTTCATACACGCCTTTGTCGCCTCGAGGATGTTCATCTCGTCGATTTTGAGATGATCATAGGAGCACACCGAATATGCGACAGCCTTTTCTTTGATCTGCCCAAAGAGTTTTTCACGTTTGTTTTTGCTCACCTTTTTGGAGTCGTTGACTCCCTCTATCAGGTCGTCCAGATCCATGATCACTGCGCAGCACGTCACAGGGCCGGCAAGCGGTCCCCTGCCCACCTCGTCAACGCCGCAGATATATTTGTAGCCCTTTTCTCTGAGCGCGTTTTCATAGTACATAAGTTCGCTTGCATGCACCATTTCTTGCACCTCTATAATTTCAATATCCGCACTTTACGTCAACATAATTGCAATGTAAACTGCGGATACGGTGTTTTCAAATCAAATTTGCGGAGCCTTTTCGAGCGACAGTTTGCCCAGTCTTCCCTTGCGAAATTCATCTATCACCATACGTGCGGTCCTGTCGTAATCGAGATCTCCGCCCTTGAGTTTGTAGCCGCGCGATAAGCCGATATGCTCAAGCGTTTCAAGCGCGGACAGTCCCTCTTCTATGCCGTAACGCTTTGAAAATGCGTCGGGATAGCAACCGTTGATCTCGCCGATGAAATCAAGCGCAAGTTCGCCCGCGTCAAGCACGTCGTCCTTTATTGATCCGATGTAGGCGAGGTGATGAGCCACTTTTTGATCCTCAAATTTGCTCCAAAGCGTGCCGGGCGTATCCAAAAAATCCACGTTGTCCACGGACAGCCACTGCTTGCCCCTTGTCACGCCGGGACGATCCCCCGTGACAGCTTTGGCACGTTTGATCATTGCGTTGATGATGGTGGATTTGCCGCTGTTTGGGACTCCCACCACCATAGCGCGGACGTTGATCTTTGCGCCCTTGTCGGCGTACTTTTTTATCTTGTCCGCGGCGACGCGCTTGAGTCCGTCCACTATCTGCGAGCAATCTCCGCTTGTGCCAACGGCTTTGACAAATGCCTTGTTCTGTTTGCGGAAAAGTTCGCACCACGCGGAAATGTCGCCCTCTTCCACGAGGTCGCATTTGTTGAAAACGTACAGCACCTTTTTGCCCTCAAGCAGCCTCTCGAACACGGGATTTATGCAAGACGCAACCGCGCGCGCGTCTATCACATAGATGAGCGCGTCGACAAGACGGAGGTTTTCCTCCATCATCCTTATCGCCTTGGTCATGTGTCCGGGAAACCATTGTATCAGCATATTTTCTCCCAAAAATAAAAACGGGGCGACCGTTTATTTTCTGTGTTTTCGCTTTTTGACGGGCATATATTGCGTCATATCCTTGCCGACAAGCAGATCGGGACGACGCGCTTGGGTGATCTCAAGCGATCTGTTGAGCCGCCATTCCGCTATGTCGTGATGATTGCCGCCAAGCAACACGGACGGGACGGCTACGCCTCGATAAACCTCAGGGCGAGTGTAGTGCGGATATTCGAGCAATCCGTTTGAAAAACTCTCCTCCCCCGTCGATTCGTCCGAGCCGAGCACGCCGTCAACATATCGCGCCACGGCGTTTATGAGAACCAACGCGGGCAGTTCCCCTCCGGTCAGAACGTAGTCGCCAATGGAGATCTCCTCGTCGATCGCAAGATCGAGCGCCCGCTGATCCACACCCTCGTAGTCGCCGCACAAAAGCAATATCCTGTCCTCTTTTGCAAGCGATTCCACCTTGCTTTGGCAAAGCACGCTGCCCTTTGGCGACAGATATATGCGCCTCGCTTCGTGCAGAGGATCAACGTCCTCTATCGCGCGCATGATCGGGTCGGGAGTCATGACCATGCCCGCGCCTCCGCCATATGGCACGTCGTCGGTGCGATGATGTTTGTCGGTGGAGTAGTCGCGGACGTTGTGCGTTTGCACGCTGAATTTGCCGCTCTCGATAGCCTTGCCAAGCACGCTTTCGCCAAGAACAGAAAAATATCCCGGAAAAACTGTCAAAACGTCAAATTTCATACAACACCAACAATAGACTGCCGTCTTTAACAAATCAAAATTTCAGTTGCGCACGACGACCCTGTCAAAGACAACGCCGTCGAGTTCCATAACGCCCATTTGCAGGTCGATGTTTTTGATGAGGATCTTGAGGGCGGGAAAACTCAACGAGCCGTCCTTGGTCGTGACTGTGTAAACGTCCGCGGAGCCGTACTGCGCCACATCGGTGATGGGACCTATAACTTCGCCGTTGACTTTCACATCAAGACCGAGGATGTCTACAATGTAGTGTTCCCCGTCCTTTGGAGCGGGAAGATCCGCCCGCAAAGCGTACACATCCTTGCCCCTGAGCGCCTCGGCTTGCTCCTCGCTGTCAACGCCGTCTAAAACGGCATAGCCAAAAGCGCCCTCGTGCGTAAATTTGCGCACTCGGAACGCCTTGCCGTCGATAATTACGTTGCCGCCGTATCCCGAAAGCCAATGCGGGTGAGAGGAATATACCTCGATCTTGACCTCTCCTTTCAGCCCGCGAGGACGCAAAACCTTGCCGATAAGCAGCTCAGATCTCATTCTTTTCCTCAATGACGACGTTGTACTTCACGCTGCTTTTGCCGCTTGCCGCCTTGACAAGCGTGCGAATCGCCCTTGCTATCCTTCCCTGCTTTCCGATTATCTTGCCAATATCGTTTTTGGATATGGTTATGATAATTTCCGCAGCGCCGTCGCCGTCCCTCTGTTCAACGGTGTAGTCGCCGTTGGGGACGAGCGAGGACACAAGATATTCAACAAGTTCAATCATTGTCGGTCCCCTTATTTTTTCTTTTCAATGATGCCTTGCGAGATCAGCAATCCAAGCACCGTATCCGTAGGCTGAGCGCCCTTGGCGATCCATTCCTGCGCCTTTTGTCCGTCTATGACGATCTGCTTGGGGTCGGAAACGGGATTGTAAAAACCGATCTGCTCGATGTACTCTCCGTCCCTCGCTTTACGCGAATCCATGACGACGATGCGATAGAAAGGTGCTTTTTTTGCGCCCATTCTGGTAAGTCTGATTTTGACCATTGTTGATTCCTCCTGAAAATAGTGTTTGTATTTTTACAGTGTTTCTGTCCTGTATCTGTCAAAACGGCAGTCCCTTCAGCCCTCTCAAGCCGCGCAATCCGCCCTTTTGCATACGCGCCATCATGTCCTTCATCATTTCGAATTGCTTCAGAAGCTGATTGACTTCCTGTATGGTGGTGCCGCTGCCCGCCGCAATACGTTTGCGCCGCGACGCTTTGATGATGTCGGGGTTGCGCCTCTCCTGCGGGGTCATGCTGAGTATGATCGCTTTTGTGTGCGCGATCTGCTTTTCGTCTATCTGCGGAGTGCCCTTCAGTTTGCTTCCGAGGCCGGGGATCATGGCGATCATGTCGTTGATGTTGCCCATCTTTTTCATGCTGTCAAGCTGTTGCAGATAGTCCTCAAGCGTAAACGAATTTTCCTTCAGCTTTTTGCTGAGTTTGATCGCCTCTTCCTGCGAAATAGCGTCCTGCGCCTTTTCGATGAGGGTCAGAACGTCGCCCATGCCGAGAATGCGCGAAGCCATGCGCTCCGGATGGAAAGGCTCGATGTCGTCGGGCTTTTCGCCCGTGCCGTTGAATTTGATCGGCTTGCCTGTGACCGCTTTGATAGACAGCGCCGCGCCGCCGCGGGTGTCGCCGTCGAGTTTGGTCATAATAACGCCCGTAATATCCAAAGTTTTGTTGAACGTATCTGCAACCGTCACAGCGTCCTGTCCCGTCATGCTGTCTACGACAAGCAATATCTCGGTGGGCTTGACCGCCTTTTTGAGCGCGACCAATTCGTCCATAAGAGTTTCGTCGATGTGCAATCTGCCGGCGGTGTCGATGATCACGGTGTCATAGCCGTTTTTGAGCGCGTACTTTATGCCCTCCTCGGCGATCTTGACGGGCTTGATCTGCCCCATCTCAAAACATTCCGTGCCGACCTTGCCCGCCACGACCTTGAGTTGCTGTATCGCCGCGGGTCTATAAACGTCGCACGCGACAAGGAGAGTCTTTTTGCCCTGCTTTTTGAGATAGGCGACAAGTTTGCCGCACATCGTCGTTTTGCCCGCGCCTTGAAGACCGCACATCATGTACACGGTGGGCTGTTTGTCGCTCACCATTAGTTTTTGATGCGTGGAGCCCATAAGCGCGATCAACTCGTCGTTGACGATCTTGACGATCTGCTGAGCGGGAGTGAGCGACTTCAAAATGTCCTCGCCAAGCGCCTTTTCGCTCACCTTGGCGGTGAAGTCTTTGACGACCGCGTAGTTTACGTCCGCCTCAAGCAACGCCACCCTGATCTCACGCATGGCTTGCTTGATTTCCAACTCGGTGAGTTTGCCGCGGTTGCGAAGTTTTGAGAAAATATGGTTCATTCTGTCAGACAGATTTTCAAACAAAGCCATATTCATTCCTCCAATAAACTCAAAATTTGTTTGACCGCAGCACCCGCCTCTCCGTCGGAAGGCAGCAGGTTGAGCAATTGCTTGATTTTTTGATCTCTGTCGACAAATCTCAGCGCTTCGTCGATCTCGGCAAGGCGTTTTTCGCCCTTGTTTACGCCGTCGAGCACCGCCTGCCGCGAAACGCCCATGATGTCGGCGATCTCGCCAAACGAAAGATCCTCGTCATAGCGTAGGCGCAACGACTCGTTTTGCCGCTCTGTGAGCAAAGCGCCATAGTACGACCTGAGCGTCGATACCTCAAACCTGTCCATACAGCACATCCTTTTGCGTCAAGCAATTTGACTGTACAGCATTGTACACTATAAAAATCCGCGCGTCAAGCATTTTTGCATTACAGCGCAAATTTTTCAAATATTTTTATAAAAATAAATTCCGTGACCTTTATACGCGGTAAGCGATTGAAATCGTACGCTTCGAGGCGTTGTGCGCGACAGCAAAACTACGCGTTTGCTCACAATGTTGTCGTACGGCAAAAAGTCCGCAAAATATAGATCTTTGGATTTTTCATAAACATAAAAGCGCGACAATGTTGACGCGCCTTTGATCGATGTAAAATTCAAGCTGTCTAAACGGTTTGAAATGTTTTAGATGCAGCTTTTGATTTTATTAAAAACCACAAATTGCGCGAGATGTCACAACAATGCGTTGATGAAATCCGTCGCGTCAAACGGGATGAGGTCGTCTATCTTTTCGCCTACGCCGACGTAAACCACGGGAAGTCCGATCTCGTCGGATATTGCAAGCACGACCCCTCCCTTTGCGGTGCCGTCGAGTTTGGTGAGGATTATGCCGTCAGTTTCGATGTCCTCGCTGAAGATCTGCGCCTGCGACACGGCGTTTTGCCCCGTCGTCGCGTCAAGCACGAGGAACTTGCGGAAGTCCGCTTCGGGGAGTTCGCGCTCAACGACTCTGCAAATCTTTTGCAATTCCGCCATAAGATTTTTCTTGTTGTGCAACCTGCCGGCGGTGTCGATCAATATCACGTCGTTCCCCCTTGCTTTTGCGGATGAGATAGCGTCAAAGACGACCGCCGCGGGATCCGCGCCCTCGTTGTGGCGTATCACTCTTACGCCCGCGCGTTGACCCCACACTTCAAGTTGCTCGCTTGCCGCCGCTCTGAAAGTGTCTGCCGCCGCGACCACCACCGATTTGCCCTGCTGTTTGAACATGTGCGCAAGTTTGCCTATCGCTGTCGTCTTGCCCACGCCGTTTACGCCCGAAAGCAGTATCACAAGCGGATAGTCGTACTGCGGAATGTCAAAGTCGATGTCCTCGATCATCAATTGACGCAATATTTCCCTTGCGTCCTCGGGCTTTTTGACCTTTTGCTTGAAGATTTCGTCTTTGAGTTCCTCAATCAAGTTTTCGGTTGCGGTGACTCCTACATCCGCCGTGAGCAGCGCCTCCTCAAGGCTGTCGTAAAACTCGTCGTCAAGCGCTCTTGCCGAAAATGCAAAGAACAGCTTTTTTGAAAAAGCGTCCTTTGTCTTTTTTATGCCTTCAGCAATTTTTTGAAAAAATCCCATTACTTGCTCCGTAAATTGATAGATTGATGGTCTTGTTTGCGCGTTCGCGCTTTTATTGCGCCTGTTTTTGCGCCTCCTCAAACTCGATAGACACGATCTTGGTCACACCCTTTTCCTCCATGGTCACGCCGAATATGGTGTCCGCATGGCGCATAGTGGGCTTGCGGTGGGTGATCACTATGAATTGCGTGAAGTCACTGAATTTTTTGAGGAATTCCGCAAACAGGTTGACGTTTGCGTCGTCAAGCGCCGCCTCGATCTCGTCGAGCACGCAGAACGGCATGGGCTTGAGTTTGAGGATCGCAAACAGAATCGAAATGGCCGTCAACG
>CANQMD010000054.1 GCA_947624885.1 uncultured Clostridia bacterium
CTTCCTCCGCGCATATGGGACGACAGCCCGGTCTTGTGGACTGCCCGCCTATGTCCAGCACTTCCGCGCCGTCCGCAAGCGCCGCTCCCGCAAGCAGGATCGCCCTATCCGTCCCCATCGCCCTGCTTTCCTCAAAAAAGCTGTCCGGAGTGGCGTTCAAAATAGCCATGATGTGCGTCCCGCTCTCAAATATCCTGCCGCGGATATTCAATCTGTAGCGCCTTTGCAGTTCACTCATACCCAAGCACCCTCGCCACATACGCTTCGGGAAAATTCCCCCTCGTAGCGTAACTCACCGTCTTGCTCCCAATCTTTTTCACGCCGCGCGCGGTCATGCAGGTATGTTCCGCCTCTATGACGACAAGCGCGCCCTTTGGCGCAAGGATCTCAAAAATCGCGTCCGCGATCTGCGCTCCCAGCCTCTCCTGAAGTTGCAATCGCTTGGCAAAAATATCCACCGTTCGCGCCAATTTGCTCAGCCCCACAACTTTGCCGTCCGGTATGTACGCGATGTGCACTTTGCCAAAAAACGGCATCAGGTGATGCTCGCACGTCGACGAAAAGGCTATATCCCTTTCTATCACAAGTTCGCTGCCGCTCTCCTTGAACGTTTTGCCCAGTTGCGCCGCCGCGTCCTCCGCGTAGCCCGAAGTGAGTTCCTCATACATCCGCGCCACTCTGTCGGGCGTATCTCTCAGCCCCTCGCGCGACGGATCCTCGCCCACGGCTTCCAAAATCATTTTCACCGCCTGTTCTATCTTTGCTTTATCCACGCTCATAAATCGCCTCCCGATATCATCTGCTTATATCGTCTTTTATTTACGCGCACGCTCATTCACGCGCGTTTTGTTTTATTGTTCACTTTCAATTTCCGTATTTGCTCAATCCCTCAAACAGCGTAAGCGATCCCGTCAGCAAAACGACTTCGCAATCGCCACTCAGCGCGGCTTGCAGTGCGGAGCGCACGTCGTCGCCTATCCCGCAAGGCGCATATTTGCTCACAACAGCTTGCAACTCTCTTTTGCTCATCGCGCGAGGCGACGGAGGAGTCACCGCGGTCATACGCCTCGCATGCGGAGCGATCAGCCTCACCACGCCCTCAACGTCCTTGTCCGCAAGCGCCCCCATCACTATGTGCAGGCTTTTGTTTGCAAAGTATCTGTCCAGCGCCGCGCTCAGACTTTTTGCTCCGTGCGGATTGTGCGCACCGTCAAAAACGAGTGTTTTTCCCTGCGGAATGACCAGATCAAACCTCTCTTCTGCATTTTTCACTATTTCAAAGCGCCCGTGCCACACCGTCTTTGCAAGCCCGTCAAAGATGTTTTTATCTGATATTTCAAGTCCCTTTTCGTTCAGCGTTTTTGCGGCGCAGATCGCGATCGACGCGTTGACGATCTGATGTTCGCCAAGCATTTGCACAAAGTATTCTCTGCCTTCATACTCAAATCGCTGTCCCAAGATCGAGTTCTCAAGCACTCTCGCGGCGCTCGCCACTTTCAGGCGGCAAGCGACATATTCGCGTTTTCCGTCCACCGTGCGCCAGGGATGTTCAAGTTCGTTCATCACCTCTTCGCACTGATCGCACGTCACCGCGTCGCCGTCTATGATCGCCGCCTTTTCCGCCGCGATCTGTCCCAAGGTGTTTCCAAGATATTGCATATGGTCAAAGCCTATGGGCGTGATCACCGCAAGCAGTTTATTTTCCATCGCGTTCGTCGCGTCCCATCTGCCGCCCATACCCGTTTCGATCACGCAAACGTCGCAATTGAGGTCCGCAAACGCCACAAAAGCGAGCGCCGTTTCTATCTCGAACGCCGTTGGCGCAAATGTCCCGCCTGTCGCCGCCCGTCTGTCGTTTTCACTCTCAACGATCGCCGCGACGCGCGTCATATAATTTGCCACGTCCTCGTCGCTCAACGGCGCTCCGTCGATCAGCCACCTCTCGTTGTAGCAAAACACGGACGGCGAGTTGTATGTCCCCACCTTGTATCCCGCCTCTCGCAGGATAGACGTGAGGTATGCCGACGTGCTGCCCTTTCCGTTGGTGCCCGCGATGTGCACGCATTTCAGCGCCCTGTCCGGGCTGCCCGCAAGATCCAACAGTTCGCGCATACGCTCAAGCCCAAGGTCTATTCCCGACCTGCCGATATTTTTGATGTAGTCGATCGCCTCGCTGTAAATCAAAAAAGCACCTCGCAAATGGAAGTACTGCTTGGGGGGAAGCGGGAGTGAAAATTGCACCGCAAGTCTGCAACGGCTGTTCCGTCGCGACCTTTCGTCCGTCGACACCCCCCGTTCGAGCGGCACTTTACGCGCAAAATTCTACAACTTCCAAAATTTTTGTTTTTTTACATTTTAGCACACTCGCTCTGATATAGCAACCAAAATAACGCGCTGAGGCGGCAAATCATGATTTTTGCAAAATTCTTCCTCAAGGCACAAAAAATCGCGGCGCAAGCGTCATTACGTCTGCGCCGCGAACATATCAAAACAATTTCAGTAAGTGCGAGCGACCTTAAGGATCTGGTAGTGTCCGCACATGATCACGTTGTCATAGCGATATACGTTCCACTTGTCAAGCGCCCATTCGGGTTTCACATCGCCGTCGGGATCCTCCTCTCCGTTTTGGCGAAGTTCAAGCTGTTTGTCAAGCCAAGCGTTGGCGCAGTCCTCCGCCCAGTCGCCCGCCGAATCCGTCTTTGCAAAGATGACGTACAGCATATCCTCGTGTTCGACCTCTTCATTGGTGTCGGCGTTGCGATCCTTCACGCTCATATACGATCCAAGCACGGTGCCAATGCTGTTCAGCTGTCCCGCAGTGCCGCCTCTGAGCATCGGGGCGATCTTTTCATACGAAAGTTCCGCGCCCGCGTCCTCCAGCCGCTGTCTGATGTTACGTTCACGCATGCCGATCTTCAGGCACCCCGCAAGCGAAAACGCCAAAACCGCAACGAGCAATGCGCTGATAAAAATCATTACTCTTTTACTGTTTTTCATACTTATATAATAGAATTTAATCGGTTTGTTGTCAACACCAAATTTTCTGAAAGGCGATCTCGTCATGCAAATCTTTTTCGTTTTCTGCAAACACAGTTCCACGTTCACGCAATCAAATGATTATGCTCCGCGGAAATTATTCCTCCGCGCCGCTTGAAACAAGTTTCCCGCCGCTCATACAAAAGTTCCTCTATGCCCATATCAGCCGCCGCTTCTCAGCCGCCTTATCGCTCCCATATTTTGACATACATATCATTTTTGCTCCCGTACACAATAAAAGCAGGAGGTAAAAAATGAAAAATTCACTTTGGATTGGCGCTATGCTTGGAATTGTCACTGCTACTGCCCTCTATTGCGGTACTTCAAACAATTCACTCAAAAAAGCGAAGAGAGCGCTTGTAAACAAAATCGAAGACATTATACTCTAAAGTATATGTTCATTTGACCTCTGATACACAAAACGTGTTTTGTTCTGAAAATAGACAAAACACGTTTTGTATTATACATTTCTTTTCGACTCGGCTTATGCCGTCTTTCAAGCGTCAGATGCGGGCAAAAAAACCACTGTACGGCTATATATCCTTTTCTTATTTCCAAGCCTTCCACAGTTTTTACATATTCAATAAAATACTTTTCGTGTTTTATATTGCTTACCAAACATAGTTCATTTGCATGTCGCAACCGCCGCATTTCATTTCTTTATCCGCAAATCATGATCTCTCATTTTTTCCGCAAACAAAAACGGCTCCGTCAGGATCCGTTTGTCCGCTTATTTTTTGAAGTTGTCTGTGTATAAAGTTGCGCAGACGCTATCGCTCTTCAAAAAGTTTTATTTGACCTGTCTTGATTCGTAATCCGCGATCGCGGCGCGTATAGCGTCCTCCGCCAACACCGAGCAGTGTATCTTTTGAGGAGGAAGTTCTCCCAACTCCTCTATCACCTGTTTGTTGGTGAGTTGCAACGCTTCCTCGATCGTTTTGCCGATTATCATACCCGTTGCGGTCGAACTTGACACAACAGCGGCGGCGCAGCCGAACGTCTTGAATTTTGCGTCCTTGATCACGCCGTCCTCGATGCGCATAGTAATCTGCATGATATCGCCGCAAGTTTCGTTGCCGACGGTGCCGATCGCATTGTAATTTTCAACCTCGCCCATATTCTGGGGGTTTTTGAAGATTTCCATGACCTTTTCGTTGTACATAGTTACACTCCTTGGGTTTAGCCCGAAAACTTATTTCTTGTGATACAGCGGCGACATTTCTCTCAGCCTTTTGACGGTTGAAGTCAGCTGTTGCACTGTGTAGTCCACATCCTCAACGGTGTTGTGTTTTCCAAATGTAAAGCGGATCGAGCCGTGCGCTGTGCCAACCGGAACGCCGATCGAAAGCAGTGTGCGCGACGGATCCAGCGACGCGGACGAACAAGCAGATCCCGACGACGCGCTTATCCCTGCAAGGTCAAGCGAAAACAGAATGCTTTCGCCCTCGATATAGCGGAAACTGAAGTTCGCATTGTTGGGCAAACGCTTTGACATATCTTTGGGACCGTTGAACAAAATATCGTCTATATTTTCAAGCACCTTTTGCACGAATCTGTCGCGCAGTGACGCAACGTACGCCGCGTCCTGTTCCAAAGTTGCGCAAGCCTCCTCAAGCGCGACGGCCATACCGACGATGCCGGGCGTATTGCTTGTGCCGCCGCGATGAGCGCGTTCCTGCTCGCCGCCTGTGATGAACTTTTCCATCTTGAGTCCGTTACGCAGATACAGTGCGCCCATGCCTTTCGGCCCGTAAAATTTGTGCGCCGACATCGACAGCATATCCACGCCGAGGTCCTTCACATCGTATCTTATCGCGCCTGTCGCCTGCACCGCGTCCGTGTGGAAGATCACTCCGTGGCGATGCGCGATCTCGCACAACTCCTTTATCGGCTCGATTGTGCCGATTTCGTTGTTGGCAAACATAATGCTGACCAAAATGGTGTCCGGACGTATCGCCTTTTCAAGATCCTGCGGCGAAACAAAACCTTCGCTGTCCACAGGCAGATATGTGACCTCATAGCCATACTTTTCAAGCTGTTTGCAAGTCGTGTACACGGCGGGGTGCTCCACGATCGACGTGATTATATGTTTGCCCTTGTCGCGATATTGCAACGCCGCGCCTTTCACTGCCCAGTTGTCCGCCTCCGTGCCGCAGGAAGTGAAATATATCTCGCTTGGTTTTGCGCCGATAGCGGCGGCTATTTTCTCTCTGGATTCGCTGACCGCCTTCGCTCCCTCTCTGCCGTAGACATGCTGCGAGTTTGGATTGCCGAACATCTCGCAAAAATATGGTTTCATCGCCTCAAACGCCTTCTCGCTGAGCGGGGTCGTCGCGGCATGATCAAGATAAATGCTCTTCTCCATTTCAACACCTATATGGCAACCGCGCGAAAAGTTTCCTTCCCGTGCATATGTACTTCCAATCAATATGAAATATTTTTCATATTTTTCATATATGATATATCATCAAATCTCGGATTTGTCAAGAGGCGCAAGCAAGTTCGCCGAATTTTATTGAATATTCTCGCACAAACGTGCCCGCGCGCGCTCGCACAAACTTACTCCTCGTCCTCGACGGTGAGGTTTGCGTTGTGGTAGACGTTTTGCACGTCGTCAAGTTCCTCAAGCCTATCGATTAGTTTGATGAGGGTGGCTTGCTGTTCGGGGGTTGGGTCGACGTAGTTGTCAGGGACCATCGACACCTCCGCGGACAGCGCCTTCACGCCCGCCGCCTCAAGCGCCGCTCTCACGTCCGTCAGCGAGTTGGGATCGGTGTACACCTCATAGACTTCCTCGTCCTCGGTGTCCAGATCCTCCGCGCCCGCGTCGAGCACTGTCAGCGTAAACTCGTCCTCGTCGGGAGCGTCCTCTTTTGCGACGGTGATCACGCCCTTGCGCTTGAACATAAAGGACACGCATCCCGTTGTGCCCATCGCGCCGCCAAACTTGTCAAACAGATGGCGCACGTCGCCGGCAGTACGATTTTTGTTGTCGGTCAGCGCGTCAACGATTATTGCCGTTCCGCCAACGCCGTAACCCTCGTAAACCATATTTTCATAGTTTATGGAGTTCAACTCGCCGCTTGCTTTTTTGATGCTGCGGTTGATGTTGTCGTTGGGCATATTGTTGTCCTTCGCCTTGGCGATAGCCTGCGCGAGTTTGCTGTTGGAGGCGGGATCCGGTCCTCCCTCCTTGACGGCGACGGCGATCTCGCGACCTATCTTGGTGAAGATATTTGCTCTTGCCGCGTCTGTCTTACCCTTTTTCTGTTGAATATTGTGCCATTTGCTATGTCCGCTCATAGTTAAAACTCCTATACAGTTTGATACATTGCGATCGCGCAAGCCACCGCAACATTCAGGGATTCCACCCCGTTTTTCATTGGCAGCGCAAAGATATTTTTGGCTTCGTTCAGCACCTGTTGTCTTACGCCGTGCGCCTCGCTTCCCGCGATGAGCAATATGGGCGAGGCAAGTTTTGCTTCAAGCAGATTTCTGCCGTCCATATCCAGCGCGGCGCTTTGCGAATTTTTGACCAATTCAAGCGCCGTTTGCAGATCCACCTCGTGCACGCGCACCCTGAATATGCACCCAAGCGACGCGCGTATGACCTTTGGAGAGTACGCCTCCGCACACTCCAAAAGGTACACGTCCTCAAAACCCGCCGCGACCGCTGTCCTTATGATCGTGCCCACGTTTCCGGGGTCCGCAACCGCGTCAAGCAAGATCGCCTTGCCGTTCGGCAACGAAAAATCGTTCAGCGGCATTCTGACCACGGCGGCGATGCCATATGGCGTCACGGTGTCCGCAAAACTTTTCAGCACGCTGTCCGTCACGCACATGACGCGCGGATCGTCCTCGCTTATGCCGTACTTGTCAAGCAGCGGGAGCACCCCCTCGTGTTTGTCCAGCGTGTAAAACACGTACTTGACTTCCACGTCGGACGGCATATCCCGCAACAGATTCACGCCCTCCACCAGCAAAAGTCCCGTTTCAAGACGGAATTTTTTTTGCGAGAGGGAACGCGCAAGTTTGACATATTGGTTTTGAGTTGAAGTTATTATTTCCACTTTAAACAAAAAGGCGGAACGTTGCAACCAAAAGCCTCATCTTTGAGGCGTGAGGGCAACGTATCCCGCCTGACAGCGCGTTTATGCAAGCGCCTTTTTTGCGCTTTCGCAAAGTGCGGTGAAGGATTGCGGATCGCTCACGGCGATTTCGCTCAAAACCTTTCTGTTGAGGTCTATGCCTGCAACCTTCAAACCGTGCATAAGCGTAGAGTAACTCATTCCGTTGAGGCGGGCGCCCGCATTGATACGCGCGATCCACAATTTTCTGAACTCGCGTTTTTTCTGCTTTCTTCCGACATAGGCGTACACGCCGCTCTTGAGGAACTGTTGTTTTGCCACGCGGTAAAGGGCATGCTTTCCGGCATAATAGCCCTTTGCCATCTTCATTATTTTTCTGCGCTTTTTCGTCGCGTTGACCGCTCTTTTGATTCTCATATTACGCTACCTCCTTATTTGTAGGGCAAGAGTCTTT
The DNA here is from genome assembly GCA_947624885.1 of uncultured Clostridia bacterium. Taxonomy (GTDB): domain Bacteria; phylum Bacillota; class Clostridia; order Christensenellales; family CAG-917; genus CAG-475. The sequence goes on from CANQMD010000054.1 coordinate 7,579, forward strand.
TGACTTCGTTCGTCCTTGTTTCGTCGATATAATCGATGGAGCGAAGATCTCTCTTTCTCTTACGGCTCTTCTTTGTCAGAAGGTGGCTGTGGGCAGAATGGCCTCTCTTGTAGAGTCCGTTTGCTGTGGGGCGGAAACGCTTTTTTGCACCGCTGTGTGTTTTCTGTTTTGGCATAGTTTGCCTCCTATATATTTTGCTACGCACTTACGTGCTACAATATTTTACTTGGTTTTGCCCGGAGCGAGGATGGTGTATATTATCCTACCTTCCTGCGTCGGCGCCTTTTCAACGGCGACCGCAACTCCGCACGAGTTTTTCACCATCTCGATATAGTCCTCAACGATCTTGACAGCTATTTCGGGATGGGCTTGTTGCCTTCCTTTCAGGCGGATTGACGCCTTGACTTTGTTGCTCTTTTCAATAAACTTTGCCGTCTGCTGCGCGAGCCTCGTGGTGTCGCCGATATCTATGGTTGCAGACAATCTGATCTCCTTGATTTCGGTGACGGTTTGGTTTTTCTTGTTTTCCTTGTCGCGCTTCTGCTGATCATAGCGATATTTGCCGTAGTCCATAAGTTTGCATGTTGCGGGGACAACTCCCGGAGGAGTCATTTTGCAAAGGTCCAGCCCCTGCTCCTCGGCGATCTGCCTTGCCTCACGGATGGAAATAACGCCATACTGTTGCCCATCTTCTCCGATAAGACGAATTTCACGGTCTTTAATTTGTTCGTTGATTAAAAGCTCTTTCAAATGTCACTCCTTTTATCCTTATTTTTTGACATTCCCGTACAAAAACAAAAATGTCGGAGCACGCAAAAATCTCCGACTTCACCCCAAGCGCACAACGCGCATGTTCACAGTGACAACCACTTTGCGATGCAGGTGGTGAAAGGAAAACCTTTGCTTGCCTCATTATATTACCAAACCGCAAAACCGTTGTCAACTGTTTTTGCAAGCGTCCCAAAACTTTTTTTCGCATTTAACGTTGACATTTTCAAACTGTTTTCCGCATGTTACGCCTGTCGCCCTACATCCGTTTTCTCTTCCTGTCTTTCCTTCTCCGCTTACTTTTCGCCCCTTACATTTTTCCCTCTTCATTTTTATTGCCCGCTCCCTTCTCCTCATATTTTGGTTTCCCCTTTCAAAGTTACGGGGAGCGCATTTAGCTGAATATTCTTTCAAAACCTAAAACGCGTGAACGCGTGACACCCACGCATTCACGCGCCAAAAACGCTCTCAAAGTCGCTCACTCCGAGCGCAACGCGATCGCGGGATCCTTGTTTGCGGCGATCCTCGATGGGATAAATCCCGCAAACATACTCAGCAACACGCTGATGCCAAACATCAGCACGCAATGCCACCACGTTACCGACATCAATCCCGTGATCCCAAACACCGCCGCCAAAATCGCGCTGCCCGCAAGCGAGATGAGAAAACTGACGATTATTCCTATCAAGCCGGAGTACCCGCCCAAAATTGCGGATTCGGCGATAAACACGCGTGAAATATCCTTCTTTCTCGCGCCGATCGAGCGCAACACGCCAATCTCCTTGCGGCGTTCGAGCACGGACGTGTAGATTATGATCGCGATCATGATGGTAGACACGATCAGCGAGATCGCCGCAAACGCCACCAGCACGCCGGTGATAGTTGTCGCCATCGTGTCGATAAACCTCATCATAGACGACAGCGAGTCGCTGTACGTGATCTTTTTGGCTTCGTCGTCGACGCTCGCGTTGTATTCCGCTATAAAGTTTTCCACATCGTGTTTGGTGTCGAACGACGAGCAGTAAAACTCTATCGAGATCGGATAGTCAAGATCCACAAATCCCATCTGCCTCAACAGCGCGAAGTGATCGCAGTCGTTGATGGGATTGCCGTTGTCGTCCGTAAACGCCAGCTTATCGCCTATCTCAACGTCTATGCCCGACTCATTTGCGGTCTTTGGCAACCCGTCCGGCCTCGATCTGAACTGCACGGGGCTATCGTATGTGTAGTACTTATGCGCCTGTTCGTTCTTGCAGATTTCAAGCGCCTCCTCGTATGCGGCGTTCATCGCCTTCACTGCGGGATGTTCTTCCGCCTGTTTCAGCAAATACGACGTGAGTTGCGGCGTATATCCGATTATACCCGTGATCGAAGTCGCCACAGCGCCTTTCTTGGGTCTGACAATGCCGCACACCTCTATCTCGTCGCTGCCGTCCGTAAATTTCACCGCATGATCGTCGATATATTGCACTCCCTGCTCCGTGCGCGGATGCATCACCCAGGTGTTCGGATGCGCGGGGTCGTCGTTTTCGTCCAGATAGTTGACGTTGCTCATCACCTTATATCTGAGCCCCAACAACTCCTCGATGTTGTACTCCTTGCTGGCAAACTCGCCGCCGTCCAGGATCGCGGTTTCTTCCATGG
>CANQMD010000055.1 GCA_947624885.1 uncultured Clostridia bacterium
CTGTTGAGGCGGAGCGCTTCGTCGCTGCCGGCGGCACGCATGTTGGTCATTTGCTTTTGCTTGCAGACGTTGACGCGAATGTCCTCGCTTTTGGGGGTGACTCCGACGACCATGCCCTCGTAGACGGGGGTTTGCGGGGCGATGAAAAGTTGGCCGCGATCCTGCGCGTTGAAAAGACCGTAGGTTGTGGCTTCGCCCTCCTCATAGGCGACGAGAGAGCCGGTGAAACGGCGCTGTATTGCGCCCTTGGCGGGAGCGTAACCGTCGAAAAGCTGATTCATGACGCCTTCGCCCTTGGTGTCGGTGAGAAATTCGTTTTTGAAACCGAACAGGCCGCGGGCGGGGACGGTGAATTCCATGCGGATACGGCTGCCGATGGGGGTCATGGTGACAAGTTCGCCCTTGCGCACGCCCATGCGCTCCATAACGGCGCCGACGCAATCGCTGGGAACGTCGATGTAGAGCCTCTCCATAGGCTCGCACTTGACTCCGTCGATCTCTTTGAAAATGACTTTGGGGGTGCCGACTCCGAATTCGTAGCCCTCGCGGCGCATGGTTTCGATGAGAATGGAAAGATGCATTTCGCCTCTGCCGCAGACTTTGAAAGTGTCGGGGCTTTCGGTTTGATACACGCGCAACGATACGTCCTTTTGCAACTCCTTGAATAGGCGGTCGCGAAGGTGGCGGGAAGTGACGTATTTGCCCTCCTTGCCGGCGAAAGGACTGTCGTTGACGGTGAAATTCATTTCGATTGTCGGCTCGCCGATCTTGACAAAGGGCACAGGCTCTATCTTTTGAGGGGAGCAGATGGTGTTGCCGATGGTGATGTTTTCGATGCCGCTGAAGCATACGATGTCGCCGACATAGGCGTTTTCAACAGGGACGCGCTTGAGCCCCTCGATCTGGAAAAGATTGACGATCTTGCTTTTGTAAGGGGAGATGCCGCTGTGATAGTCGCAGACGACGACTTCCTTTGCCATGTCGACCCTGCCGCGCTCGATGCGACCTATGCCGATGCGCCCCACATAATCGTTGTAATCAATGGCGGAAACGAGAAGCTGAAGTTCGCCTTGCTCGTCGCCTTCAGGGGCGGGAATGTAGTCGAGAATGGTGTCGAAAAGGGGTTTGAGATCCGTGCCGGGGACGCGATAGTCGAAGGACGCGGTGCCGGCCTTGCCCGAACAGTAAAGAATGGGGCAGGAAAGCTGCTCGTCGGTGGCTTCGAGGTCAAGGAGAAGTTCGAGAACTTCGTCGGCGACTTCGTCAAGACGCGCGTCGGGACGGTCGATCTTGTTGACGACGATGATGATCTTCAAGCCGAGTTCAAGCGCCTTTTGCACCACAAAGCGAGTTTGAGGCATGGGGCCTTCCGCCGCGTCTACAAGCAGGACAACGCCCGCCACCATCTTGAGCACGCGCTCCACCTCGCCGGAAAAGTCCGCGTGACCGGGAGTGTCGATGACGTTGATCTTGACTCCGTTGTAGTGTATGGAGGTGTTTTTGGCGAGTATGGTGATGCCGCGTTCGCGCTCAAGATCGCCCGAATCCATGACGCAGGTCGCCACCTGTTGATTTTCACGGAAGGTGCCGGACTGCTTGAGCATTGCGTCGACGAGAGTGGTTTTGCCGTGGTCGACGTGCGCGATGATTGCGATGTTGCGAAGGTCGTTGCGTGTCATAATTTTGTCCTGTTTCCGAGGGGCGATCGCCCGCGGAAAATATATAAATAATGTTTATTTTTTCAATTTCGCATAATAATAGCACACTTTGATATTTTTTGGCAAACCGATAGGGGCTTAAACGCAAATTTTTTGCAAATTTTTTTTGTTGCGGGGGCGGAGAGGAGCGCGATTTGGCGCGAGAAGTAAAATTGTGAAGAGATTTTTATTGATATTGCCGCGCGGATAGGATATAATTTGTCAGGAGGGATTTTATGAAAAGTTTACGTGAACTCTACAAGATAGGGCGCGGGCCGTCAAGCTCGCACACCATTGGACCCGAAAGAGCCTGCCTCAAGTTCGAGGCGTTGGCTGAGGGCGCGGCAAGTTTTAAGGCGGTGCTGTTTGGCTCGCTTGCCAAGACGGGAAGGGGACATTGCACCGATAAGGTGATAGAGAGGACATTCACCAAACCCGTGGAGGTCGTTTTTGATTGCGATACGCCCGTGGATCACCCAAACACCATGGACTTGTACGCTTACGACGCGGAAGGGAAGGAAATCAGAAATTGCCGCGTGCTGTCCATAGGCGGCGGAGCCATCGTGATGGAAGGCGTGCCGTTTGACAAGCCCGCGGAAGTGTACCCTCACAACTCGTTTGAGGAGATCAAAAACTATTGCGACAGCGAGGGAATTGGGCTGCCGGAATACGTCGTGAGGTTTGAGGGGGAAGATATACGCGCGTATCTGGGCGAGATCTGGGACGCGATGCAAAACTCGGTGTACGAGGGACTGCTGAAGGAAGGCGTGCTGCCCGGCGGATTGATGTATGAGCGCAAAGCAAAGACTCTGTTTGACCAAAATATTGAGAACGAGGAGCCTGAGGACAGGGAAAACCGCTTGGTGTGCGCTTATGCCTACGCCGTGTCCGAACAGAACTCGGACGGCGGAAGAGTGGTGACCGCGCCTACCTGCGGATCGTGCGGAATTGTGCCCGCGGTGCTGAAATATGAACAGCTGAAGTGCGAATACTCACGCGAACAGATCATAGACGCGCTGGCAACGGGCGGAATAATAGGCAATATCGTCAAGACAAACGCCTCGATAAGCGGCGCGGAATGCGGCTGTCAGGCGGAGTGCGGAACGGCATGCAGTATGGCGGCGGCGGCAGCGGCTCAGCTGAAAGGCATGGATCTGGATCAGATCGAGTACGCGGCGGAGGTCGCGATGGAACACCACCTTGGACTCACTTGCGACCCCGTGGACGGATTGGTGCAGATCCCGTGCATAGAACGCAACGCTGTGGCGGCGATGAGGGCGATAAACGCCGTGTCGCTGGCAACGTTTTTGTCGGGATCAAGGCAGATCTCGTTTGACGCGGTGGTGTACACGATGTATCAGACGGGCAAGGACATGAACTCCATATACCGCGAAACGGCGGCGGGCGGACTTGCAAGCGTGTACTCGCGCTCAAGGCTGTCAAAAAAGCCCAAAACTCCCGCGGGAGAATGACCCAAAACCAGACGCAAAATTGCAAAACACGCAGTTGATATATGCAAAAACGGCAGATAAACTGCCGTTTTTGTTTTGCGAATTTAGATTATTTATAGGGAAATTGTTGACCGTTTACATATCCATATACAGGCGCATATTTCCGCAAGTTGCCTTAGCTGATGATAATACCAATTATTGAAACGACCAATTGTACTGCCCACATACCCCAGAGTATGCGTCCGAAATGATATTTAGATTCGTCGGAATAACCAGAAAAATCTTCAGCAAAACCCGGATATGCTATATTTACTATACCACCGCCAATGAATGTGATTACAAGTGCCGCAATGAACCATCCTATAGGAAGTTTTTCGACGGTCAAAGACAATACACAAAATACCAGATTTAATATTATCAGGAGCGAGTATAAAATTATGCCTGGAATAAACCATTTAAAATATCGGCAACGCATTTTTTTGTTGCAACTTTTAGACATTTTATAGGAATTTTTGTATCCGCCCCGCGGCACAGGATAATCGTCATTGTTGTGACTTAGTTTGTCGAAAATTTCTTTTGCATCTTCGTAATTTTTGTCATAGTATAATTCGAGTGCATAAGAGTAATCTTCTTCTTGCACAAACGGAATTAAACGCTGTAGCAATTGTTTGGTGTTTTTGTAATCGCCTATTTGTTCAAACGTTTCTTTGGCTTCTTTATATTTCTTTTCTCGAATGAGTCCAAATGCGCCATGATATATATCCTCAATGCCATAGTCGATACAAGTCTTGTAAAGCGAAGGAGCATCTAAAATATCCAAATCTTTAAAACATTTGAAAGCTTCGACATAATTGTTTTCGCGCAGGTAGGTTTGTCCATCACAATATATAATCAAATCGTCATAATATTGTTTTAAGTCGTCGAAAGTTTCGTCGTTTTTGATAGTTATTGATCTAATTCCATATTTAGTACTTACTGACCCGTCGTTGTCTTGTAATAGGAAACTATATTTAAACTCAAGTTTGAATGTTTTTTCTAAATAAGAGGATATGACATCTTTGCAATGATTTATTTGAGCAATAATAGCGTCCTCGCTGAGGAATTTTGGATGATCCTGCTGATAATTGCATTCAAGCATATTGTCAAGTAATGACTGCATTTGTTCAAAAATACTTCGGACATTGCCGTAATAGTTGTCACAGCAATTTTTCATTTTTTTATACGAATCGGTGTGTTCTAGTGGATCGCGCTCAGAAATAATAGAGTTATTATTAAAACGGTACTCGCTGTTTATATCACGGTCGAAATTTTTTAATGCGGTACTTTGATATTCGTATAAATCTTCTAGGATAAATTCGGTATCAAAATCGGAGGTCAATTTGTCGTCAAACCATTGCATAAAATATGCACATGTTGCATTGAACAATAATTTTAAATTACCAAGGTTGGATTTGCTTTCGTAGTTGCATCGGTCAATCATATATCTACTGTAGTAATCGTAAGGGTTGTGGTCAAAACAGTATTGAAAATGGCTGATTGCGTCGCGATATTGGTGTCCGTTGTAAAATGTATTGCCAAGCATTCTGCGATCTTCAAACGTGAGTGCGCCAGCCGCGCGAATGCCAGCTTTATTTTGTGCAAGTTCTTCTGTCTTTCTGTCTGTCGGATTAATAAACTTTTTTATGGATTCCGTCAATGATTGAAGGAGTTTTATATCTGCTTTTAATCCTTGAAAACTGCGTAGTCCTTCAGGTAATTTCTCCGCTGTAAATTTGTCCCCAATGAATATGGGAATAATGGTTTTTTGTTCGGCTGTGTTTTTTGACATTTGCAAAAAACGCGTCCATTCGTTTTTTACCCATGTGTCTTTGAGGTAGGCACTGCTTGAGCAAAGAACAAGCATAATCTGTGAAGTGTAAAGCGCATGATAGATATTTGGCTCATAATCGCGCAAGGCGATGTCACGGAGTGACACCTCACTGAAAAACACATTGTAATCGCGACATAGTTGAGTGTAGATGTCTTGCGCATATTTGAAATCCAACGTGTTGCCTTTGCCGTCAAGGCGTGACTTTTTGAAACAAATGAAGATCTGATAGGGATCGGTAGTCTGCTTTATGGTGAGATAATTCTTTTTTTTCTCTGCCATTTCTTCGGCAAGCGATTTGTAGATCGTCGCCTTCTCATAGTTCCCAAATTGTTTTGCAACAGCTATGGCTTTTTGAAGATTTTTGCCTTTAAGCACATCTTCGTCGACTATATCATAGAAGGAAGGGAAACGAGTGTTGTCTTTGTTTTCGAACATGCAATGCTGTTCGCAAAGGAATAAGCCCCAATATGCGTCGGAAAGGTCGGCGTTGGGATAGGCTTGAATGATGCGTTGGTAGAGTGTTTCCGCCTTGGAAAAGTTGGCGCTCATGCGCTCGGCATCGGCATTCAAAAGCGCGTCGATGGGGGCGGATTGCTTTTCCTCATCATAGTTGTTGCCGCAACATGGGCAATGATAGCGTCCTGCGGAAACAGGGACAAGCTGCGCTCCGCAAGTCAAACATGTGTGTTGTTTCAATGCGCTCATTTACTCTGTTTCTCCTTGCTTGATCACTATGGTTATGTCGCGGTCGTCCTTTTGTGCCTGCTCCGCTTCGCCAATGGCTTTGATGAGGCGGATCTGGTTGTCAACGTCGACGGCTTTGTCTGCCTTTTGGTTTTCATACATGGTTTGGAACATCTTTTCACGCAATTTGTAGCGGCGCACCATCTCCTTGTCGGCGGAGAAGGCGGCGAGAGTTTCCTCCGGGATCTTGACCGCGTCGACGGTGAACTCCTCAAGAAAGATACCGTAGGCGGAGAAGGCACTGCGAAGATCGTTGAACAAAATGTCGGAAATGGTTTTGAGTTGTGTGGGAAGTTCAAAATAACTCAGCCCCAACTCCTTCATCTTGTTTGCCAATTGATCGGTGAAAAGAGATGAGATCTTGTTGCGGAAATAGTCCGCCAATTCCGCGGAGGTCATAATGTCTTTGGTGCCGACGATCTTTGTGAGGAAAAGCGTGGAATCGCCTACAGACGCTTTTGCGGTGCCATGCGCTCCGAAGCGGACTGGCATTTCAAAAACAGGGTCGCAAAGGTCGATCAGATTGGCAGTGCCCCATTTGATGGGAACAGCGACCGTCTTGTTGATGTAATACATCTTGATGTCCTGACTTGGATAGGCGGGATCGGCTTGAATGTTGTATCTGCCGGCAGACCAAACTCCCGCAGGTGCGCCGTCCACAAGGCAGACGCCTTCGCGCGACAGCGGCACTACAATGTCGACTTGCTCGCCTTTGAGTATGCTTGTGACGCTTGTGCATGACCACGCGACGTCGTCGTTTTGTCCTTCGAACTTGACGCGCTTCGCCTCAGGCTCGGCAGATTGAACTTGCTGTTTGCGCTTTCTCTTTTTGAAACACATATGATTTTCTCCTTTATTTTGTTATAGTCATAATAAAATTATATTAAGTAGATTTCTTCTTGTCAAGAACTATTAAGTAAAAATCTTCTAATATAGGAATATGAAAAGCATTCTTGCAACAAATATCTACGAGTTGAGGCAGGAACTTGGGATCTCGCAACAGGAACTCGCAAAAAGAGTGGGTGTGTCGCAAAAGGCGATCGACTTTTGGGAGAAGGGCATAAACGAGCCGAAGGCAAGCTATATCGTGAGCCTGGCGAAAACCTTCAACGTGTCCGCGGATTTTTTGCTGGGGTTGGACGGGTGACTGCCCGCGGAACGAGAGGGAAGGCATACTTCGCGCAAAGCGTGCGAAAGTTTGTGGCGGGGTAAGAAAATATGAAAAAGGCAGGGCGGGCGCTCTGCCTTTTTGACTGTTCAAACGTTTTGCATACAATTGTCAATCCGGATTTGATTTTTGGGTGGACAATTGACTTTTGGGTGCGTTTGTCATTGCTTGTTGTCGTCGGTGGGTGCGTCGTCGGTGGGTGATGAAGAGTCGGACGAGTCGGTTTGGGCGGGAGTTTCCTCGGAGGGCGAGTCGTCCGCAGGGGCGGCGGGATCGGGGAATACGTCGTTCATGCCGTCCAAATCCAAGGGAGATTGCGAGGATAGCGCCGCTTCCGCCTCGAATACGGAAACAGGAGGCTGCTCGTAGGCGGCGTTCAATTGTTGCTCGATGGGGGTTTCGCCGTCGAATATCACGTTTTCCGCCTCGGCTATCTCAGCCTTGGAATCGTCCGCAGAGCCGTCGCCTATGGCTTCTCCGCGCTCCGCTGCGTGACGGACGGCAAGTTCCTCACGCATCTGCACCTTGGTTTTTTCGTCTATCTTGTAGAAGAACATGATCAGCGAACTCGCAAGCATGCACAGACCCGGCAACAGGAAGTAGATCGCCCACGCCTTGTTTTGCATTGCGTCGGTGACGTAATCGCCGACCGCCGCGTACCCCGTGGATACGCCGTTGACAATGTCAAAATAGGTGTTGGAGTTGTAGCCTATCGCGCCTATCAGCAACAAGCCCATGGATACGCTGAGCGCGTTGGACAGCTTGTTGGACATGGACAATATCGCAAATTGCGTGCCCTCCGTGCGCTTGCCCGTCTTCCACTCCTGATAATCCACGATGTCCGCGGTCATGACCATCGGCAGATAGCCGTTGGGCGCAAACGAGAAGCCCATGAAGAATTGATAGCCGAGGATCGCCCACAATGTGCGCATGGGAGCGCCGCCGAATACGTAGAGAATGTAGGATACGAGCGCGACGATGAAACCGTAAAAGCCCGCGATGATGAAATATTTCTTTTCGCCGAGTTTTTTGTTGATGACAGGGTTGAGCACGATGAATATCGCGGACGTGATCGCCGAGGTGATGCCGATCGCCCAGCTGCATTGGTCGCCGCGCAACATCCCCATGCCGATGAAGCTGAGATCGATGCCGTCGCGGATGAGTATGCAGCTTGCTTGCACCGCTATGCCAAGACCTATGTTGCGCCCGAAGCCCAAAAGATAGGTCGCAAGCACGATCATGATCATCTTGTTGCTTTTGAGTTCGCGGAACATCTCCTTGAACGACATCGCGGAGGACGCGGTGGTGCGGGCCTGCTCGCGACACTTGAAATACATCACAAGCTGGAATATCAGCCCTACGCCGACCATGATGCCCGTCGTGATGAGATACTCCGTTTTGCCGTTTTCACCGCTGCCCGTGATGAGGCCCACTATCGTGAAGATGATGCCCGAACATGCCAGCGCCGCGGATTTGAGCGTGTTTGCCCAGCCCGCCGCATTGTTGGTGTCCGTGGGATTGGTGGTGACAAGCGACAACATCCCCTGCGAGGGAATGTCCGCCATAGTCATGCTTACATTCCACAATATGAGCACAAAAGTGATGTAGATATATTTGCCGATCGTGCCCGCTTGGGACGTGCCGAACGGGATCGCTACAAACGACAACATCGTGAACGCCGCCAGCGGAAACGCCGACATAAGGATCCACGGACGCATCTTGCCCGACTTGAAATGGGCCCGGTCGATCAAGTTGCCTATCACAAAATCCGCAAATATGCTGACGAACTTCGCAACAAGTATGATCACAGCCACCGCAATGAGATTGGCGCTGAGAATTTTGTTGAAAAATTCCGCTTGGTAACTGTTTACAAGCCCGATGGCAAGGTTGATGCCCATCACGCCGAGCGCATAGATCCACATGTTGCCGTTCAGACCGATAAAGCGCTTTTCGGGCTTTTGCTGCATTAGGTTTTGCTGAGTCATAAAATTCTCCCTGTGCGCTGCATTTCCTGCAACAAAATATTATTATACTACGTGGAGAGTGTTTTTTCAATAGCGAGATGAATTTTGAGGCGATTTTCAAAAATTTTGGGGCGCGGCGGACAGATGAAAAGGGCGATCCGCGCCCAATCCATTCAATATCAAAAATTTCCGCAAAAAATTTTTGGAAAATGTTTACATTTTCGGTTTGGTTTGCTATTATATTATACAGAAAAAATCAGGGCGAAGCGCCCAAATGGAGGATTTAAAATGGCATCAAACAAGGATTACTTTGGTCTTAGCTGGATCGTGAGTTTGATTCTCGCGATCATCCCGTTCACGTCTTGGTTCTGCGGCGCGATCACAAGATTTAAAGAGGGCAAAATTGTCGCGGGCATTCTCCGTCTGCTCTTGGGCTGGGGCATCATCTGGCTGCTCGACCTCGTCTTTATGATCATGAAGCATCAAATCTGCCGTCTTATCAACTGCTGAGAAACGGACTGAGCAAAAAAAACGCAAGCCGAAATGGCTTGCTTTTTTTTGCAAAAATATAAAATACGAGAATTGCGGATGTGCCTTTGCAAAGGGGATGTTTCGACTGCGCTCAACATGACACGCTCAAAATTGCTCAGCGCCCGAC
>CANQMD010000056.1 GCA_947624885.1 uncultured Clostridia bacterium
GCATAATTTGCTCCTGCTGTTCAAATTCATACTGAAGAGGCGCGTCTGGCGCTTCCTGAGCGTCGGGGGCTGCGGGCAAAGGTGAATCGTCGCCGATGTATTTTGACGTGTTGCGGGCAACGATCTCGTCAAGCAACGAGGCGATCTGAGTGATGGGGGACGAATCCACCGCGTAAGTCCTTTCCACCTGCAAATTGACCTTTGCGTCGAGGTCCTCCTGCATGGTGTTGAAAGTTTCGAGCGCTTTCTTGTATTGCTTGCGTTCAAGCACGATAAGCACGATATACAATATCGCCGAAAGCAACAATCCGAGGCAATGGATCACGCCCATCTCGTGGCTTGCGAGCGTGCCGTAGCCCCAAAATGCAAAAGCGGCGACAAGCACAAGCGCAATGCAGATGAACACATTGGCTCTGATGTCGCGATGCTTTTTGACTTCCTTTTCAAACACGTTTTGTTCGCTGACGATCTCGCTGGGATAGCCGAATCTAACGCCTAAAAACTGCACCCACGCTTCCCTCATGCTTTGCGGGATCTTGGCGGAAAAACAACGAGAAGTGAATTCGCTGACGTTTTCGTCATCGATAGACTCCTTGTCCGCAAGGTATTTGATAATTTTTGCGCTTGCGGATTTGAGTTTGTGGCAATTTGATCCTAAAAGAGTCAAAGCAACTATGATCGCAGTGCACGCTATCACCGCAAGCACAACTATGAAATATGTCTTATAACTGATTTTCGGCAGCTTTGAGGACAGCTCCGCCAACCAAGTGAACGCTTTTGAGAAAAACTCCACAACGCACTCCTTACCAAAATATACTATTATGATTATACAAAGTATAATCCAAAAAATCAATAAAACTTTGAAAAAAATTTGAACAAATATGAAAAATTTTTAAGTTTTTTTGACCTTCCGACATATCATATCGAGATCGGCGGACTCAAATGCGGATTTTTGACGATATGCGCCCAAAATTTTCCTCGCTTTCGCACCTCAAAAATGAGCCCAAAGTCATCAGGCTCGCTCTGATCGTTCAAACTGAGGTCTGTTTGCTTACGCGCCGTCTTTCATGCGCAAAACGACCGTTTTGAAAGGTTTGCGACAGTTTGTATGCGCCGCGCGACGCACACAAACTTCGCTTGATCACGTCACGTCAACGGTTTCGCCCGACTTGAAACTGTACAGCAAAACTTTGTCCACTTTTTCGCCAATCGCCGCTTCAACCGCCATTTTGTACAGATAAAGTTGCCGTTTGTATCTTTCGGGCACGTTGTCTTGCGTTATATATCCCGTTTTGAAATCGAGGATCACAAGCTGTTCGCCCTTGATCAGCAAGTCGATCACGCCTTGCACAAGCACCTTGTCCTCGCTCTGCCCTATGCCGAGTTGTTTTGCGGATTTGAGCATCATAAAAGGCTTTTCCCTTTCGCACTCGCCATTGACGTCCGCTTCAAGCGCAAAGCGCATGATCGGGCTTTGCAAACACTTGAGGATGTCCTCATCTTTTATCATATCGCGTTCGTCCTGCGCCAACAGTTTTTGCGCCGTCATTCTGTCGAGTTCGGCGCATACATCCTCTTGCGTCGCGCAGGAAAAGTCGATGTTTTGCATGACTTTGTGATATGCCGTTCCCATCTTGGCTTGAGTCTTGTCCTTTTCGTCAAACAGCGATTGGGTCTGCTCGTCAAAATCGCCGAGTTGCGACACGCTGTATTTCATCGCCATTTGCGTCGCTTCGCTGTGGGCGTAACTCTGTTGCCTGGCTATTGTCACGTCCTCTTGCAGTCGCTCGTCGGGCGTGAAGTTCATCACAGGCGAGTGCGGCTCCGCGTCGGGGTCGATCACCTCGTCGATATAGTCGGGCTCCCATCTGAGCGATCGCTTGAATTTTGCCAATGACAGAATGTCGCGAGCATTGGATATCGACAAAATCGGCGCTTGGGCAAACGCAAATTTTTTTGGCACGCTCTCCATGATATACATCAACTGTTTCGCACGAGTAAACGCGACGTACATAAGGCGCATCGTCGCCTTAATATCATTCGCTTTTTCTATCTTTTTCAGCGCGATATGCGAAAAAGTGTCCCTGAACACGCGGGAGTCGAGATCGTAATAGGTCATTCCGACCGCGCCTCTGCTTGAGATTATCAATTGTTCGGACGGCTCGCTGATCGGGCGCGAGATGTCCAACACAAACACGACGGGACTTTCAAGCCCTTTGAATCTGTGTATGGTGGAAACTTTGACGCTGTTGGTATTTGCGCCCACGATTTTGCTGTCGACGGAACTGTAGTCCTCCAAAAACCTGCCCAGCGACACTTCGTCGGTCGCGGCGATGAAATTTTTCAGCCCGACAAGGTCGCCGCCGCCTCGCCCCATCAGATATGCGTCGTACATACTGTCGGACACTATGCTTTGCATAAGTTCTCTCACGTTTTTGAAACTCGCTTTGAGGCGATACTCGTCCAAAGTTGCGAGAGTGCCGCGTATCTTTTGCGCAAACGCGCCGTCGCCCTTGCTCGCCGCGAGAAATTTGTCATAAAAACAGTCGCCCTTAAACGCCGATATATCCGCAAGTTCCTGTTCGTTGTAGCCGCCGAAATAGGACAGCAAATACCCCGCGAACGGCACGTCCTGCCGCGGATTGTCAAGCGCCTTGAGCATAAGAATGAGGTCCTTGCCCGCTCCCACCGCTTCATCGCCGGCGTTTGTCGCGTCAACGGGAATGCCCGCGTCCGTCAGCGTTTTGAGCACCTTTTGCAACAGTTTGCTTTTGGGAACGGTCAAAGCGGACAAGATGGCAATGTCGCCGTAGTCGAGCAGTCTGCCGTTTGGGCTGCCGGAATCCATCATATGCCCGACGATCGAGCGTATCTCGGACAGTATAAACTTCGCCTGCCTGTCGATGAGAGATTCCCCCTGCTCCTCGTCGATAGGCGCGGTGATGTCGTATATCCCGCTCGCGGCGCGTTTTTTCTGTTTTGGGTTGTCCTTGTTTTGGAAGAAACATAATCTTACAGCAGATCTGTTTTCGCCCGTGCGCGGGGGCACTGCCTCGGAGGCGGGTCCCTCGCTCTCATTGCGACGCGATATGCTGAACGCGCCGTCGTGCGCATAGTCTACGTCGGCGCTGTTGAGGGTCATGGCGGTGTTGAACACCTCGTTCACAAAGCGCAGAATGTCGGGATCGCTGCGGAAGTTTGCGTTGAAATCCACCACCTTCCCCGCTCCCGCTTCAAACGCCGCCTTTCTGCTCATCAAGATCGTCGGATCTGCAAGTCTGAAACCGTATATGCTCTGTTTTACGTCGCCGACCATAAAACACTCGTCCTTGATCAGTTTTTCGAAAATGCTCTCCTGCAGGGGGTCGACGTCCTGATATTCGTCCACAAAGATCACCTTGAATTCGTCCGCGAGGTCGGGATCCTCTTTCAGCAGCCTCGCCGCCAACGTCAGCAAATCCTGATACCCAAGCAAATTTTGTTCGGACTTCATCCTTTCGAGCGCCGCCTCGGTCATTTCGGTCAGTTCAAGCAATTTGGAAATGAAAAGGACGTTCTGTTTGTGGTACTCTCTGTACTTTTGCCAATTGTCCTTGATCCCGCTCAACAAATTTACCGCGCCAAAAACTTCCTCGATGCAGGAACGGGCGATCACCAGCAGTTCCTTTGTCGCGTCGTCGGGGAATTTGCCGCGAGCGTCACCGTACTCCGCCAACGGAGGAGCCTGTTTGGCGACAGAACACAACTCCTCAAACGAGGAGGCTTTCAGCATTTTTTCCACTATCTCGACAGTCTGCGCCATGGGTGCGGCGAGATTTTTTTTCCGGATCAGAAATTCGCAATTGCAAACTCTGTCGCGCAATTCCTGCAACCAAGGCAGCGCGTCGCAAAATTGCCGCATATATAGATCGAGCAGCGCGGCGTGCAATGGGCTGTTGTCAAAATCGCTGCAAACCTTGCGGCTGAACTCCTCCCTGTCCTCATGCAGGATCATACGCTCGTACATCTTGACGACGTATTTTCGCAGTCCGTCCTCGTTGCGACCTTCCGCCAAAACGTCGACCAACGTGGCAAAAACTTCGTCGCCGCGCACGTCGCATGCGTCAAACGCTTCGTCCATGGCTTTGTTCATAAGCGAGGATATCTTTGCGTCGTCGGCGATCTCAAACATCGGCGAGATCCCGAGTTTTTCAAAGTTTTCTCTGATCAGCGACGCGCAAAATGCGTGGATAGTGCTGATGTGACAAAACGGCAGATCGTCGATCGCTTTCAACAGCCTGTTTCTGCGCACGGGATCGTTTTCGCCGATCGCGACGTTGATCAGCCCGGAATGCAGCCTCTGTTTGAGTTCCGCCTGCGCGCTGTCGTTGTACACGCACACAAGCATATCCCTCAACCCGAATGCGCCTTCGGACACCATAAGCAATATGCGTTTGACCAACGTCGACGTTTTGCCGGATCCCGCCGCCGCGGAAATCAAAAGTTTTCCCCTTTCGAGCACGGCGGTGGCTTGCTGCTCGGTCAGCGCGAGATTGCCGCTTGCGTCGCGCAACATATCCAGCCTGGGATCGTCGAGTATACTGGTTTTGTTGAAATCGATTTGTTCAATATCGCTCATAATTGTCCTCCGTCGCCGTCCTCGCCGTTCGCACTGCCGTAAGTCGTCAAAAATTTGTCGAGGGGAGGCGCTTCGCTCTTGCGCGGTCGCGCGACTTCCTTAAACGCGCAAATGTCATAGTAGTCGCAATATTCGTTGCATTTTTCCGCGGGAGAAGGTTTGATGTAGCCGCTTGCGATCTCGTGAGCGCCTGCGCCAGCCAATTTGATCGCATATTCGCTCAACATCTCAAGTTCGCTCTGGGCAAAGTGCCTTTTTCTGTTGAGAGTGCCGTCCTTGTTTTTGTACACCGTCACCGACGCGCCCTCTCCTCCCAACGCGCCGTCGATGTGCGAAAGCAGTTCGATGTCGTCGCAGGCATGGCCTTTATACTCAAATCTTGCAACGCCATCCTTGCCGAATTTGACGTAGATGGGCAGATAAAACGCGCCCGCGGGCTTGAGTCCGCTTGCCTTTTCCACCGCATACATATACACGTAAAGCTGCAACTTTTTTCCGAAGTACACGTCGCTCAGGTCAATGTCGGCAGTTTTGAACGACTTGTAATCTATCACGATAAAGTTGTCGCCGTAGGAGTCCACCCTGTCGATCTGCCCCTTGAGTTTGAAACTATCTCCGCCCGCCTCCAGCGAAACGTCCGTCATATCCTCGATATGCGCCTCAAGCAACATCGGCTTGAAATCCGACCTGAGATATATCTCGTACAGCTGTTCGCAGACGGCGACGCCCTCTTCCTTGAGTTTGATCAGCGCCCGTTCGATCTGCGGAGTTTTGCTTGCCTCGTCAAGTCCCACTTCCGCCAACGCTTGCTCAAAATAGCGCTCCGCCGCGGCGCGGATGTCGCCGACGCAAGATATTGTACCGTCCTTGACCGCCTTGAAAAAGTTTTCGAGAATACAGTGCAGGATGGTGCCGAACTCAGTGCCCTGCAATTCGCCTTCCTTGAGCGGCTTGAGCGCAAGCACATACTTCATAAAGTGCCTGTACGGGCATGCAAAAAAGGTTTCCAACCTGCTGACGCTCTCGGTGTTTCTGAAACTCCCTTTCGGCATCACGATCCTTTCAGGCAACAGCGTGCGAGGGGATATCCTGAATTTGTCCTCCTCTCGCATACAGTTGTATGCCGTGCCGAGCACCGCGTCTATCCCCGCCGATCCAAATGAGGATATCGCCTGAAAACTCGCGCCCTTTTTTGTGATCAACAGATCCACCGCGTCCTCTTCGGACAGCGCGGACGGCCGTGAAAAATCTATTCTCTCCGCCTTTATCGGCTCGCCGTTCACCAACAGCAGTCCCTCAAGTTCGTCGATCACGGAGGACCTTCTCAAAAGACTTGTACCGCCGGATTCCGGATAGCATATCACAATGCCTCCGCGCGGCTTTTTGATGAGTTCAAGGATCTTGAACATCTCAGCATACGCCTTTTGTCGGGACGAAGGGACGATAGGCACGCCCAGCGAAGACAAACTTTCCTCGTCGCGCTCGCTTATCACCGCGCCTCCGCCCGAAATTTGCGGAAATTTGTCGTTTGTAGCGCCAAGCACATACAATTTGCCGTCCCCCATAAATCTGCTGTCGCCGTCGCCCACAAACACGCAGTCGAGGTAGGTCGGCACAAGAGAGATCTTCAACGTTTTCAGCATTCCTTTAAGCACGCCTTCGTAGCCCGCAATATCCGTTTCGAAATCGAGCACGTCCTTGATTTCATCAAAAACGGACGACAATTTTTTGTCGACCTGCTCGGCGCACTTGAGGTAATACTTGCTCAGCATGGCAAGCCTTTCCACATGCGCGGCGTCTGCGCTTTCCACACTATTCAAGAGGGCTATCGTAGCGTCCACAAACAGTTTGACGTCCTTTTTCGCACCTCCCGTCAGCCCCTCGAACGGCTTGAGCGCTTCTATCAACTTGATTCTGACCGCTTCCTGCGGAGATATTTGCAAATTCGACGGTTTATCGTCGCTATTTGAGATGTTTAACGCCTTTTTTTGCGATTTATCGTCAAAACTGTAGCCGAACATATACTGATCCGTACCGTGCTCAAGCACATAGTTTTCAAACTTGAACGCGCTGTCTATGCCTCCGGGAAGTCCTTCCGTAAACAGCGGATTTTTCACAAAATCCAGCGTTTCGCGCACAGCCATACCGCTTCTTGCGCAGGCGATCGCGTCAAGCATATATCTGACTTTGGTCTGCTCGGTGAGCGGCGCTCGCTTGTCGATGAAAAAAGGTATGTCATAGCGCGTGAACACGCTTTTGATCTCGTTTTCATAGTCGGAGATGTCGCTTGCGTACACCTCAAAATCCTTGTATCTCCCGCCCGCTCTGACATGCGCTATGACATCGAGCGCCAACCTCAGCGTTTCGGTCATTCTGTCCTTGGCGACTCTCACGCGGACGCTGTCCCCCGCCTCGACGGGAGATTCCGGCTGACGGTAGGAAAACAGATTTTTTGCGATCAGCTTGACAGGCTCTGACAGCGTTTCGTCCTCGCCGCCTATCACTTGAGTCTTGTCGGGGGTCAAAGAGGCAAGTTTTTTGAGCACGCGATCGGGATATATGCGCTCGTTTGGATATCCTATCCCGCTTTCAACGCCGACGGTGAGCGAGCCTGCGCATTGACTCAGCGCCTGCAAGATCGCATACTCCGGCTCGGAGAACTCGTTGATATCCGTGCAAAAATAGTGGGTGCCCGCAAACTTGCCGGGATTGAGCATGATGTACTTCGCAAGATGTTCCAGCCTGGTGGTCGAGTCGCTGTGTTTGCCCTCAAGCGCGGCAAGATAGCCCTTGTAAACAGTGACGATATCCGTGAGTTTCCTCTTAAGCGCAGGTTTGGCAGCGTCCGCCGCTTGCTGAAGTTTGTCTGTGGAAATTCCGCTGTTTCGAATCGCCGTGAGAGCGGCGTACAACTCCGACGCAAAGCCCTCGCGCCCCGCCGCTTTGCCGTAATAGCAAAGTTCGCCTTTTGACAGGCAATCGTCGATCACTCTGCCAATCAACATGACGCTGCCTTCGGGCGTAAGGCATTTTTTGATGTCAGCGCCCACGCACCTTTCCGCCATGCGCGTGAAGGACATAACTTCGATGTCAAAACTACCCTCCGCGCCCAACGTCGAAAGCAAACCCCTCTCGACGGAAGCTGTGAATCTGTCGGGAGCAATGACGACAATCCTGCCTCCGTCGCGTTTGACTTTTTTCATCTCGTCCAACACTTTGAAATACGTGCCGTGCGAGGAGTTTGACGTGACTATTTTCATACGACAATTATAACAATTGCAATGTCCCATTTCAATCCCATTGCGGGGCAATTTGAAAAATTTTTGCTTTTGACGCTCAAAAACCGTCCAAAATCCCGCAATATGGCAAATTCGCTTGCGGTAAACAAAATTTATGTTATAATGTTTTTATTATGAAAAAGTTTATCATTTCAGCAATCGCAATAGCGCTTGTGCTCACGCTTGGCGTCACGCTTGCCGCGTGCAACAACGCCACGCCTCAAGGGCAACTTGAAAATCCCCTCGGATTCGATCACAATGCGGAAAGTTTTGTGTACGACGTTCTCAACACCTACAACGGAGAGATGGGCACCTACAAAGTGCATATCCAAGGCTACGAGGAAGGCGCGACCGTGCCCTCGTTTGGCAATGCCGAACTTTCCTCTGTCGCGGAAGGGATCCTTGTGACGGGCGAACTTGAAATCGGCGACGACATGTCAAAAACAGGATGTTACTTCAAACTTGTCGGCAGTTCCACATCGTACATGGTGCCCGTTGCGTCCTACTCCATCCACATTTCTGGTGGCAACGAGGTCTTCCGCCTGCAGGCGACGTATGATGCCGGATCGTACAACTACGAGCGCACGGTGGACGGCAAACAGGACAGCGGCAAACTCAAAGTCAGCGGCACCTGCTTTGACAACAACGAGTTTCATCAGATGTTGCGCACGGTGAGCACCTACTCAAGCGGGCTTTCGCTTGCGTACACAATGCCCCTCGTCACTCAATCGGAAGCGCTCGCCGTGACGATCACCGCAACAACGTCATCCTCGCAAAAGGTCATCACGCCTTTCACGCAAACGCTCATGAAAGAGGACGGCGCCACCCCGCTGTATGAGGAAGGCATGGATTGTTACGTTGTCAAGATCAATCGCTCCACAAAGGTTGTCGGCGCAAGTCAAACGCTGTATTACGCGGTGGCAAATGTGCCCTCCGACATCGCCCATCCCACCGTCAGAACTATGAAACACATCCTTTTGAAGATAGTGGAGCCTTACAAGGTGGGCGACAAAGCCACCGTCACCGTGACGGAAAACAATGTGCAGGTGGAAAAGCCCATTCAGATGGAGTACACCCTGCGCAACGCTTATATCGACTGACAGTCACATCAACAACATC
The DNA here is from genome assembly GCA_947624885.1 of uncultured Clostridia bacterium. Taxonomy (GTDB): domain Bacteria; phylum Bacillota; class Clostridia; order Christensenellales; family CAG-917; genus CAG-475. Next base: position 9,016 of record CANQMD010000056.1, read on the forward strand.
TGGCGACGGAAAATTTTCCGCCGCTTTTTTTTATTATCTCAGCCGCGCAAACACAAAGTGCAGATACTATAAACAGTTCATTCTCATCTGTTTTAATACTCCCAGCCGTGCGACCTCAAAGATCTGTGATAGCAAGCGTACTTTCAAAACCGCAGTCCTCTCCCTTCCCTGTCGCCGCAGCGCATACTTTTGATAAAACTCGATCATCTCTCGTTTCAAATCGACGATCGTGACTATACGCACAAATCCGCTTGCGCTGCGATATGCCGCAATAAATTTCGCCATACAAAAACGCTCGTCCCCGTGAGCGCGGGAGCGAGCGTTGAAAGACTTATGACGCTAATATCGGAATGTCAATGTTCGAATCTTGAGTCGGAGCAGACGGTGACCGTCTTGAAGACGTTCTCAAATCTCTTCAGCGCCTCGTCGATGATCTCGTCCGTATCGGCCATGGACGTATACATGCGCGAGCCTGCAAGCGTC
>CANQMD010000057.1 GCA_947624885.1 uncultured Clostridia bacterium
GAGCTAGTAGGCGGACTCGAACCGCCGACCTGCTGATTACGAATCAGCTGCTCTACCGACTGAGCCATACTAGCAACTGTGCAAAAATTATAGCAAATATCTGTCCAAATTGCAATTGTTTTTTTAAGTATTTCTTAATTTTGCGATCCGATTTGAAATTTTTTGTATAATATCATATTAAAACACGAAACGTATTGCAATACGTATCGTGTTTTAACGAGCAAATAGTGCAATTTTGAAAGGTTTTATGATCGAAAGTTCGAGATCATCACAGATCTATCACAAAAAATTTGATGTGCTTGATGTGCGTGTTGTTCGTCTGTATATTGTGGGACAGGGGAAATGGCGCAAACAGTGGCTCGCTAAACGTGTTGCCGAGAATGAAAATCGCAGCATCGCGCAAGTATATTTTTCCGTCTAGATATGCGGAGTATTGTTTTATCCTTTGCAGATTTACTGTGAGGCTTAGTATTCAATTTCAAAAATTAAAATGTTGTTCACATCAGTATTACTTAAGTTGTCCAATATTAAATATAGTAAAATAGTTTCTCTACATTAGATCAATAATAAAATCGCAGGCTTATGAGGGCAATGCTGGGCATGTCGCCTGTTGGGTTTTGAAAGCGGTGCGGCGCATTCAAAATAGTTTTGCCGATGAGTTGGATAGGAAAAATAAATGAAATTTCTGCATAAATGTCTTGACAATTGGCAAAATAAGCAATATACTGTTAGCAGTCAATGGGTGAGAGTGCTAAAACCTCCGCCAAACGGGAATGAGATATGAGCAAGGAACTGTCTGAAAGGAAAAAGAGGATACTGCATGCGCTTGTGGATCTGTATATATCCACAGGTCAACCTGTGTCCAGTTCGGATATTCAAAGCAAGTACTTGCCGGAGGTGAGTTCGGCGACGGTGCGGTCTGAGTTGAGCGCACTTGAGGCGCTTGGCTACATTGAGCAACCTCACACATCTGCGGGGCGCGTTCCGCTCAAAGCTGCGTACAAATTTTATGTGGACAGCATCAGTTCATCGCAAACCGGCGAAGCGTCGCTCACCGACAGGGAAACTGAGATAATCCGCGACAGATTTTTCAAGCGGCTTGAACGCATAGAGGATATGTCCAAAGCGGCGGCAAAGATAATCAGCGACGCCACAAACTACACCTCGTTCTGCGTTGAAAAGTCCTCTATGGATATCGAGATAGAAGAGGTCAAACTTGTGCCTCTCAAGGGCAGAAAAGCGGTGGTGCTCATCGTGACGGACAAGGGCATGCTCGCAAACAAGGCGATAGACCTTTCCGACGACGTGAAGGGCGAGTATGTGGACGCGGCGAGCACACTGTTGAACAAGGTATTCGCCGGCAGAAATCTGCTTGAACTTGAAAACTTCGATTTGAGCGAGATTGACGTTGAGATCAAAGGTTTCAAGGACATTCTTGACGAAGTGTTGCAGATATTGCGCATATACGTAAGTTCGCACACCGACACGGTTGTGGTTGAGGGCGCGTTGAAGATGCTGGATTATCCCGAATACAGCAGTGTGGAGGACGCAAAATCTTTTCTGTCTGTGATTGAGGATCGTGACAGCATGGCGCAGATCTTGTCAGACGACGGCAGCATAGAACTTTCCGTGCGTATAGGCAAGGAGGACAACGGCGTGGATCGTTGCGCGATCGTCACCGCGGCGTACAAAGTCGGCGACGAAGTGGTCGGCAAGGCGGGAGTAATAGGCCCCGAACGCATGGACTACAAAAAGGTGATCGGCGTGCTCGAATTGATGAAAAAGACTATGTCCGCGGTGGTAGACGGCACAGACAGGCGTATCACAGACGGGCACAAAGAGGACTGATATGAAAAAGGACAAAAAGCAGGAAATATCCGAACAAAAATCAAGCGAACAACTTTCCGCAGAGCAGCAAAACTCCGCTCCCGACGAGATAGATCGCGAGCAGATGAGCGACGGCGACTATATCGCCGCCATAGAGGAAAAGTTGGGCAAAGCGCTTGCGGAGGTCGAGAGCGTCAAGGCGCTTGCGCAACGCATTCAGGCGGATTTTGACAACTACCGCAAACGCAACAACAGCGTAGCGGAGGACATGAAAGCGCTCGGACAATCCATCGTGATAGAAAAGATGTTGACCGTGCTTGACAATTGCGATCTGGCAAGGAAGTATATCAAGGACGAAGCGGCGCTGACGGGATTCAACATGATGGAAGCGCAGATCATCGGCGCACTGTCGGGATTTGGGCTTGCCGAGATACAAGCGGAAGGCGCGGAATTCGATGCAAAGATCATGACCGCAGTTGAGCGCGTAAAGGATGAGGAAAACGCAGGCAAGGTTGTTGAAGTGTTGCTCAAGGGCTACACCCTCAACGGCAATCTGCTGCGCCCGGCAAGCGTAAAAATTGCATACGCGGAATAGCGACGCAAATTGCCAAAAAGGCAGTTAAACAAACAAAAACAAGTCAATAAACACGCTTTTGCGTGAATATAAAATAAAAAATGCGACTTCCCGACATATCGGGAAAAGGAGAATCATATGGGCAAAATAATCGGTATCGATCTTGGCACAACAAACTCGTGCGTGGCAGTCATGGAGGGCGGCGAAGCCGTCGTCATTCCAAATGCCGAGGGCGCAAGGACGACCCCATCGGTAGTGGCGTTCTCAAAGGAAGGAGAGAGGCTTGTGGGCGAAATCGCAAAGAGGCAGGCCGTTGCAAATCCCGAGCACACCGTCAGCTCTATCAAGAGAGAGATGGGCTCAAACTATAAGGTGAAGATAGACGGAAAGGAATACACTCCGCAGGAGATTTCCGCAATGATCCTCACAAAACTCAAAAACGACGCTGAAAAATATCTCGGCGAGAAGGTTACCGAGGCGGTCATAACCGTCCCCGCGTATTTCACCGACGCACAGCGCCAGGCGACCAAAGACGCGGGCAAGATCGCAGGTCTTGACGTAAAGCGCATCATCAACGAGCCCACCGCAGCGTCGCTTGCATACGGCATAGACAAGGACGAAAACAAAAATCAGAAAGTGCTTATTTTCGACCTTGGCGGCGGAACGTTCGACGTGTCGGTGCTTGAACTTGGCGACGGAGTTTTCGAGGTGCTTGCAACTTCGGGCAACAACAGGCTTGGCGGCGACGACTTTGACAAGCGCATTATGGATTGGGTTGTCAGCGAGTTCAAAAAGTCAAACGGCGTTGACCTCAGCAACGACAAAATGGCAATGCAGCGCATCAAGGAAGCTGCCGAAAAGGCAAAGATTGACCTGTCCGGCGTGACAAAGGCAAAGATCTCGTTGCCGTTCATCTCTATGAACAACGGCGTGCCGCTCCACCTTGATATGGACATCACAAGAGCAAAGTTTGACGCGCTCACCGAGGATCTTGTCAAGGCGACCATCGGTCCCATGAAGGACGCGCTGAAGGAAGCCGGGCTTGGATATGGCGACATTGCAAAAGTGATCATGGTCGGCGGCTCCACGCGTATCCCCGCAGTGTACGACACGGTCAAATCCATCACAGGCAAGGAGCCTTACAAGGGCATCAACCCCGACGAATGCGTTGCGCTTGGCGCGGCGATACAGGGCGGAGTGCTCGCGGGCGAAGTCAAGGATATGTTGTTGCTTGACGTGACTCCGTTGTCGCTCGGCATCGAAACATTGGGCGGAGTGTTCACAAAACTCATTGACCGCAACACCACCATCCCCACCAGCAAATCGCAAGTGTTCTCGACGGCAGCGGACAACCAGACCGCGGTGGAGATCCATGTGCTGCAAGGCGAGAGGCAGTTTGCTCGCGACAACAAGACGTTGGGCAAGTTCCAACTCGTAGGTATTGCGCCTGCTCCGAGAGGGATCCCGCAGATAGAAGTCACGTTTGACATCGACGCAAACGGCATAGTGTCCGTCAAAGCTATGGACAAGGCGACCAACAAGTCGCAATCCATCACGATCACAGCATCGTCCAACCTCACCGAAGCCGACATTGACGCTGCGGTCAAAGAGGCGGAGAAGTACGCCGAAGAGGACAAGAAACGCCGCGCGGTGATCGACGCAAAGAACGGAGCGGAGCAACTTGTGTTCGCAATGGAAAAGTTTGTCAACGAAAACGGCGACAAACTGGAAGAGGCAGACAAGACGGCAGTGCTCGAAGCCGCAAAGACGGCAAAAGAGGAACTTGAAAGCGCAGACACCGAAGAGGCTGTCAAGGAAGTTGTCGAAAAACTCACCAAGGTTTCCGACCCCATCTTCACCAAGTTCTATCAGCAAAATCCCGAAGCGGCGGCAGAGGCGGCGAAGAATGCAGGGATTGATCCCGACGGCGGCGCTGACGGCGGAATGGATGGCACGGTCGACTGATCAAAGTCAAAAATATCAACATCGCGTAGCGGGGCGATCAAATCGCCCCGCTAAACCGTAAATAAAGACATATGGCAAAGGATTATTATTCAATATTAGGCGTTGAAAAGACGGCAACTTCCGACCAGATCAAGGCGGCGTACAGGCAATTGGCAAAAAAGTATCACCCCGACCTTTACACGACCAAGTCCGATGAGGAAAAGAAGGCGGCGGAGGAGAAGTTCAAGGAGATCAATCATGCCTACGAAGTGCTGTCCGACGACCAAAAACGCGCCGCATACGACCAATACGGCGATGAAAACGGCCCTCAGATGGGATCGGGATTCGGCGGCTATTCGGGCGACGCAAGCGGATTCGGTTTCAATATGGACGACATTTTCTCCTCCATATTCAGCGGATTTACGGGCGGCGGATTCGGCTCTGCGACATCGTCGGCATCGCGCGCAAACGCTCCCCAGAGGGGCAGAGATATTCTCGTCGGGCTGACTATCACGTTTGAGGAAGCCGTTTTCGGCACTCAAAAGATGGTTTCGGTCAAACGCGCGGAGGAGTGTCCAAGCTGTCATGGCACGGGCGCAAAGGATGGAAAGAGTTTCAGCACGTGTCCGCAGTGCGGCGGCAGAGGCCAGGTCACAACGGTGCAACGCACCCCGTTCGGACAGATAAGCGCCACCAACGTATGCCCAAAGTGCAAAGGCAAGGGCAAGATCGTGACGGAGCAGTGTTCGGCATGTTCCGGGCAGGGAAGAGTTGTCAAAAATCGCGAGATCAAGGTGAATATCCCCGCGGGCATTGACAACGGACAGCGCATCACATATCACGGCGAGGGGCATGGCGGCGCAAACGGCGGCGAAAGCGGAGCGCTTGTGGTTGAGATCACCGTCAAGCCGCACAAACTGTTCGTGCGCAAGGGCTTCGATCTGTTTGTGGATTACCCCGTCACATTTTACGAGGCAACGGTCGGCGCAACTGTCGGCATTCCCACTCCATACGGCGAAAAGGAACTCAAGATCCCCGAATGTACCCAAAGCGGCACGCAACTCAAACTCAAGGGTTGCGGCGTAAAAAAACTGCGCAGCGAATCCAAGGGCGATATGTATGTCAACGTCGTAGTGGAAGTTCCAAAATCCCTGAGCAAGGAGCAAAAGGAAAATTTGCAGAAGTTTGCAAAATCGCTTGAACAAAAACAGCGTCCGCTCAAAAAAGCGTTTGACGAAAAAAAGTGAGCGCTTGCAAATTGTGACCATATTGACCAAGAGGTCAAAAATCGCTACATAAATTTATGAAATATTTGTCGATCACAGTCAACACATCCTCAAAAGACGCCGATCTTGTCGCCTCGGCAATGTTTGACGTAGGCGCGGGCGGCGTTTCGATAATCGATAGCAACGATTTTGCGGAACTCATCAAAAGCGACGTCATCTGGGATTATGTTGACGAAAGCGTATTGAAGCAGAGCGAAGTCGTCAAAGTCGGCACTGTGACGGATCTTGACGACGATGTGTTTGTGACCCGCCTCAAGGAAAGGCTTGAAGAGATGCGCGAGGCGGGCGGTGTACGTTACGGCGAGATCCAAGCGTCTGTCATTGACGGCGCGGACTACGAAAACGAATGGAAAAAGTACTATCGGCCCATCAAAACAAAAAACATCACCGTTGTCCCCACGTGGATCAAATATCAACCTGAGCAGGGCGAAAAGGTTATGTTGCTCGATCCCGGCATGGCGTTCGGCACGGGCTCGCACGCTACGACTCGCATGTGTCTGGAACTTATGGACGCTTGCGGCAAGGACGTGATCGACGTTGGCTGCGGCAGCGGGATATTGGGGATAGCGGCGGCGCTGACGGGCGCAAAAAGCGTGTATATGTGCGACATCGACCCGCTTGCGGTCGATTTTGCAAAGCAAAACGCAAAGCAAAACGGCGTGGACGCAGTGATAGAACTTTCGGATCTTATTTCGGGCGACAGGAGCGCCGATCTTGTAATCGCCAACATCACCGCGGATATTTTGGCGAGGCTTGCGGGCGATCTGAAAAAGCACGTCAACAAAGGCGGCAGCATACTTTTGAGCGGCATAATCGACGAGCGAGCGGAATGGATAAAGGCTTGCTACGAGAGCGCAGGATTCAGATTTACAGACGGTCTTAAGCAGGACGGCTGGCAGGCAATGGTTTTTAAAATTGGATAATACGCCCGTTTAGAATATCGATTTCAAAGCCAAATCGGGCAAACGGAAATATTTATGGAGATACGCAGATTTTTTGTTCAACCATCCGACATAAACGGAGATCTCATTGCGCTCAGCGGCGACGAGTTTTTGCATATGACGAGAGTGTTGCGCTACAAAGTCGGTTACAAAGCCGTTATACTTGCAAACGACGGCAAGGAGAGGCTTTGCACCGTGAGTCGCATAGGCGACGGTCAAGCCGAACTTGTTGTGGACAGCGTGCGCGAGGTGGACAAAAAGAGCGTCAATCTTACGCTGTATGCGGGCTTGCTCAAAAACAACAAGCTGGATTTTGTCATACAAAAGGCTGTGGAACTCGGCGTGGATAAAGTGGTGCCGTTTGTGAGCGCCAATTGCGCGGAAAGCAAGTTTTCGTCCGAACGCGGGGCGCGGATAGCGCTTGAGGCGGCAAAGCAATGCGGATCGGCGTATCTCAGCGAAGTTGGCGATCTCAGCACGTTTGACAGCATCGCGGAGGAATTTTGCAATTATGACAGCGTTCTGTTTGCGTATGAGTGCGAGCGCAAAACCTCTCTCGCGGAGGCGGCGAAGGGGAAAAACGTCGCGATCGTCGTGGGGCCTGAGGGCGGATTCACGCGCGAGGAGGCGGAAAAGGCGGGCGCGAACGGCGCAACTTTGGTGACTCTTGGCAGACGGATACTGCGGGCGGAAACGGCGGCGATCGTTGCAAGCGCTCTTGTGCTTGACTCATTGGGGGAGTTGCGCTATGAGTGAGAGGGTGCCTAAAATATGCGTGTTCACGCTTGGATGCAAGGTCAATCTGTACGACAGCGACGCTATGTTGGCGGTGTTCAGGCAGGCGGGATTTGAAGTCGCCGAGGGATTGGAATATGCGGACGCATACGTGATCAACACCTGCGCCGTGACTGCTGAGGCGGAAAAAAAGTCGCGTCAGAGCATTGCTCGCGTGCGCAAGATCAACGATCGCGCGTCGATCTACATATGCGGATGCGCGTCCCAGCGCGACAGTGCGCAGTTTGAGCGCGACGGCGTGGAGTACGTTGGCGGCACGGAGGGCAAAATCAGGCTCGCGCATGAGATAGTCGCAAAATTGAAAGACGGTACGGCGCTCCCTTCCGCGGATTTTTCCATTTCGGATAGATATGAAGAGGGCGAAGGGGTTGTAAATCTGCGCACGCGCCACTTCATCAAGGTGCAGGACGGGTGCAACAATTTTTGCAGCTACTGCATCATCCCGTATCTGCGTGGCAGAAGCAGGTCGCGCAGCGTCGAGAGCATTCGCGCGGAACTCGACGGCGTGCGCGAGGGCGTGAAAGAGGTCGTTGTGACGGGGATCAACCTGTCCGCGTATGGCAAGGAGAGAGGCGGCTCGCTGACGGAATTGGTGCAAAATCTTTCGGATTACGATTTCCGCATACGGCTTGGGTCCATAGAGGCAAACGTGATTGACAGAGAATTTCTTGCCGCGACGACGCGGCTGAAGGCGTTTTGTCCGCACTTTCACTTGTCTTTGCAAAGCGGCGATGCGGACGTGCTCAAGGCGATGAACAGACACTACACGCCCGACGAATATATCAAAAAAGTGGAGTTGATCCGCGAATATTATCCGAATGCCGGAGTTACGACGGACATCATTGTGGGTTTTCCGACGGAAACCGAGGCGCAATTTGCTTCCTGCGCAGAGTTTGCGCGGCGAGTCGGATTTTCGGACATACACGTATTTCCTTACTCATCGCGCGGGGGCACAGCGGCGGGCAAACTCAAGCCCTTGCCTCCAGCGGTGATGGAAAGCAGGGTGCGAGTCATGACAGAGTTGAAAAAGCAGCTTTCGCACGATTTTTTGCAACGGCATATCGGCGAGGAGTGCGAGGTGCTGTTTGAAACTTGTGAAAACGACATGTGGGTGGGGCACACTCCAAACTACATCAAAGTTTACAGTTCAAGCGGCGAGCGCGGCAGTCTGAAGAGGGTTGTTGCGACAGGCTTGTATCTCGACGGCATTTCAGCTGACTAGCTGAGGCGCTTTGCCAGGCTGCGAGGATATCAAACGTTAAAAATATAATATCAACGGCAAAAATGCCGCGACATTATTTGAGGAGGTCACTATGGACAATTGCGTATTCTGCAAGATCGTGAAGGGCGAGATCCCTTCCGCCAAACTGTACGAGGACGATGATATGATCGTCATAAAGGATCTTGAGCCTCAAGCCAAGGTGCACCTGTTGCTCATTCCCAAACAGCACTACTCAGACATCACCCAGATGAGCGACGAACAGGCGGCGACGCTCGCGCGTTGTCTGAAGACTCTGGCATCTCTTGTGGACTCGTTTGGTTTGAGCGACGGTTTCAGGATGGTGAGCAACAAGGGCAAACACGGCTGCCAATCCGTCCCTCACCTCCACATACACATTTTGGGCGGGGAACAGCTTCACGACAAGATGTGCTGACTTCTCGCGTCGTGCGCGGCAGGGCGGGGCAGTTCCGCTCTGTTTTTGTTATGCATATTTTCACATACAATCCGCACGCAAAGCGAAACTCGCATATGTAAATCATGCAAAACGAAACTAGCATCTGTACGAAACTAACATCTGTAAATTTATCAAAATATATCCGACACAAGGTCAAACTTTTTGCCGCTAACAAAAAATCTGTGAGCGGAGCAACGATTGTGCAAAATCAAGCGAAGCGAAATTTTCATTCGGCGCAAAGAAAAACCCACTAAACAGTGGGTTTTTTGGTGGGCAAGGTTGGGACAAATTCGAACACTTTTTATTGTATGTTTGCGTGTTCGATTATTTTGAAATCCTCTCTTGCGACGCATATTTCCGCAAGATCTTCGCCCGATCCGTCGGGTTTTACAAACGCGATATCCCACTT
>CANQMD010000058.1 GCA_947624885.1 uncultured Clostridia bacterium
CGCGATCATATTGTTTACGTCCACGACGGACCTGTTGGTGACGGTGCTTATCCAGCCCGAAGTGCCGCTGTAGATATGTGTGTCGCCAAGCGCGGTCGCTCCCGCGCCAACACCGATGAGGCTTGCGTCCATTCCGCCGCCGAATACGCGTATGTCCTTTGCAATGCCAAGTTCCCTCGCGGCGCTTTCGGTGACGCGACCCGCGCAGTCGGTAGAGTCGATGAGGCGGGGCATATGCTCGTACTTCACGCCGAACAGATTGCAAAGATTTTTGGAGAAGCGACGCTTGCGGAAGTCGTAGAGCAGGGTGCCGAAAGCGGAATCGTAGGTCATGACAAACTCGCCGGTGAGGCGACAGATGAGATACTCCTTCACGTCAAGCCACTTGTAGACGTTTGCGAAGTTGCCAGGCTCGTGATTTTTGAGCCAATTGTATTTCCACACGGGGTCTTTTACGCTTACAGGCGCCGCGCCCGTCACGGACAGCGCGGGTATGAGTTTGAAAATGTTTCCTCCCGCGATCTTTATGCCGTAGCCGATGCCCTTTTTGAGTTCCTCCGTGGCGCGTTGATCCATATAGCTGAATGCGCGATGCACGGGAGTGCCGTTTCGATCAACCAGCACAAGCCCTTGCGCTTGCGAACAGAAGGAGATGCCCGATATGTGTTCGGGCTTGACGTCGCATTGCTCGAAAACGCGGCGTGTGGTGTGGATCATTGCCGCCCACCACTCGTTGGGATCCTGTTCCGCCCCGCCGTTTTCAAGCACGTAAAGATTGTAGCCTTCCGCGGCGGAAGCGATGTTTTTGATGCTGTCGCCGATCTCATACAGGCAAGTTTTCAAGCCCGTGGTGCCGACGTCATACGCGATCACATATTTACCCATAAAATCACTCGCTTCATTTTGTGGTACTGAAATTATAGCATAATATTACTGAAATGTAAAGCGCGATAATTCGCCACTGTGCGGCATGTGTATTGATAAATAAAAAAAACTACGCTTTGCAATATGTATTTGCAAGCGTAGTTTGTTGAGGTTGAAAATCAGAAGATGTGGATGATCCGCACTGTGTTGAGCACAAGCAGGGTGATATAGCCTATATAACCGACAAGCAATATCCCGCCTTGCCACCTCTTGAATTGCCCCATAAGCAGGGCAGGGAGCATTGCCATCGCCGCCACCATAAGGCAGAATGGGAAGTCCAGCACAGCGGATTGAGGCGAGATGGGCAGCGCCGCGCCGAATTTGCCTTCGCTTATAAACGAGCACAGGGGCAGGATCAAAGTGATGTCTATGACGTTTGCGCCCACAATGTTGCCCACCGACAGATCCGCTTTCTTTTTGATGATGGAGGTGATCGTCGTGACAAGTTCCGGCAACGAAGTACCCACGGCGAGGATGGTCACGCCGATGATGGCTTCGGGCACGTGCGCAAGCCTTGCGATCTGAGAGCCATTGTCGCACATCAGTTGTGCGCCCAGCACTATGCAGCCCGCGCCGATGGCGAATTTGATGATGTTTTTGCCGATGTCCGCCTTTTGAATTGTCATGCCGGTGCGCTTGATATGCATCATCTTCCTCTCCTGCGCCACCGCATAATAAGAGAGGGGACCGTCAGACGAGCAAAGAACGGCGGTCATGTCCTCCGATGGAAGCGACGGCTCCTTGACGGGCTGTTCGATCGCGAGGGAAGAGGCATGCTTTTTTGCGCTGATTATGTTTTCCGTCATAAACGCGACAAATATGACAAGCACGATCAGCGCTTCCCACCAGGAAACCATCTTGTCCGCCGTCGCGCTTACCGCCCAAAGCACGGATATCGCCACAAGCAGAAGCACCATTTTGACGGCATAGTCCTTGCGCTCGAATTTTGATGGGATAAACAGCAGCGAAATCGCCAATATCAGACCTATGTTGCAATTGACGGAGCCGACCGCGTTGCCTATCGCCAGCCCCGCGCTGCCTTGCGACGCGGCTATGCTGGAAACAAGTATCTCCGGCAGGGTGGTGGCAAGGCTGACTATCGTCGCGCCAATGATGAACGTGGGTATGCCGCTGACCTCCGCGATCCAACTTGCCGCGTCGACAAACCAATCGCCGCCTTTGACGACCAGCAGTATGCCCAGAGCAAGCAAAAAGACGCATCCCGCTATGCTGTTGACACTCAGTCCGCTTGCAGATAGAATTAGCAATGAAATCATAGTATCACTCTCTTTTAGAATACAATTTTTATATTGACATAAACGCAGGCGTTTGTCAATAAATTGAAGGGCTCGCGTAAAATTTATGAACGCGGCATGCGCGAGTATGCGCGTGAGTGTACGTCCAAAGCAAGTTGGTTGATGAGAGAATCGACAGTTGAGGCGCGGCGCGAGCGGTCATACAATGAAGCGAACGTCGAAAAAGCAGAGTGCGCGTTGACTTTGTGCAACGCGAATTGTTTCTACGTCAAAAAAACGCAAAACAAAAGCGAGAACAGTTGCTGAATTTTGGGCTGAAAAAGCGGATAGAAGGTACTTTAAGCAAAAAGATAGGAAAAACACTCTTAAATGTGAATGATAAACGATTGTAAAGGGAATTTGATTTTGGACAAAACAAAAGAGGACGCGTTGCGTCCTCTTGCAATTTCAGATCGTCAAGATCAGTCCTCGTCGGTGGGGATTGAACTCTCGGAGTTTTTGAGCGCCTGTTGTTTGAGAAGGTCGCGGATCTCCGTGAGCAATTCGAGTTCGGGAGAGGGCTTTGCGGCTTCTGCAGCGGCTTCCGCGGCAGCTTTTTCCGCTGCGGCAGTGGCTTCTGCTTCTTGCGTGGCCTTTTTATCGACGGCAACGGCGAGGATTTCGTTGCGGGATTTGCCTTCTTTGCGAAGCGCCTTATATTCCTCTTTGGTGAGAGGATAGTACTTTTTCTTTGCAGACGAGGCTCCATCGCGCAATGTGTTGATGGCCTTGACGATGAGGAAGAGCACGAGCGCTATAAGCAAGAAGTTGATGATCGCTGTGATAAACGCGCCCCAATCGATGTATATCGAGTTGGCGATGTCGATGACTTTTTCGCCTGCCTCATTAGTCATATATGCCGTGTGCAAATATGAGTATACTCCCTCCAATCCTTTGCCGCCCGTAATCAAGTTGAGAATGTAATTGATGATCGGCATAAGGATCTGGTTGGTGAGTGCCGTCACGATAGCGCTGAACGCTCCACCGATGATAACGCCGATGGCGAGGTCAACCACATTGCCGCGATTGATGAAGTCTTTGAATTCTTTGAGAAGTTTGAATTTGGGCTTTTTCATAAAAAATCTCCTTTTTGTTCTTAATCAACATTTTAATCTTTCAAAATATCTATGTCAAGCCATAATGAAAAGAACGCGGCAAAATTTGCGCATATGTGCATATTATTTTTTTCAATCGGTTGACTTGAGCGGGGCAAGGGTGCTATCATCAATGTGCTAGGGGTGCCGTAAGGCTGAGATGATACCCTTCAACTTGTGAGATAATCCTCGCGTAAGGAAGCAAAACCAATTCGCGCACATTCGCGCGGCAAAATTGCTATGTCCCACCTTTTGACCTCCCTAAGCACACAGGAGGTTTTTTTATGGATCTGGGAGATGTTTTTGACAAACTCGGAAGCGCGCTGCTTTACGCGGTGATCGCGCTTGTCGGCGGGATCATCATCGTCGGGACGCCGGTCTACTTTTTGAGGAAGGACAAGTTTGCGGACTTCAAAAAGTACGCCGCGGGCATAGCGATCGGCTTTGCACTTGCGACTGTCATAGCGATGAGTTATCTCAAAGGTTTGGACACGGAGTATATGGGCGAGGGAAAGGCGCTGTTGTTCTGGCCCATAATGGCGCTTATCATAGTTGTTGTCGTAGGCTTGCTCGCGATGCTTATTTGTGGCTTATTCTCGAAAAAAGCGGTCAAGATCGCGGGTATCGTCACGGGAGCGGGCGCGCTGGGCGCTTTTATCGCGATAATGGTGCAGATGGCGAAGTATTTCAAAACCGTCGAGGCGGAATACGACGCAAACACTACGGGACTCATCGTGTCCGCAGTGGTGTTTATGGCGCTGATTGCGGGCATATATGCGCTGGGCAGCAAGCGCAACCTCAGCGACACGCGCTCCATTGTGTACGGCGCGATCGCCATTGCGCTCAGCTTTGCGCTGAGTTACGTCAAGTTTTTCGAAATGCCGCAGGGCGGATCGGTGACGTTTGCAAGTCTGTTGCCGCTCATGATATATTGCTGCATGTTCGGCACGCGCCGCGGCGTGATAGTTTGCTTGATCTACGGCACTTTGCAGGCGGTGCAGGATCCTTGGATCATTCATCCCATGCAATTTTTGCTTGACTACCCGCTGGCGTTCGGACTTATCGGCATAAGCGGCATATTTGTGGAAAAGGGATTTGTCAAAAAATACCCCGTTGTGGGCTTCGTGCTTGGCGCGGTGGTCGCTGTATGCCTGAGGTTTGCCTGCCACGTGCTGTCGGGCGTGTATGCGTTTGCAAGCTGGGCGGATGTGGAAACCTACGGCACAGTTGCGGCGTACAGCCTTGCGTACAACAGCTTTGCGTTTATTGACATGCTCATCGCGATCGCGGCGGGGGTGCTGCTGTTTGGCTCGAAGGCGTTCCTTGACCAGATGGGGCGCTCATCCGACAAAGTCGCGACGGCAGACGGGGAGCAGATCGTGCTCAACGACGATGACGACAACTTTGAGGCGCAGGTCTTTAACACCGCAAGCCAAAACCAAACGAATGCCGAAAAGCAGACGACAGAGGAAGGCTCTCTTTTGGATGAAACTTCAAACGAGGCAAAACAAAACGCCGCGGACGACGGGATCGACGGCGAGGTCGAATGATTGTTTCTCATTGGCTATATTTGACAAAAACGGCAGTTCATCTGCCGTTTTTGTTGTGTAAAACGCGTGTTTTGCGTTTTCGACTTGATGTTTTGATGATCAATAGTTGGCTTTGCGCAGTTCAAAATAGCTTTGCGGATGGTTGCAAACGGGGCATTTTTCGGGAGCGGAAGTGCCAACGACGATGTGTCCGCAATTGCGACATTCCCAAACGCTCACGCCGCTCTTTTCAAAAACTGTTTTGGTTTGGATGTTGTGCAAAAGGGCGCGATATCTCTCCTCGTGCTCCTTTTCGATCGCGGCGACTCCGCGGAATTGCGCGGCAAGTTCCGTGAATCCCTCTTCCTCCGCCTCGCGAGCCATGCGCTCGTACATGTCCGTCCACTCGGCGTTTTCGCCTTCCGCGGCGGCAAGAAGGTTTTCCTCCGTGGCGCCAAGCTGCCCAAGCGCCTTAAACCACAACTTTGCATGTTCTTTCTCGTTGTCGGCGGTCTTGAGGAACAACTCCGCTATCTGCTCGTAGCCGTTCTTTTTTGCGACTGAGGCAAAATAGGTGTACTTGTTGCGTGCTTGCGATTCTCCCGCAAACGCTTCCCACAAATTCTTTTCCGTTTTGGTGCCCGCATAGGGGTTTTTGTTGTCTGCCATAATATTCTCCTTGTTGATTTGATACTTAATTTTAAACCCTAAACGCCCTCGACGCAATAGCAAATTGCAATTTTTTTAATGATGTCGGCGGATCGCTGTGATGCCACACCAACTCAAATCAACGTTCGGACAAAGCGTCCGCCCAAATTTTATAGGGGCATAAAACAAAAACAGCCGCTTGCGCGACTGGTTTTGCGGAAAGTTATGAAATTTTTTGATTTTTTACATCTTACGTAATATATACAATGTGGAAGCATCGTTTTATTGGGACTATTTGCAAAAATTTTTTATTTTTTTGAAATGCTGTCAAATTTCCGACAATCCCTCAGTTGTTTGCCGACCGACGACGATGATCTGCTATCTTATTATATCGATAACTTTGTCAACGACGAGTTTATCGAACATTGGATGAGTTATAGTTTGGACATACTGACAGAAAAGCCTGATAATTTTTGTCAATTGGTATTAGTGGTTGGTGATACGGGATTTGACAGATTATTGTATGCCGGTGTGATAAAAGATAGTATTGAAACCGGAGAATTGAATTACTTGTCAATTTTTGCGAACGAGGAAGCAGCAAAGAATTATTTGCAAGAGGAAGGTACAATCTTGGGCGATGAAGGTTATAAGACGCTGGAGGGTAATATCGTCTATGAGGAGAGTGTGAAGGGAAACATCAAGAACAATATAGCAAATGCACCTGTATCCGCATCTCCTACATACAAAAGTAAAATAGATTTTATAAAGCAAGCATTTAATGAAATATATGATTTCACTTATTTGTCGCTTGTGCTCCAAGCAGGGGCAGATGAATCGAACTCTTTTATGCTAGATATATATGAGGAACATAGTAAAGACGATCTAACCTCTTTGTACTGCACCTATTCCGTTGACAATGAATTTGAGTAAGCGCAGCAAAAATTTGAGTCGGGACAATATACAGATGACAGTTTTATAGACTACAGCAGAGAGCAGGGTTACGTTTATTATAAACTCATCGACAAGCCGAGTGTATAATATAAATTTGTTGCGAACGAAGATGTCGACAAACAGACAGGAATCCCGTCTAATAGTATCGCTATAATAACAAATGCGGCAATGACTTGGTGGTTATTCCGTCACAGAGTAAAAATTTATAAAAAAGCCACGCAAGTCGATCGCTTGCGTGGCTTTTGCCTCTAAATCTCACTTCATCTGTTCAGATATCTGAACACGAGCGCGGCGCCGGCTTTGACGGATATGTGCACTTTGCCGCCCTTGGAGATGTTGGACAGCCCTCGGGAGTCCGAGGAGGTCAGCAACAGATCCTCAAGTGGATATTCGAGGTTGTTTGAGCAAGTCACGATGGCGTTGCCGCCGAGAGGCAGGATGGAGATGGTTTCGCCCTTTTGCGTGGGAAGGTCAAACTCGCCGCGCACGAGGTGCAGGTTGAGGCCGTCCTCCTGTGCGCTTGCGGTCATGCCGAGGTCGGTCGCGAGGCGCATAATGGCGAAATTGCAAAGCGTGTGGTCGTATCTGCCGCCAAGCACGCCGTAAAACACCACTTCGTCCGCGCCGAGTTCCTCCTTGGCGTAGTAGACGGCAAGTTCGCCGTCGCCGGCGTTTTTGTGGGAGTCGTGCTCAACTATCTCGCCATCAAAGTCGGCGGGCTTGGGCATGGAGTCGAAATCGCCAAGCAAAACGTCCGGAGGGAAGGGGCACCAAAGGTAGCCGCCGTCGCAACATATCACTTTGTCCGCGCATATTTTGCGCTCTATCGGCTTGCCGCAGTTCAAAACTATCGCAACTTTCATACGTCAAATTATAGCAGGGCGGGGCGTAGATGTCAAATGCGCTGAGGTAGACTGCGCATATATGTGGCTTTTGGTCGCGGCGCGAGGTTTTGGAAATTTGGGGTTGAGAATTGCCGCCGTTTGAGATATAATGTTGGAGTACGGAGGATATATGGACGAGAATTATATCAAAAAGACGCAGGACAATTATTTTCGGATCCAAAACCTTACTTGGCGGCATAATTCGCCGCTTGAGGAAAAGGAAATCGCCTCGCAAACGCTGTACGACGGCCGCATAATCCGTCTGCGCCTTGACGACGTGGAACTGCCGGACGGCACCCGCTCCAAGCGCGAGTATGTGACGCACCCCGGCGGCGCGGCGGTGCTGCCCGTGGATGAGGACGGATTTGTGTACCTCGTGGAGCAATTCCGCTATCCCTATCGCGAGGCAATGCTGGAGATCCCTGCAGGCAAACTTGAGCCGGACGAGGATCCGCTTGTCGCCGCCACTCGCGAACTCGAGGAGGAAACGGGCCTTGCGGCAGAACAACTGCATATGCTGGGGACAGTTTATCCAACTCCCGGCTACACCAACGAAAAATTGTATATCTACGTTGCGAAAGGGCTGAAATACGTCGGCGAACACCCCGACTGCGACGAGTTTTTGCATGTCGTGCGCATGCCGTTTTTCGATGCGCGTGCAAAAGTGTTGAGCAATGAGATCAACGACGCAAAAACTTGTTACGCCATCCTGAAATATGATTTTTACATCAAAAAGTAGGCAAGTTGTTTTTGGCATTGGCAACGCCGTGATGCGCGGCAAAACAGGGCATGAGCGGCAACAATTAAGAACGCCGTCCGAGCAACTCACGAATATAAGCGTATGCATAAAATTGTAAAACGGACGTTTTAAGTATGAAAAAAGGCGCTTCAAGCGCCTTTTTTTTGCAAATCATGTTGCGAGAGTTATTCGGCTTTGTCCTCTTTGTCAGCCTCTTCCTCTGCGGGAGCCTCTTCGGGCTGTTGCTCGGTTTGCGGCTCTGTTTGGGTCGCTTCTTGAGGCTCGGTTTCCTTTGCGGGAGCGTCCTCACCGTTTTCTTCCTTGAGAGCTGTCGCCATCTTCTCCTCGCTGATGCCGAGGTCGTCAAGCCACAACAGGCTGTCCTTGAGTGCGAGCGTCACGATGTCGATGATGAACAAGATCCATCCGCCGACAAGACCGATCAATACCGCAAGGATCATGCCAAGAGTGTTGTCTTTGAGCGCACTCTTTGAAAATCTGTAAAGGGTGGACGGGATGTCCCAAAGCAAGCAGAGCAAAATCTTGACGATCTTGCTGAAGCCATTGTACTTTTCAAGGTACTTTGTTGCGAAATCTTTCATTTTGTTGCCTCCAAAAATTCATTCTGAAATGATTATATACCACATTTTAACAAAGTGTATATTTTTTTATGCACTTTTTTAATATTTTTTTTATTTTTTACAAAAAAATTTATACTGCCGCCCGAAAACTTTACAAAACGCAAAAAACTGTTTAGTATATATGGTATCAAAAAGCATTTGGAGAGGTCCTATGGCTATCAAATCCGATATCGAAATCGCACAAAGCTACAAGATGTTGCACATCCTTGAAATCGCAAAACGCGCGGGGATCAAGCCCGAATACGTCGAACAGTACGGCAACTTCAAAGCCAAACTCGACTACAAACGCATAATGGAGGAACGCGCGGGGCACAAGGGAAAGCTTGTGCTGGTCACCGCCATCACGCCGACTCCCGCGGGCGAGGGCAAAACCACCACCACCGTGGGCCTTGCGGACGGGCTTAAACGCATAGGCAAAAACGTTATGGTGGCGCTGAGAGAGCCGTCGCTTGGACCGGTGTTTGGCGTAAAAGGCGGCGCGGCGGGAGGCGGATATGCGCAAGATGTGCCTATGGAGGACATAAATCTGCACTTTACGGGCGATTTCCACGCTATCGGAGCGGCAAACAACCTGTTGGCGGCGATGTTGGACAACCACATTCAGCAGGGCAACGCGCTGGGCATAGACGTGCGCAAGATCACGTGGAAACGCTGCGTGGATATGAATGACAGACAGC
>CANQMD010000059.1 GCA_947624885.1 uncultured Clostridia bacterium
CGTTTGTGTGATAATAAAAACATCGCCTCTTATCTCTAGTGGCGATGCTTTTATTATGGCGCCTGTTGAGGGACTCGCTCCGCTTGGCTAAAGCATTCCCGCCCGCACAGCGAGAGGTGTCCCTTTGGGTTACCCGCACATCTTTTCGTTGCCTGCGCTATCACGCCGGGGCGGGGCGACAATTCACCGGATTGTCGCCTTTTCCGCCCGTTCGAGTCCCTCTATTACGTTTGTGTGATAATAAAAACATCGCCTCTTATCTCTAGTGGCGATGCTTTTATTATGGCGCCTGTTGAGGGACTCGAACCCCCGACACTTCGGTTAACAGCCGAATGCTCTACCGACTGAGCTAAACAGGCATATTCAATGCTTGTATATAATATAACTTATCCGCTGTTTTTGTCAAGGATTTTTTTCTTTCGGCGCTCTTTTATTTTTCTTTCTCTTTATTTTATTCCCCGCTTCGCCCAAAATTTTCTTATTTTTCCCCTATCTTGTTCAATTTGGCTGTATATATTTGATTTTTTTCTTCTTTTGTTGCATAATAAGCGCGATATGGGCGAGGTTTTTCTTGACGCATTTATAGACAGCTTAAAACTGCTTGCATTTGTAGCGGTTTTCACGTTTGCTATTGCGTTTTTCGAGCCTCTTTTTTCAAAAAAGGTCCATCTCAAAGGCAAGTTCGCTCCCCTTATAGGCGTAAGCGTCGCAATGCTTCCGCAGTGTGGATTTTCAGTCGTCGCAACCGATCTTTACCACAAAAAACACATCACTCTCGGCACCCTCATTGCCGTATATCTCGCCACCTCCGACGAGGCGCTTCCCGTCTTTTTAAGTTATCCCGACAAGGCGCTGCATGTGCTCCCTCTTCTTTTTTCAAAGTTTTTTCTCGGCTTGATTTTCGGCTATCTGATCGATTTGATTTATCAAAAAGGCACAAGATCCGTACGACATCATCTCGCGCATTGCGAGGATGACTACCAAATCGCTTTGTCTGAAAACAAAGGCGCGCAGCTTGTTGAAAAATGCACGCATGGCGCGCACAATGATTGCGATTGTTCCGATTGCCAAAATTCAACCTGCCCGCACCTGCATGAGCATTGCACATCATCACACTGTGCTCTCACACCTTCCGGCGACGGCATATTGTCCTCATACAAGCGCATGTATGATGCAAAACGTCAAAAATCCGACAATCTAAAGCGGTTTTTTGTCAAGCCTCTTTGTCACTCTATCGAAATTTTCCTGTATGTATTCGTCGTCAACATCGCGTTTGGTTTGCTCATATATTTCATTGGTGAGGACAAACTCATATCCTTCCTTGGCGCAAACAAATACATTACGCCTCTATTTTCCGTAATTGTAGGCGCAATACCAAACTGTGTTTCATCCGTCGTAATAAGCAAACTTTACATCATGGGTGGGCTTGGCTTTGGCGCGGCGCTTGGAGGATTGTGTATGAACGCGGGCGTTGCGTTTGTATATCTTTTCAAAAATATCAAGCGTATCAAAAGCAATCTTTCCGTGTTTTTCCTGCTTTTTGTCATAAGCGTTTTTGTGTCATACATCTTCTCTTTGATCTTCTCTTTTGCCGCCCTTAATATCTGATGTGGATATCTTTTTCTTTTGTTTATATTTTGTTTATATCAACCCTTATTTATCAACACCCCAATTGCCCCTCAAAACACAATATATTTGGATACAACCAAATTTTGCAACAAAGTATTGTTGTTTTGCATAAAAAATCCACTTGTCAACACTTTTTATTTATGCTATTATTATCAAAGATAAAAAATAAATAGATATAGGTCAGGTTGAATATGAAAGTTGTATGTCAAGGCAATGAATTGAGCGACGCGCTCTCGAAGGTTGTGAAGGCACTTCCCTCAAAAAGGACAAATCCCATTCTTGAAGGCGTAAGAGTCACTGCGGAAGGTGAAACGCTCACGCTTTTCGCCACCGATCTGGAACTTGCCATCGAAAAAAAGATCAATGCAAAAGTCCTCATTGACGGCGAGATGATCATTCCAGGCAAGTTGTTTGCGGACTATGCCAAAAAGATCGAGGAGGAAGAGGTCGAACTTGACGGCACAGCCTCAACAAAGATGGTCATCAAATATCTCGACAGCGAGTTGCAGATCAAGACGCTCCCTGTCGACGAATATCCCATTTTCAAAGAGGTCAGCACTGAAAATTCTTTCGCGATTCTCAAAAAGGAATTCAAAAACATCATCAACAGAGTCATTTTCAACGTATCTGTTGACGAGGCTCGTCCAACCCTTCGCGGCGTTTGCCTCAATATTATGGAAAACGAACTCGAAGCGGTCGCTTCCGACGGTTATCGTCTTGCGTTATCCCGTGCCTCGATTCAAAACAACGGCATTACGGAAAAGATCGTCGTTCCCGCAAAAACAATGAACGAAATTGCCCGCCTTCTCGACGACGGCGACGAGGCGATCACCGTTTACATCGAGAAAAATTATATCATGGTCGATCTTTTCCACACAAAGATAGTTTCCCGCCTCATCAGCGAGGAGTATATCAACTACGAAAAGATCATTCCCGTCACGTTCACCACGGCCGTCACTGCCGACAAAAAGCTGTTTGAAAACGCCATCGATCGCGTTTCTTTGGTCAACCGCCTCGACAAGAGAGCCTATGTCAAAATGGAAGTGCGTGAGGACACTTTGCTTCTCAGCGCCCATAGTGAGGACAGCGAGATCAATGAAAAACTGTCCATAGGCATCAGAGGCAAGGATCTCACGATCGGCTTCAACTCCAAGTATATCATCGACTGTATGCACGTCATTGACGAGCCTCTCATCATGCTCAACTTCACCTCCTCCACCGCGCCTTGCATTATCAATGGAAATGGTGATAGGTGGTTGTATTTGATACTTCCTCTTCGCGTCATCGGCTAAAAAAAGACGCTATTTGGCGCTATGCTGTGTCAACGCACATTTTCTTCACGTCACGTACACAAAGAACGCTCGTGTTCAGAAAATGTGCGTTTTCTTGCCTAGCATCCAAATATCGCCGTTTTTTTTAATTAAAAAAAGCACTTTTTTTTATGTCATTCTGAGCGCAGTCGAAGAATCCCCCTGTCCGAGCGTCCCCATTCTCAGTTGTCATTCTGAGCGTAGTCGAAACATCCCCCTTACAGAGGCACGGCGCAAGTTCCTCGCCACAAAAAAGCGGGCAACGCCGCGCCCCCAAGCACAAAAATCGCCGAGCCATGACGAGCGTCTTGCACTTCTGCCTGCCTAAAATTTATAATCACCAAAGTGTGTTTGAGCAAGAATGGGGTCCCCGAAAAATTAAAACGTGATTTTTTGGGGTAATGTCGCGGAGTAGCGATAAAATTTCGGTGCGCCCTTAACGCTTTTCTCAAAAAAAAGCGTCGGGCGCTGAGCATTTTGAGCGTGTCATTCTGAGCGCAGTCGAAGAATCCCCTTTACAGAGGAACCCTGTCCGTTCCTCGTCAAAAAAAATTCCAATTTTCCGCTTAAGGCGGCGCCCTTTAGATTTACCCCACAAAATTCGACACGCTCATTTTGCGGGGATCTCGAAGTGGGGAGCCGGCGCCTTCAGGTGCCTGAGGAGATTGTCGCAGTCAAAGTCCTTTCATTCCCCTATCTCATCTCTTTTTACGCTTTGTCACAACTATAATTATCGGCACAAAGACGATAGCCAATGCGGCAAGCGAGCAAGCAACAATGATGATTGTTTTTGTTTCCTCGTAAGATTCATCCTCCACCCATTTTGCGTACAAGCTGAGGTCGGAAGTTGCGGAAAATTCCTCCGCTTTCATTTGCAGGTCCTTATCAAAATACCATCCTTCCAGCTTATATCCATCACGTTTTAGTTGCGGAAGTTTGACCAAATCGCCGAAATTTGCGACAGCCCTGCTGACGACGTCATCCTCGCTGTAAAACGTTATATTCACCTGTTTTATCGTCAGCACGGGCGTGAAGTAGGTTGTATATGCAAACTTCGACAGTTCAAAATCCACAACATCGTTCGGATGCTCTTCGTCATCTTTGACATGCCAGCCCAAAAAATTGAATTTAGCCCGGTTTTTCGGCGTATATGCAATTGGCGAAACAGTTGAGTTTTGATCATACTTCACTCTTGCCAATTCCTCGCCGTCCTCATCCAAAAATATAGCGTAAATATAAGTTTTATATTTTGCGGTCAGCGTCATATTTTTTTTGACGTTTTCCAAAACGATATTGTAAGTTTCACCGTTTTCAGCGTCCACCCACGCCTCAAATTCGCACGAAAAATATTCGTTTTCCATATACTTCGGGACAGACGGAAACGCGACGGATCCCCCGTCCTCCACAACTTTTTTTGTGACCACTTTATTGTCAAACCCGACAAAAGTGACGATATGGTGGTTGCTGTCCATAAGCCCGACTGCAGCGAGCGCTTCAATGACATTATCTTGTATATCTTCACTGTAATTCAATTCCGCGGCGGACGCCACAAACGCTTGAGCAAAATCCTCAAAATTTGACATAGGGGTCAACTTCAACAGCGTCGAGTACCAAAGTTTGCCAATCTCCTGCCTTGTGAAAAATGTAGGAGCAAGCGCGCTTAATTCATATTGAATGTGCGAGATTATCGTACTGTTCGCGTGAACTTCATTATTTTGATCCTTTTCATCAACAGAGTATGCTTGTCCGGGAGTTCCACCCTTTAAAGATCGCAAAACCAACCCCTCGTCGTTGGGATCGTAAACTCCGTTTTCGCCTATCGTCCAGAAAGCCGAATTGAGATCCGTTGGATCATTGCCTTCCACCAGCGAGCCGAAGATATCCGAAAACGCCTCATCCAACGCGCCCGCCTCACCTGCGTAGTTGAAGCCTGCCGTAAACGCTGTGACGCCGTGTTGATACTCATGCGCGAGGATATCCAGCGCCCTCCCTTGCATATAAAGTTCGCCTTTCCTATTGGTGCCGTTTCCTATTCTGACAAACGCATAATCCAATTTTTGCTGTGTTTCTCCGTTTGTAAGCACTGAAAAATCTGCGTTTAAATAACCTATCCCGTAGTTTACAAGCAAAAACAATTTGTAGTCGTTTTGATCGTCGCCGTCGTTATTTTTGTCGTTTACACCATATCTCGCCGCGCCGATATTGTTTGGATCCGTATAAAAATCATACGCTTTTTCAAACCCTTTGAAGATCGTGACCGCAAGCGGATCAAAATCCTCGCCCGTATTTGACGAGTACACATCTTTCAGATATTGTTGATAGGACAAATTCCTTTCATTCATATATTTGCCATTCATATTCACGGCATATATATGCCTTTCTTCATCATGCATCAAAAAGGTTTGAGAGTCCTCGTCGTATTCAACGTTGATATCCACGGTATTTTCAAAAGCGTCCGTATTTTGTTTTGTGACAAAACTTTGTGCGTCGCGATACAAAACATCCCCGCTTTTTGCGTCCACAAAATAAACCTCGTTCATATCCTCCGCCGCGATCCTGTATGCCGGCGAAGTCTGTTTTCCGTCGTAAAAATAAACCTCCTCACAGCAAAGATCTTTCACTCCGCAATTTTCAAACGCGATATTTTTAGCTTGCTCGCAAGAGATAGTCTTTTCAAAAGCGGGCGCTATCGCATATTTTCCGCTTGTAGACAAAATATTGTTTTTGTCGTCCACAGAAACCGTGATTTGAGCGCCGTAAATCTGTTTGCCGTCAAAATATTGTTGAAATCTCAACACTTTTCCAAACGCCGCGTCATATGCCGCGACAAATTGATATTCATCGGGGTCCAATCCTGTCGCCTCAAACAAAATATTCATCTCTTCGCCGCACGCGATCTCATTTTGATTTTTTGCAAAAACAATATCAAAAGACGGCAAAATGTTGACGCACGCAATCAAAACAAACGTCAAAATCACAAATGCCGCCACAACAGAAATCAAACTTTTTTTTGTTTTCATAAGCAAACCTCTCTGATAATAATACCATACATATCTATATTATACAAACAAATAAATTTCCAAATCCTAACAATAAAATATCGGCAATTATATTCAACGGAAAAATTTTCCAAGTAAACAGTCAAAAAAACAACAAAAACGGCATTACAAATCAATAAAAAACAGACCCAAAAAGCAAACAAGCGCCATCAAAAACAAAAAAAACAGGCGATCTCTCACCTGTTCAAAAGCATATTTTTCAAATCCGCAACGGCGATCTTAATGCGCGGATTCGTTCTTATTTCCTCGCTTATTTTATCTCTGGCGTGTATGATCGTGGTGTGATCCTTTCCTCCAAACATCTCGCCGATCTGAGCGAGCGGCATAGGCAGAAGTTCCGTGATGAGGTATATCGCGATCATGCGCGGCTCCACGATGTTTTTCGTGCGCTTTGCGGACATGATCTCCGCGGATGAAATGTTGAAATATTTGCAAACCGCGTTGACAATATCGCTTGCGTCAATGGTTTCCTTTTTATCCTCGATAAAATCGCTCAACGCCTCGTATGCCAACTCCTTTGTGTCAATCACCCTGTTCGCCAGCGAACTGAAAAAGATGATCTTGTTCAACAATCCTTCCATCTCGCGGATATTTGTCGTCGAACTTTCCGCGATAAATTCCGCCACCTCGTCCGACAGCGCAAACTTTGCCTGCATCGCCTTATTTTTCAAAATTGCGACTCTCGTTTCCATATCCGGGATCTGAATATCCACCGTCAATCCCCAGCTGAAGCGCGTGCGCAGTCTGTCCTCGAGCGTAGTGAGATTTTTTGGCGAGCGGTCGGATGTCAAAATGATCTGCTTGTCGCGATGGTACAGGTCGTTGAACACATTAAAAAACAACTCCTGCGTCGCCTCTTTGTTGATGAGCGATTGAATATCGTCCACCATCAACACGTCGCAATTCACATATGTTTCTCTGATCTTTATCGCCTCTTCGCGCGACTTTGGGTGCATGATCGCCAAAAACTCCGTGATGAGTTTGTCCGCGCTGACATAAAGCACTGTCTTTTCGGGATTGTTTTTGTACAGATAATTGCCTATCGCATGCAGCAGGTGCGTCTTTCCAAGTCCAACGCCGGAGTAAATAAACAGCGGATTGAATTGTTTTCCGGGATTTTCCGCGACGGTCTTGCATGCGGCAAGCGCGTAGGAGTTGGATTTGCCCTCCACAAAAGTGTCAAACGTAAACTTTTGCAAAAACGGATTGCTTTTTTTCTGTTTTGACGCATCCTGCGAAGTTGTGACAAACCCCTCGTTTTCCACAAAAACGTTCTGATTTTTGAGGTATTCTTCCTTTTTGTCGGGGGTGGTGATCACAACGTCCGTGATGGAGGAGTTGATGCTCAACACCACGTCGCGGATCCTGTCGAGATAGCGCATATCCACCGTGCGTTTCGACGTTTCCGAAATAGCAAGCAACACCAGCGTCGTGCCGCCCACGATGCACACCGGCTCAAGTTTGTCTATCCACACCTCATAGCTTATCGCCTGTATCGAGATGGAAAGTTTTGATTTGGCGTCCGCCCAAAATTCGTTGAGATCTAACATGCTTTTGATTATATCAAAAACGCGAAAAATATCAAGCGAAAACAAAAAAAAGAAATCTAAACACAATATGTTGAAAAAAAAACGGCTAAAGGTTATACTTGTTGTGTATGAAGATAAAATCGCTTGAACTCAAAAACTTCCGCAACTACTCTTCCGCCTCCGTCCAATTCGGCGACGGGCTGAACGTGTTGCACGGACAAAACGGCGTGGGCAAAACCAATTTGCTTGAAAGCGTCTATCTTTGCTCTATCTTCAAATCGCCTCGCACAACCAAGGACAAGGATCTTGTCAAACTCGGCGAAACAAGCGCCACAGTCAAACTTGTCGTCGAAAAAAAATATCGCAAACACACCATACTTTTGCAGATAGATTCCGCGGGCAAAAAGAAGGTCGCGGTCGACGGCATTCCGATAGATCGCGCGGGGGAACTTCTCGGCATTCTCGGCGTAGTTTTCTTCTCCCCGGACGAGATGAAACTTGTCAAAGAGTCCCCTGTCGAACGGCGCAGATTTTTGGACGTCGGCTTGTCCCAACAGCAAAAAAGCTACTTTATCTCCCTGCAACGCTACAATAAAACCCTAAAACAGAAAAACAACCTTCTCAAAGAGTATCGCTACAGTTCCAACATCGACGACATGCTCGACGTGTGGGACGCGGGGCTTGCAAAGGAAGGCGCGATCCTCATCGAACGCCGCAAACAGTATATAGCCACCCTCAACGACGCGGCAGGCAAATTTCACAATATAATAAGCGGCCAAAAGGAACAATTGAAGTTGTCCTACGAAACTTCAATATCCGGCGCAGACGACATCTCTCAAAAATTGCTTGAGGCGATCAAAGCCTCCCGTCAAAAGGACAAGGAACTAGGTTTTTGCAGCGTAGGCCCCCACCGCGACGACATCAAGATAGAACTTGACGGCAAGGACAGCCGCAAATTCGCCTCGCAAGGGCAACAGCGCACGATCGCTCTCGCCATGAAACTCGGCGAGGTGGTGATCTATCGCGACGACATCGGCGAAACGCCCGTCCTGCTTTTGGACGACGTTCTCAGCGAACTTGACGAAAACCGACAAAAGATATTGTTGCAAATGACAAACGAATTTCAAACGCTCCTCACCTGCACACAGTACGACCTTCCTGTCCCCGCCTCCAAATTTCTCATAAGCGACGGAGTTGTAAAAAGGGGTTGATCTTTGCAAATATCCCAATCTGCAACGCCCTTGATTTTCTTGTTTGATCAAAAATTTTACGGCAGATTTTTTGCGGGCGATATCGCTCAGCACCACATATATTTCGGTATAGTGGTCACGCATCCGGTTTTGCAAAGTTCACTTTTTGCCGCCGACAAATCAAAAGCGCCGATTTGTTTTAAAAATCCAAATCGGCGCTTTATCAATTCAAAATATGAGTTTAAACTTTGCTTTTTACTTAAATTGTTTCAATTGTTGCACCAGCGCATAAATGCGGTTGAGGTCGTCCGCCGTGAAATAATCTATGGTGATCCTGCCCTTCGATTCGTTTCCGCGCAGCTTGACTTTTGTTGCAAACACCCTCTTCATATCGTTGAGGAATTCGCGCATCTCCACGCTTTGAGTCTTTTCTCTCGGGCCGCCCGTGTTGGATTTGCGAGTGAAGTACAGGCGCACTTCCTGCTCAAGTTCGCGCACGGACATCTTGCGTTGCACCGCCTTTTTTGCCATATCCACAAGCACCGCTTTGTCGTCAATTGAGATGAGCGACCTTGCGTGACCGGGCGACAACTCTCCCGACCGCACCAGATCGGTGACCTCGTCGGGCAGTTGAAGCAGG
>CANQMD010000060.1 GCA_947624885.1 uncultured Clostridia bacterium
GCAGTGACCATCGCCACCAATATGGCGGGCCGCGGAACGGATATCATGCTGGGCGGCAACCCCGAATATATGGCGAGAAAACATATGGAGGAGTTGGGATATCCGCTTGAGGTGATCGAACTTGCCGTGTCCCCGCACGTCAGCGACGATCCCGACGTGATCAGAGCAAAGGCGGAATATAAGCGCCACTACGACGCGTTCAAAAAGACCTGCGACGCTGAAAAGGCGGAAGTCATTGCGCTGGGCGGATTGAGAATCATAGGCACCGAACGCCACGAGAGCAGACGTATCGACAATCAGTTGCGAGGCAGAGCGGGTCGTCAGGGCGACCCCGGCAGCAGCGTGTTTTACATCTCGATGGAGGATGACGTGGCGCGTATCTTCGGCGGCGACAGAATGAAGGCGATCGCCGCGGCGATGAACTTTGACGACAACACTCCCATATCGAATATCATCATTACTAAGTCGATCGAGAGGGCGCAGAGGCAGATAGAGGGCAAAAACTTCTCCATAAGAAAACAGGTGCTCGCCTACGACGACGTGATGAACGCGCAACGCGAGATCATATACACCGAGAGAGGAAAGGTGCTTGACGGGCTGGACGTGCACGATCAGATATTGGATATGATCGGCGAACTTGCCGAGGATATCATCGGGACGTACGCAAACTACAACGAGGACTATATGACTTGGGACTACGACGCTTTCAACGCCACGCTGGAAAAGCGCATGCTGCCCGAAGGCTCCAACGTCATGAACAGAGAGTTGTGCTCCTGCTTTGACGTGTACAAACTTAAGGACGCGGTGATGAAGATCGCGCTTGACGAGTACGCCAAGAAAAAGGCGCTGTTTGACGAGCACGGCGACGACTTTGGCGAGGTGGAAAGGCTGGTGTTGCTGAAAACCGTGGACGCAAAGTGGATGGATCACATCGACGCAATGGACGCACTGCGGCGCGGCATTGGATTGAGAGGATACGGCCAGCGCGACCCGATCCTTGCATACAGGCAGGAAGGACGCGAAATGTTTGACGAGATGGTGGAACGCATTCACAAAGAAACAGCCTCCATTCTGTTGAAGTTGCGCATCGAGGTCAAGGAGGGCGGAAACGCCAAGCTGTCCGGCGGATTTGTCGCCGCAAAAAAGAAGGTCGCGTCAAAAGACGTGGGCAGAAACGATCCGTGTCCGTGCGGGTCGGGCAAAAAATATAAAAACTGCTGCGGGAAAAACGCGTAACGCGCCCGCTTTCTTGCGCAGATAGGCATAGTCGCTGCGCAAACAGATGGAGTCAATATGTTGGATTATAACGAGATAAGAGCAAAACTCAGAGATATGAAAAGCGAGATGACGCGAGCGTACGAGAGCCTCAATCCCGCCAAACTCAAAGAGAGAGCGCAACAGCTGAGCGAACAACAAAACGCCGAGGGCTTTTGGGAAGATACCGAAAACGCCCGCAAAGTGTCAAAGGAAATAAGTCAGATCACAAGCAAACTTGAAAAGTTTGAAAAGATGATCGCCAGGATCGACGACCAGCTTGAACTTGTGGATATCGTGGAACTCGAGGCAAGCGACGAGGAGGACGCAAACCTTGTCGCCGCCGTCAACGAACTTGCCGAACATGTTGAAAGTTTGTCGTTGGCTACGCTTTTGAGCGGCAAATACGACTCGCTCAACGCAATACTCACGCTGCACGCGGGCGCGGGCGGGACGGAGGCGCAGGATTGGTGCTCGATGCTGTACCGCATGTATACGAGATACGTGGAGAGGACGGGCTGGACGTGCACGGAACTCGACTGCCTTGCGGGCGACGAGGCGGGGATCAAGAGCGTCACATTCAGAGTGGAGGGCGACAACGCCTACGGATACCTGAAGGCGGAAAAGGGCGTGCACAGGCTGGTGCGCATTTCCCCGTTTGACGCGAACGCGAGGAGGCATACGTCGTTTGCGTCGCTGGAGGTCATGCCGGAGATCATTGATACGTCCGAGATAGAGATCCGCCCCGAGGATCTGAAGATAGACACCTACCGCAGCGGCGGCGCGGGTGGACAGCACGTCAATAAGACGGAGAGCGCGATCCGCATCACGCATATTCCTACGGGCATAATCGTCGCCTGTCAGAACGAGCGCAGCCAGATCCAAAACAAGGAAGTCGCGCTGCAAATGCTGAGATCAAAACTCATCGAAAAGAAGGAGCGCGAACGCGAAGAGGAGGCGGCGGCGATCAGCGGACAACTCAAAAAGATAGAGTGGGGCAGCCAGATAAGAAGCTATGTGTTTTGTCCGTATACGATGGTCAAGGACCACCGCACCAACTACGAAACGGGCAACGTGCAAGCCGTGATGGACGGGGATCTGGACGGCTTCATCAACGAATATCTGAAATTGAGCAGCATCCAAAAGTGAGCCGCGGGGGACCGTTGACGGATCGGAGCAAATCATAGAAAAATCGAAGAAATGACAGAAAACGGCGTTTATGATATGAAAACGCGCGTATAAAACGGCGATTGAGATGAACAGCCTTTGCGAAAAACAAAATATAACCGTGCTTGCGATCGAGTCAAGCTGCGATGAAACCGCTTGCGCCGTGGTGAAAAACGGGCGAGAGGTGCTTTCAAACGTCGTGGCGACTCAGATCGAGATACACCGTAGATTTGGAGGGGTCGTGCCGGAGATCGCAAGCCGAAACCATACTCTCGCGATCGAAAACGTCGTCAAAGAGGCAATGCAAAAGGCGGGCGTGACAAAGGAAGATATCGACGCGGTTGCGGTGACCTACGGCGCGGGCTTGCTGGGCGCGTTGTTGGTGGGCGTAAACTTTGCGAAGGCGCTGGCGTTTGCATGGGGGAAGCCTCTGTTTGGAGTTTCGCACATCAAGGGACATATCGCGGCGAACTATATCGGAAGCGATCTTAAGCCTCCGTATCTGTGCCTGCTTGCGAGCGGAGGGCATACGGCGGTGGTCAAAGTGGAGGACTTTGACAAGCTGACCGCGATAGCGACAAGTCGCGACGACGCGGCGGGCGAAGCCTTTGACAAGGTGGCAAGAGTGCTTGGGTTGCCATATCCCGGCGGACCCGAAATTCAAAAACTCGCGGAGCAGGGAAGAGTCGCGTTTGAAATGCCCAAAGTCAAGCTGGGCGAAGAATTGTACTTCAGCTACAGCGGCATAAAGACCTTTGTCATAAACCTCGCGCACAAACTCGAACAGCAGGGCGCGCCTCTGCCAAAAGCGGATATCGCCGCAAGTTTTCAGGAGGCGGCGGTCGGACAGCTGGCGGACGTTACGGCGGAGATCTCAAGACGGCTGGGCATAAAAAAGATAGCCATCGCGGGAGGCGTGAGCGCAAACGCGCTGCTGAGATCGCGCTTTGACGAGATGAGAAAAAACGGCTGCGAAATTTTTTATCCGAAGCTTTGTTACTGCACGGACAACGCCGCAATGATAGGAGCGGCGGCGTACTTTTTGATAAGGAGCGGCGCGGAGGAAAGCCCGCTCAGCCTCGACGCAAAAGCCACAGTCCCGCTTGAGTGACGTTAATTTGAAAAAAACGCCCCGCGAAGTAAATCCGCGGGGATTTTTGTTGTTTGAACGCAAACGCGCGAGGGAATCGCGATTTGCAGATGTGAAACTTGCGACTTTGCGCCGTCAAGCGTTTGGAAGAGGGTCAATCCTCCGTGGCGGAAGCGTCCATTGAGGGGAGTTCGCCGTCTGTTGCGGGTTGCTCGCCGTCGGCAAGATCTGCCGCCGCTTCAAGCGCGGCTTGACGCTTTTTCTTGCCCCAATCGCGCATGATGAAGAACTTGTTGCCCAAGAAGTTGATGATGAGCGCCGCTATGCCCGCGACCGCTTGTCCCGTAAGATTGAACAGCATGCCGAGGAAGCCGTTTGCGTCGGGTTTCGCGCCCCAGCACGCGTCGGTCACCACGCCGCCGAGATAGGTCTGCATGATGATGATTATCACTGCCATGATCGCGTAGAGTATGGCGCGAAGCGCTACGTAGTCCGGCACGTTGAAAGTCTTTTTGCGGTTGAGCACAAACGTCAGCACTTGTCCTACCACCGAGCCGACCAAAAAGCCGATGAACTCCGCTTGCGTGGCATAGTGGAACACAAACCAATCAAGACGAGTACCGCCGAGATGAGGCTCAAGTTTCAGCCCCGCGGAAAGCGCGTAGGTGATGATCAACTGCGACGCGCCGCAGATCATGCTGAACAGGAAGAACAGCACCATCTGTCTGATGTCCTCGTGCGCCTGAAGATATGCGACGATCTTTTGCAAAAACGGAGGGAGGCTGCGCTTGCCTTTTTTTTGCTCGTCCTCGGCGGGCGATTGCGCGGGCTGTTCCGCCTCAAGCTGCGGTTGTTGGGTTGCGGGATCCTCGGTTGTGGCGAGGTCCTTTAGTTCTTCGTCCATAAGTTTCTCCCTTTAAATATAAAAATTACAAATACATTATATATGCAGGTTTGCCGTTTGTCAATAGCGGCGAGATCGCGAGGCGGCTCAGGCGAGCGGGGCGAGAGTCACGTTGAGCGCGAAGCTGTCAGCCTCGCCGTCGGCGTTTGTTCTGACGCGCCTTATGCCGCTGACAACGTAGGTTGCGCGGCGGTCGCCGCATGTGAGGATAAGTTTGTCGCCCTCGTCAAGATAGCGCAGATCCTCAAAGGAATCAAGTGATATCTCGTGCTCGCGCAGCGCCTTCTCAAAGAGAACGGGGAAAACTTCGCGCTCGAACGTTTCGTTGAGATCGGTTTCGGGCTCGCCGTTGTAATAGGAGTCGGGATCGGGACGAGTTTCGTTGGAACTGTCAAATCCGAATGCGAATGACACATAATCCATTGCTCCTTGTCCGCCGTGCGCTTCCGCCATGACGTCGCCCCAGCCGCGCTGCGACCAAAGATATCTGCACCCGTCGTTTAAAACGGGGGCGCAGCGATAGCCCTCCTGATGTGCCCAGCCCGAAAAGTTGTAGCCGTGGGCGCGGATCTCGTCGATCACCGCGTTGCGGGCAGCCCAGCCTATCTTGCCTTCGGGATAGTCATCGTCGTCATAGTCGACCCAATCGACAACTCTCAGTTTCATAAAATATCCTCCGAATAAATTATTGTTTTTGGAATGTATAGATTTCAAAATCCGCCGTCAGCGCCATGTGCGCGCAGGACTTCACCTTGAGCACGCTGTCCTTGGGAGCGCGATAGGCATAAGGGGTCATTGCAAGAAGCGAGGAGATCTGTGCGCTGTTTGCGAGGTCGAATGTGTAGGTGAGGTTTTGGACGGATATGAGGGAGAGCGCGGCGCTTGCAAGGTCGCCCTCCACGGGACGGACGGTTGGATAAAGCGCTTCGCGCAACTCGATGAGGTGATTTTTGCCGGGAACGACGGCAAGCAACAGCCCTCCGACTTTGAGGGTGCGCGAGATCTCTCTGTCCGCGAAGGGCGAAAATACGCTCAGCACAACGTCCACACAGTCGTCCGCGATGGGGAGCGAAAAGACGTTTGCCACGGCGATAAACGCGCCTTTGTTTGCGCGGGCGGCTCGGCGCACCGCCTCCTTTGAGATGTCCGCGCCGACGCAGTCGTCTATGTCGCCGCGCAGACGGGATATGAGCGAAAGATAGTAGCCCGTGCCTACGCCCGCGTCAAGCAGCGTGATCCTCGTGGACGGGTAGCGGCGGTCGATGATGTCGGCAAGCGTTTTTGCGAGGGGCAGATAGCTGTCGGTGGCAAGAAACTCCGCACGCGCCGCCACCATGTCGCGATTGTCGCCGGGAGAGAGCGATCTTTTGGCGTTGGGCGGCAAAAGATAAAAATAGCCTTCTCGCGCTCTGTCAAAAGAGTGGCGATTTTTGCAGGCTGCCGTTTTGTCGACCACATTCAATTTTTCGCCGCAGATGGGGCAGATAACGTTATCCACAAACACAATTTTAGCACATCCAAAGCAAAAGCACAACAAAAACAGCGCGGAGTTTGGGGCGGCGGGGCGATTTGGGCCGTAGACCAATCAAAGATAATATCCCTGCGCATGCGCCGCCCTCGCGCGGACGGGGGCGCTTTTTTTGCTTGTAGGCGGCATATGCTTGTTGAGCGATCCTCAACCACGCCCTCGCGCGGGCTGGGGTGATTTTTTGCGGAACAGGCGCTTTACAAATGCGCGGCGCGAGGGTATACTTGA
This sequence comes from uncultured Clostridia bacterium, assembly GCA_947624885.1. Taxonomy (GTDB): domain Bacteria; phylum Bacillota; class Clostridia; order Christensenellales; family CAG-917; genus CAG-475. The sequence continues at coordinate 6,172 of CANQMD010000060.1, forward strand.
AACATGGTCGAATTGCTCGCCCCCGCAGGGGACAAAAAAAGTTTGTACGCCGCCGTCATGGGCGGCGCTTCCGCCGTGTATCTTGGGCTCGGCAACTTCAACGCGCGTATGAAAGCTGAAAATTTTTCCGAGGAAGATCTGAAGGAAACGGTGGAGTTTGCGCATTTTTACGGAGTGAAGGTGTACGTTGCGATAAATACGATATTGCAAAATTGCGAACTCGCACAATTGTTGGAGTGCGTGAGGGCGGCGGTCAAGGCGGGCGCGGACGCGTTTTTGGTGCAGGATATCGGCGTGTGCCGTCTGCTGAGAGAGCGATTTGAGGGGATAGAACTGCATGCGAGCACGCAGATGGGCATACATAACCTCGAGGGCGCGAAGGTCGCGGAGAGGATGGGCGTGAAAAGAGTGGTGCTCTCCCGCGAGACTACGCTCGAGGACATCAAGGCTATCAAGGCGGGCACCTCGCTCGAGCTCGAATATTTTGTGCAGGGCGCGCTGTGCGTGGCGTTTTCGGGAGAGTGCTATATGAGCAGCGTGGAGCAGGGCGCGAGCGGGAATCGCGGGCTCTGCAAACAGATGTGCCGTCTGCCCTACGAGGCGAGGCTCGGCGAATTTAAAAAGACGGGCTATTTGCTGTCCGCGCGAGATCTGTGCCTTGCGGAAAGCGTAGGCGAACTGAGAAAGGCGGGCGTGGAGGCATTTAAGATAGAGGGCAGAATGCGCAGAGAGGGCTACGTTGCAAAGGCGGTGAGCGTGTACCGCAAGTTTGTGTTCGGCGCGGAGGATAAGCTGTCCGCGGAGGACAAGTTTGCGCTGAAAACCGCGTTTTCAAGAGGGGAGTACCTGTTGCGGCCGTATCTCGACGGGGGTACGCCGTCTGTTGTGGAGCCGAGATTTTGCAACCATACGGGCGTTGAGATAGGCAAAGTTGTGGAAGTCAGACCCTTCAAAAGGGATCTGTTTGAGGTCACAGCGGCGCTGAATATGCCGATCGCGGACGGCGACGGACTGAAATTGTTTGACGGCGACGTTGAAAAGGCAAGTCTGGGCGTGGGCGGAGTGCGCCGAGAGGGCAAAAATACATACAAGTTTGTGACGAGTACGCGCGTGAAAGAGGGTTGGTCGGTGAGGCTTACGCTGGACAGCGCCGCCGAACGCGCATTGCTTGAAAACAAGAGATACAGGGAAATGAAGATGTTTGTGACGGCAATGGCGGGCGGGCCGCTGATAATGCGGGCGGAGTGCATCGTGACGGATCGCCATGGGGAGCGCGTAACGGTGGAAGCCGAGGCGTGCTCCGAAACATTGCTGGAAGTCGCCAAAAACGCGCCTATGAGCGAAGATATGCTGCGCGAACAGGCAACAAAGACGACCTATGCGGGATTTGTCACGACAAGTTGCGACGTAAGGACGGACGGCGTTTTTGCGCCCAAGTCGGCGGTGAACTGCGTGAGGCGAGAACTTTTGCAAAAGCTGACGGAGCGCGTGATCGCCGCGTTCGGCAAAAACGACGTGAAGGAAAGTTGCGAGCCTTTAGAATTACCGAAATTTGAGGAATTGCCGCACGCGAAGGCGGATATCGCCTTGCATACCGTCATGTCGGAAGACCTTTTGAAGGGCGTGTTTTTGAAGAAAGGGGAGATGGCGGCGCTCGCGCCGAGCGAATATACCGCGCAAGAGGTGAAGAATATGCTCGAGGCGCTGGATCTTGCCCCCGATGAAGCGGCGCTGAAGTTGCCGCCCTTGGCTTGCGGAAAGGATATCCAAAAGATAGAGGCGCTGTTGAGCGCCGTGCCAAATCTGAAAACGCTTGTCGCAAACAATTTGTATGGGCTGAGTTTTGCAAAAAGGGGGTATATGGTCATTGCGGGCGAGGGAATGAATATCGCCAACGACTTTGCCGCCGCCGAAGCAGTCAGACTCGGCGCGTGCGGAGTGGCGTCGTCCATCGAATTTGAAAACGCGATCTCCGTCGCCGCGCAAGAGGAGCCGAATACGCAAGGATCAAAGAAAATAAAGCTGTTTTTGTCGGACAAGAGATACCCGCTTATGACGTTGGCGCATTGCCCGTTTAAGACGCTGTTTGAAAACGATTGCGCTCATTGCTCCTACGCTCCGGGGCTTACGCTGTCGAGAGAAAGGCACAAATACGCCGTGCGCAGGGTGCGACTGAGCAGGTGTATATTTGAATTGTATCCTGTGTGAAAAACAAAAGAGCGCGTCGGTCGACGCGCTCCTTTGAATGAAACGTTGATGTTATTGCTCGCTGATCGCGCTCACGGGGCAACCGTCTTGGCATGCGCCGCAGTCAACGCACTGATCGGGATCGACGATGAATTTGCTTTCGCCTTCGCTGATTGCGCCGACGGGGCAAGTTTCGGCACAGCTACCGCATTGAATGCACTCGTCACTGATAAATCTTGGCATAGTTCTCTCTCCTTTTTGAATTGTTTTATACATTCTAACACAGCGCGGGCGTTTTGTACACAAAAAATCCAAAAATTTATATACTTTTTTGCGGGAACAAAATTGTGGCGGTCGCAAACCGCGATTTGTGGGCGCTATCGCTTGACATTGCGAATTTTGCAACATATAATATAGACAGTGAGTTTGCAAAACGACCCAATAGATGTTTGAATATTGCTGAAAAGAGGCGAAGTATATGGACAAAATTGCTCTGCAGGCAAAACTTGACCTGCAAAAATGGTATGACAGCGTTGAAAATCACTGCGATATGTGCGGATCGTACAGCTATTGCGCGTACTGCGACAAGATGCTCTCCCACCCCTGCGCAACCGCTTACGAAAAGATGAAAGAGGCGGAAAAGCAGCGCTCTATGCCCGTAAGAAAACCCAAAAAACCCGTCGAAAAGGCAAGCGCGAGGGATCAGAAATCCTCTCTCGGCAAAAAGTTTGACTACGCTGCCGTCCTCAAAAAGAAAGCGGCGAGAAAAAGTTTGACCTTTGCGGAAAAATACGCGCTGTCAAGCGATATCCTCAAGGAGAGATACCTCAAGCTGCAGGCGGCGCTCACCGACACGCCTCACGGCGCTCCCAAAATCAAAAGCCGCATAAGCAAACAGTGCGACACCTACCGCCGCGAGGGCGAGATCGTCGCGAAGATCACCATCATCGGGACGTCGCTG
>CANQMD010000061.1 GCA_947624885.1 uncultured Clostridia bacterium
CGATAAAATTGCGGTGCGCCCTCAACGCTTTCCTCAGAAAGCCGTCGGGCACTGTGCAATTTTGAGCGTGTCATGTTGAGCGTAGTCGAAACATCCCCTTGTCCGATCCTACACAAATATCACACAAACGGGCATTTATCCTAGCAAAACGCGCTTATAAACTGCTTTTTCAATCTTTTTTCCGCAAAATTTCAATCGGTTTGATCCTGCTCAATTTCACAAGCGGAAACACCGCCGCGCCCAAAGTGATCGCCGCCATTGCGCCAAGTGAGGCGAGCGACACGATGGGGTCGTATTTCAGCAGAGTCAAGCCCTTAAACATTCCGTTATGCATAAAAGCGGCGAGGCTTGATGTCAGCAGGCTGTTTGTCAGCGCCATCAGCGCAAACTGCGCGGCGATCTCCAACGCGAATATCAGCGCCCCCGCAAACAGCGTTTGCAGCACAAATATCCTCATCACCTGCCCCTCGCTTGCGCCCAACGCGCGCAGAATGCCTATCTCATACGTCCTGCCGCTGACATTTTTGACCGCGAAGCTGACCAGCACCAAAAATCCCGCGCCGAGCAGCACCAGCGCGATTGACAAAAACACGTCCTTGTACACATTCATGACCTTTGTGAGCAACAGCAGATCGGAGTACAGCGTGGCGTTGGGCATGAGATCGAGCTCCTCCGCGACGCTCATCACGCTGTCGATGCTGTTCTTGTCGTCGAGCACAAGCGCGTAGGCAAACACGTCGAACTGCCTCATCTCCACAAAATCCTCGTCGGAGACGAACATATATTCGGTTTGCGAGTAAATGCCCTTGACGATGAAAGTCTTTTCATACAGCGGCTGTTGTCTTGTGACGTCGTCCGTAGGGTATTCGCGCACGGAAAACGACTTCTCCTCAAAATTATCAAAGATGTTTTCGGCGGTAAATTCCGTGCCGAACAGCCTATTGTAAAAATCGACGGAAACGAACGCTTCTCCTCTGTTCAGCTTGACGGGAATCCCTTCGACCGCGCTCGCGCAAATGCCGTACCCGCCAAAATCGTCGTAGATCGTTTTGCCGTCCACTTTCACGTCGGCGTTGAGGAGCCTTGCGAAATACTTTGACGGCCCGGGGTTATCCACGACCGCCCTCAGATAGTCCGGATCTATGGCGTATGCGATGTTCAGCCTGCTCTGCGCGTCCTTATAGAACTCTACAAACATATCCGATCCCGTCAGCTCGTTGCGCTCTGCCGACGTAACTATCCCGTCCTTTGCGACCTCCGAATATTTTTCAAACAGATCCGCATACTTTTGTTTATATCCCGTGGAAATGACAGCGTTGATCTTTATGCGGCGTTGAAAATGGTCTGTTTTCACCAGCTTTGCGTACGGATCCTCCCCCTGCGATGTCATTGTCGGATCATAAAAAAGCATACTGTCCGCAAGATAGTCCGTGATGATAATGCCATAAGGCTCCGCGTCCAAAGCGCCCGAAAGCACCTCGAAGTCCCCAAAATATTTATGCAGGTACTCCTCGTCCGCGATGAGCACGCCCAAGCCCTCCGCGGAGTAGATGTCCTTGTACATCTCCATGCCGCCCAGCAATTTTGCGTCCTCCAGATTGGTGCTGCCCCGCGTTGGCACGCCCATATTGACAAGCCTGTATATCTTGCCCTCGTAGCCCGCGCCGCGTATAGCCTGCTCCGCTCCGTCCTCAACCTTGACCAATTTGTCCAGCTTTATGCCAACCGCGCCGACGCTCTCATTCTGCTGTTGAAAGATCACGGGATATTCGTCGCTCACCGCCGCGTCCCTTATGACGCTGCCGCCGTCAAAGCCGTACAACATCATGCAGATCACAAACAACACTATCAAAAACGCGGCTATAATGACCGACGCCACCAGCCCGCCCTTTCTCAAAAACTTAAAACTCATCGCGGCGTTTCGCCCAAACGACAGCCTTACGGGCTTTTTGAGGCGCACGGGCATCTCCCGCCCGCTCTCCTCGCTCTTCTGCGAAGGAAGCGATGATGTGTCCTCAAATTTACTCGCGCGTTTTGCCGCCGTGACCTCGCCCGCCTTGATAGCCTCGTCAATCTTTTGAATATCTCCGTCGCTCAAAGCGCCTTCGCCAAGCAAGATCGCGCCGTCCTTGACGACAGGCTCGTCCTCGCCCGTCCTAGTCACATCCCTCACAATCCTGCCGTCGCCGAGTTCGATTATGCGGTCTGCAAACTCCCTCGCGTTCTCCATGCTGTGCGACACGACCACCACAAGCCTGTCCTGCGCCAGCCTCTTCAAATTTTCAAGTATCTGCACGGATGTCACGCTGTCCAAATTGCCCGTAGGCTCGTCCGCAAGTACCAGCCTCGGATCCTTTATCAGCGCCCGCGCGATGGCTACGCGCTGTTGTTGCCCGCCGCTCAACTCCGCGGGGTAGCGTTTTTCGCAGTCCTCAAGTCCGACCTGAACAAGCGCCTCACGCACCTTGTCGTCGCTCATCTCGCCCTTAAGTTCAAGCGCAAACCCGACGTTTTCCGCAACCGTGAGTCTGTCCACAAGATGAAAGTCCTGAAACACAAATCCCAGATATTGCGCCCTGAATCCGTCAAAACTCTTCTCGCTTTTCATCTCGGAAAAATCAATTCCGTCAACGCGTATCTCGCCCTCGGTCGCCTCGTCAAGCCCGCCCAGCAGGTTGAGCAAAGTCGACTTGCCGCTGCCGCTCTTGCCCACGACAAACACAAGCCCTTTGTCGGGCAGCACAAAACTCACACCGTCCAGCGCGGTGACCGCAAATTTCTTGCTTTTATAAATTTTTCTTAAGTTTTTCACTTCAATCATAAAGAAAATTTTATATTCTCTCGCTCGTATTGTCAAGCGCGTACGCACGCGTCCGCGCGACTTTTTTGCAAAGCGTCCGGATATTCGCACTTTGTTTGTCGCATTGTTTGACTTTATGCCAAAAAAATATTATGCTTTACACGACAAAAGATCATCGGCGCGGACAGCGCGAATTTTTCGTCGTTATCCCCGCCCCAAGAGGAAGTTATGCTCACAAGTTCCGAACGCGCCCGCCTTCGCGGCATGGCGCAAAATCTCGACCCGATATTCCACGTCGGCAAAAACGGCATGAACGACAATTTTGTGCGCGACGTATCTGCCGCTCTCGACTCTCACGAGCTCATCAAGATCGCCGTTCTCAAAAACGCCGACCTCCCCGCCAAGGACGCAATGCAGCAGCTGTGTTCGCTCACGGGCGCGGAGCCTGTAGGCGCAATAGGCGGCAAATTCGTCATATATCGCTTCTCCCACAAGGAGGGCGTGGAGCACATCGCGTTTTGATTTGCGCGACGCGTGCGCCATATCGCATACGGGAGCACTCATATGGATTACGAAAAAAAGCGTCTTACCCCCATCGTGGAGCCTGAGCCCGAAAAGGACGATGCCGCGGCAAAAAAGCGCGCCCGCGAGGAGTTGAAACGCGCACGGGCGCAGACCGCCCGCTACAAACAGCAATATTTCGAGTACTACGACGACGTAAAGATCTCCCACCGCGAGGATTGGTGATCTGCATTTTACATTGGATCGCGGCAGCCTGCTTGCCGCGTTTTCAATTGCAATTCTCATTTTGACATATTCGCATTTTTATTTTATCATTTTCGATTGTGCAAAAATCGAAAGCATGCTATAATTTTGTGGTATACGCATAAAAGGAAATATCAGGGGACACATGGACATTATCATCGTCGGTCTGGGCGCGGTCGGCAGCTCCATTATGGAGGAACTTTCCAACGAGGGGCACAACGTCATTGTTGTGGATCTCAATTCGCAAAAGGTTGAAAACGCCGTCAATCAATTTGACGTGAAGGGAGTGATCGGCAACGGCGCAAGTTCCGATGTGCTCAAGGAGGCAAGCGTATCCTCTGCGGACATCCTCATCGCCGCCACCTCTGACGACGAACTTAACATTCTTTGTTGCATCATCGCGGGCAAACTCGGCGTAGGCAAAACGATCGCCCGCGCGTCCAAGCCCGAATATATCGAACTTTTCAAAAACGACGGCGACCTGGGCCTCAATCTTATGGTCAACCCGCAGTACGAGGCGGCGATGGAGATCTTCCGCATGTTGCGTTTCCCCTCCGCCATCAAGGTCAGCGAATTCAGCGAAGGCAAGGTGGAGCTTGTGGAATTCCGCGTTCCGCAGGACTCGCCTCTTCAGGGCATATCCCTCAAAAACCTCGGCAAAAATTTCAAAGCCAAAGTTCTCATATGCGCGGCGCAGCGCGGCGGCAAGCCCATCATCCCCACCGGCGATTTTGTCATTGCGGCGGAGGACAGGCTCTTTCTCACCGCCACTCAAAAAAACATCTATTCTTTTTTCAGACAGCTTGGTTGGAACAAGCCCTCCCGCTCCGTCATGATCGTAGGCGCGTCCACCACGGCGTACTATCTTTGCGCCGCGATCGAAAGTTTGGGCATACACGCCAAGCTGATCGAGCACAATCGTGAAAAGTGCGTGGCGTTTTCCGAAAAGTTCAAAAACACCGAGGTCATTCTCGGCGAAGGCACCGACCACGACGTGCTCATCGAGGAGGGCATATCTTCCACCGACGCATTTGTGGCGCTTGGCAACATGGACGAGCAAAACATCATCATGAGCATTTTCGCCTCATCCATGGGCGTGCCCAAAGTCATCACCAAGATCGACCAGTTGAGTTACTACGATATGCTTCAAAAAAGCGGCATCTATTCGGCTGTTTCCACCAAGACGTCCACCGCTGACGAGATCATTCGCTTTGTGCGCCTCACCGAGAGCAAGGAGTCCGCTTCCGTCAAGCGCATCTTCCACATCATCGACGACAGCACCGAAATTTTGGAGTTTGAGGCGACAGAGAGTTTCAAGCATTTCAACATTCCCATACAAAATCTTCATCTCAAAAAGCAGTTGCTCGTTGCGGGCATCATACGCGACGGCAACCTCATCACGCCGTCCGGGCAGGATGTCATCAAGTTGCACGACAACGTGATCATAGTCACCCTTGAGGAGGGGCTTGCCGCGCTCGGCGACATTTTGGACGACTGATATGAACTACCGCCTCATCGTATTTGTATTCGGCGAACTCGCCTTGATATTGGCAGCATTGATGTGCGTCCCGCTGATTATGGCGCTCGGTTTCGGCGAAAACTCCGCCGCGATAGGCTTTGCCGTCGCCATCGCCGTCTGCGTCGCGTTCGGCATATTGGGTCTGGCGTTGCGCCCGCCCAAGGACAAGCGCGATCTTCGTCCCTCAAGCGGCTTTGCGATCTGCGGGCTGTTCTGGATCTTGGTCGCGATGATCGGAGCGCTTCCTTTCTGCGTTTCAAAAGCCATTCCCAACTACATCGACGCGCTTTTCGAAACGGTATCGGGATTCACCACCACAGGCTCCAGCATAATTCCCGTCGTGGAGGACATTCCGCGCGCGTTGCTGTTCTGGCGGGCGTTCACGCAGTGGATAGGCGGCATGGGCGTTCTCGTATTCATCATCGCCATACTTCCCCGCAACGACAAGATGTCCACCGCGCTCGCAAAGGCGGAGATCCCCGGCCCTCAATTCGGCAAGCTGGTCAGCAAATTGCGATTCACATCGCGCATACTTTACGCCATCTACATCGCGCTCACGCTCATGTTTGTCGCCCTACTCTGCATATGCGGCATGCCCGCGTTCGACGCATTCTGTCACGCGTTTGCCACCGCGTCCACGGGCGGATTCACAGTCGTCAACGGAGGGATACTCGCCTACAACAACATCGGGATCGAGGTGACGATCACCATATTCATGATCCTGTTCTCCGTCAATTTCAACATCTATTATTTCATTCTCATCGGTCACATCTTCAAAGCGCTCAAAAATGAGGAACTCATCTGCATGTTGCTCATCTATCTTGGCGTCGTAGCGGCGATCACCGCGGACATCACCCTTTCCAAGACCTATTCAAGTTTTGGCGAAGCGCTCAGATACGCGTCCTTTGACGTGGCAAGCGCGATGTCCACAACGGGCTTCGGCACCGGCGACTTCGCAACGTGGCCCGTGCTGTCGCAAGCGCTTTTGCTCTGCGTGATGTGCATAGGCGGCTCCGCCGGCTCCACCGCTGGCGGGATCAAAGTGTCCAGGCTCCTCATTCTTTCAAAGTCCTCCGTCAACAACCTGCGCACCACGCTCTCCCCTCGCTCCGTCCGCGCCATCAAACTTGACGGCAAAGCCGTAGACGACGCAACCGTCACCAACGTTCGCAGCTTTTTCATCATCTGCGCTTTCATATTGATGCTTTCCACGGAGCTCATCTCCATCGGAGGCTCCCCCGACGGCTCTTTTGGCACAAACTTTTCTGCCGTGATCGCCTGCTTCAACAACATCGGCCCCGGCATGGGCGCAGTCGGTCCCTACGGCAATTACGCCGGTTACGACCTCTTCGCCAAGATCGTCCTCACCTTCGACATGCTCCTCGGCCGCCTCGAGATCCTCCCCATCCTCATGATCTTCATGCCCAAATCCTGGCGCAGAATAAGCTGATCCCTCCCCTTGACGATCTCGCTCTTTGATGATCCATTGCCTTTATACCCTCTTGTTTTCTCGCCACTTTCAAACCGTATTATTCCCTCAAAAACTCAAAAAGTCTTGCCCCGCCTCCCGCGCAAGCAAGACTCTTCTCTTCGCCCCAGTCTTATTTTCCGTTATTTATTTAAATATCACTTTTGTTGTCGATCCAATGCCAAAATCGTCCACGCTATCTTTAAATCTTTCCGGCAACACAATTTCTTTCAACTCCGGGCAGTTCAAGAATGCTGAAAGACCGATCTCGGTCACACTGTCGGGGATCGTGATTGATGTCAACCCTGTAGCGTTAAATGCAAACATACCTATGCTTGTCACACTGTCAGGTATCGTGATTGATGTCAAACTAATGCAGCCCGCAAATGCAAAATTACCTATACTCGTCACGCCGTCCGACATTGTGATCGAGGTCAAACTTATGCACTCATAGAATGCTCCATCTCCTATGTCCGTCACGCTGTTAGGTATTGAGATCGAGGTCAACCACGTACACCGCGCAAACGCATATGGAGAAATAGAAACCGTGCCGTTGCGAATAGACAAATTCGTACTCCTCGGCGCGTCGCCTTTGTACTCATACAAAACTTTTCCGCAATAAACGATACCGTCAGGCTGTGCATTAAACCATGCTGTATCCTCAAATGCGCCATTGCCTATGCTTGTCACGTTGTTTGGTATCGTGACCGATGTCAATCCCGTGCAGTTCTCAAATGCTCCGACTCCTATGTTTGTCACGCTATCCGGAATTGTGACCGATGTTATGCCTGTACACCCCCTGAATGCATAATTGGGAATAACCTTCACTCCGTCAATATCCTTCACCTCTGTCACCTCGATATCATTGAGATACAACTTAGCATTGCCTTTATACAAAGGATTTGCGTTGCCAAAACCAAATTTTATCTCACACCAATCTTTGAGTGTGCCAAGATAATTGACTTTGGTTATGTTTGTGCATCCCTCAAATGCACCGTAACCTATACTCGTCACACTTTCCGGAATTGTGACCGACGTCAATCCCGTGCAACCTTGGAATGCACTCCCGTCTATGCTTGTCACACTGTCCGGAATCGTGACCGATGTCAACCCCGTGCAACCCCTGAATACCCTATATCCAATGACCTTCACACTTTCCGGTATTGTGACCGATGTTATGCCTGTACACCCCTCAAATGCATACTCCCATATGCTCGTCACGCTATTTGGTATCGTGACCGAAGTTATGCCTGTACACCCCATGAATGCACTCCCGCCTATGCTTGTCACGCTGTTTGGTATCGTGACCGATGTTATGCCTGTACACCCCATGAATGCACTCCCGCCTATGCTTGTCACACTGCCCGGAATCGTAACCGTGGTCAACCCTGTGCAACCTTTGAATGCCTCTGGCGAAATAGAAATCGTGCCGTTGCGAATAGACAGATTTGTATTTCTCGGCATATACCCTTTGTACTTATACAAAACTTTTCCGCAATAAACAACGCCGTCAGGCTGTGCATTATACCATGCTGTATCTTCAAATGCATCCCCCCTTATGCTTGTCACACTTTCCGGAATTGTGACCGACGTCAATCCCGTGCATCCCCTGAATGCATCGCTTCCTATGCTCGTCACGCTATTTGGTATCGTGACCGATGTCAACCCCGTGCAACCTTTGAAGGCGTTATCTTCTATGCGAACAACTCCATATGGGATCAACGCTTGCTCATTTTCACCTTTATATCGCTTGAGGGTGGTGCCGTCAATTTCAAACTTGGTCTTGTCGTAATTTTCCAATGTAGGATAATTCGCAGGCATCGCTCTTTTCTGCTTTCCCTCTGCTTTGCGTTTTGCCTCCTCCGCCTTGCGGGCTTCTTCCGCCTTGCGTTTTTCCTCTTCTTTGGCTTTTCTATCCGCTTCTTCCTTTGCCTTTCGTTCTTCCTCTGCTTTTCTTGCTTCCTCAGCTTTTCGGGCTTCCTCTGCCTTTCGTTCTGCCTCTTTGGCTTTGAGATCGGCTTCTTCCTTTGCCTTTCGTTCTTCCTCCGCTTTGCGAGCCTCTTCTTCGGCTTTGCGGGATTCTTCCGCTTTGCGTTTTGCCTCGTCCCCCTGCTCTTTCACTGCAGGTTGCTGTTTTGGCGGATTTTCCTCCGTCCTCTTGGTGCCGCCTTTTTCATCCTTTTCAACAAATTTCCCAACAAAGTTCAAAATGTTGAAAGTTGCGTCGGTGTCCAGCGGCACATTCTGCAGGTCATGTCGGATATTTGGCAATCTCACGATCTTTGTTTTGCCGTGCACAATGCATATGCTGTCCTCGGCTTTGTCGCCCGCCTTCATCATGTCGATATATCTTGTATACTCATTCTTCACCCACGGCGTTTCAAGATATTGCTTGTCCGAGCACACCACGATCATGCACTTCGCCTTGTACAGCGCGTACAAAATGTGCGCCTCGTATGCCTTGCCCGTCGTATCCGTCAAATAGTATTCCGAATAAAACGGTTTGTACCCTTCTTTGTCAAGTCTTTTGAATATCTTGTATGCCTCTTTGCTGTCCTTGGTGGGATTTCCATCCTCATCCGTCACCTTCACGCAGATGAAACAACCGTAATCTTCCACCTCATCGTCTTCATCAAGTTTCTCAAACTCGTGCATTATGTATTTTATTTCTTCATTAAACTCCTCAAATTCCGCCCTCTTATCATCTTTGGCGTATTTCATCGCCATTTTATAAAATCCATTATCGTCAAAATCTGCGCTTAT
>CANQMD010000062.1 GCA_947624885.1 uncultured Clostridia bacterium
GAATGCCGCGACGATGATGATGAAATAGTCGTTGGCGTAGCCGATGGTGTTGTCTGAAGCGCCGAATATGCGTAACACGCGCATGCGCAACGGCAACAGTACGGCGACAAGCACCAGGCTGAACAACAACGTCATGGTCATTGCGGAGCCTACGGCTTTGTGCGCGTCCTCGGAGTCCTTGCGCCCCTGACAGATGCTGAGGTAGGCGGCGGTGCCGTCGCCAAAACCCCATGCGAACGCCATGGCGATCAGCGTGAGCGGGAAACATACGCCCGTTGCGGCGTTGCCCAACTCGTGCAGAGAACTGTTGCCGATGAAGATCTGATCCACAATGTTGTAAAGCGCTCCCACAAGCAAAGAAAGGATGCAGGGGATAGAAAATTTTGCGAGCAGCTTGACAAGGCTCTGCTCGCCCAAAAATTTGTTGTCCTCTGTGGGCGCATTGTCGGCTTCCGTCACGGTGTTGGCGTGAGGAGCGGCTTGAAGATCGGGTTGTTGCTGAGGCGCAAAATCTGCGCTGTCGTTTTGGTCAAAAAAAATCTCGTCCATATTGCCTCCGAAATTTGGCAATACAGTCGAGGAGAGTCCATTTGCCACATGGCTCATAAAGGGAATACGCTTACCTGACAGCATCTATTTTAACAAATTTCAAAAAGATAGTCAAACGCATGCCGAAATCAAAGGCAAAAAAAATTTGTCCGCATGCGACACAAATATTTTTTTTGCGGCAAAATATCCCGTATTTTTTTGCGCGGCGAGCGCTATAGTGGTGAAAATGAGGTGACTATGACAAACGTAATGAAGATAGGAGATAGCAATGTGTTTGTGGGCGAGGATGTGAGCGCGGTGGAGGAATTGTTTGAAACTCTTGGGCAGTGCTCGGTGGGAGTGGCGTTTGGCGAGGGTGTGGCTGATATCGCGGAGCAGGCGATCGCCATCCTAAAAAAAGTGTACAGGGTGTACAGGATCCCGCTGACGTCCGCGAGGGACAAAAAGGTCGCGGAGCCTCCTGAATTTGTGAGGCACATTTTTGGCATAGGGACGGGGAGCGTGGCGCAGGAGTGCAAGAGGTTGTCAGAGAGATTGAACGTGGATTGGTCGTTGCTTTTTACTGCGCCGACAACGGATACGATTTTGTATGGGAAATCGCCGAAAAACGTGTTTATTGCGCGAAATGTAATGTTAAACTGCCCGTTTCGTTGTTTAGCGGCGGGATATGGCATACTGTTTTCGGAACAGTTGAGAGCGTTTGAGGAGTTTTTTGCGGAGAAAGTGTTGGCGATAAAAAGGAAGGGACGCACGGTTGAAAAAGAGGCGAAAGACGCGGTGGAACTCGCATTGAGGCTACTTGAAATATCCGCAGAAAAGGAGGGCGCGGACAGCGCAGAATCAACTGCGGCGCTGCTTGGATTGATCGCCGTCAAGCAGGGCAAGCGCCCGCGGCTTATGGGCGAATACAAGTTTTTGGCGAGCGCGACGTTGACGCAATTTTACAGCGCGTTTTTGGGTGCTCCGTCGATCGACTGCATGCCGCCGTCCAATCTTGACGGCGCTCTCAACACGCTGAGCTATCTTGGCGCAAAAGATATTATCCTGCCCAAAAGAGTTGACTTTTTTGACGCGAACGCTTATTTTAAAATAAGCTATATCATAAGTGAGTACCGCATGGATCTGCTTGAAAAACTCGGCGGATGGGACTCGCGGTCGCGGCAGCGGTTTTGGCGCAGGATATATCCCGACGCGGGGTACTGGCTGAAGAGCGAAGTGACCGTGGACGAACTGCTGAGAGCCGTGACGCTTGCGGGCGCGATAAGCGACAGTCTGCTTGGGTTTGCGTTCGCGTCCGGATTGACGGCGAGGTTGAGTGCGGGATAGGGACGCTATGAAAAACATCAGGGACGTAGAACTGTTTGTGTTTGATCTTGACGGCACCGTTTATATTGGCGACAACGAGATCGAAGGGTCGTTTGCGGCGGTCAACGAACTGCGCAGAATGGGGAAGAGGGTCTGCTTTTTCACCAACAACAGTTCGCGCATGCACACCGACTATATCGCAAGGCTCAACAAACTGGGGCTGCGCACCTATTCGGATGAGATCTACACCAGCGGGCAGGTTACCTGCGAGTATATCCTGGACAACCACCGCGGCGCAAAAGTGTTTTTGCTTGGCAACGACAGGCTGAAAAGCGAGTTCGAGTTGTACGGCATAGAACTTGTGGACGAGGATCCGGACATCTGCGTGATCGGGTTTGACACATCCTTAAGCTACGACAGGCTGTACAAGTTTTGCACCTATGTGAACAGAGGGCTTCCGTATATCGCCACGCATCCCGACTTCTTTTGCCCCGCGCCGGAATGCCCTATGCCGGACGTTGGCGCGATGATAGAGGCGGTGCGCCTCACGGTGGGCAGAACGCCCGACATCATTATGGGCAAGCCGCATAAGACGGCGGGACAGCGCCTTGCAAAAAAATATAATCTGCCCGCGCGAAAGATAGCGATGGTGGGCGACAGACTGTATACGGACGTTGCGTTTGGCAAAAATTGCGGATTTTTGTCGATATTGGTGCTGTCCGGCGAAACGACAAAGGATATGCTGGCGTCGTCAAAGGTCAAACCGGATTTTGTGCTTGACAAAGTGAAGGATATCCTGCCGCTGTTGAGCGACGACAAACAATGAACTTTGAACAATGCAAAAAGACGGCCGCGCTGCGGTCGCCTTTTTGTAAGGGGGAGATTATGTTTGTCATAAGTTGAAAGGTTTGATTAAAAACTTTGTTATTTTTACTTTTCGTTGATAACGATCTTGACAAACGGGTCTATATATTTGCCGTCCTGCATCATTTCAAAGTGCAGATGTGCGCCGCAATGCATTTCCTCGCCCTGCGAGTCGGACATCTTGCCGAGCAACTGTCCTTGGGAAACCTTGTCGCCGACTTTGAAACTGCCAAGCCCATCAAGAGATTTGTAGATGGTTTTGTAGCCATCGTCGTGAGATATGACGATGTAGTTGCCGTTGAGGTCGTCAAATTTCAACTCGCTCACAGTTCCGTCCGCCGCGGCGTACACATTGAGGTCGTCGGACACAAAGTCCACGCCCATATGCGTCGCCCAATGGCCGAGGGTGCTGCTTTCGAGGATCTCGTTGAATTGGTTGTCGCCCAATACGGAGCCGTTGCAGGGCATCTTGAACGTCAATTGCGGTTTGGGCGGATCTTGATTTTGATCGTCGCCTATGCCGGGTTTTTGATCGGTATCGTCGTTGGGCGGCTCAGGTTGAACGGTTTGGTTGTCGCCCACGGACAGCGAGGGGTCCTGCGTCACGTTGTTTCTTGTGACGGCAAGCGCAATGACCGTGGCGACGGATGCAATGCACAAAACGATAAGAAAGTAGAATGCGTTACGCTTCAAAAAGCCGCCAAAACGCTTCATTGCAACAGAAAATTTACTCATTTTTTGTACCTCCATTTTGCAGTGATTATTGACCGTGCGCCGCAGTTTATACTTGGGAGGACACAATTTTTTGAAAATTTTGAAAGAGGGGAGCGCTTTTGGCGCGATATCGGCGATGTTTTGGTATGTGCACGCGATCGCGTATTTTGATTTTTTGTGCGCGTAAAAAATCTTTTTGACGGGAAATATATATGATGTTATAATTTAAGTATGAAAACGGTACATTGTTCTCTTTTTGAATTTATGCGCGATTTCCACGCCAAAGACAACCAGCCGGCGGTAAAGTGTCGCGGGCGTGAGATGCGTTTTGCTGAGTTGTTTGCCGAGATAGACCGCGTGGCGGCGGGGCTGTACGCGATGGGAGTCAGAAAGGGCGACGCGGTGATGATCGCGCTGCCGAATATCATTCAGAATACGGTCGCTGTGTACGCGTGCTCGAGGCTGGGCGCGGTCGCCGCAATGATCCATCCTCTGTACTCGCCGGACGAGTTTGAGGGCGCAGCGAGGCGCATATCGCCGAAAATCGTGCTGTTGTCGGACATAAACCTCAAAAAGTTTTCCTCGCGCATAGGGGACGCGAAAATCGTGTTGTGCCCGTATCTGGCTTACGGATTTTTGGGGCTGAAACGGGGCAAAACTTTTGAGAAGTTCGAGGGCGACGGAGAGGAGGATATGTTCTATATGCAGTCGGGCGGGACTTCGGGATCGCCAAAGACGATCGCGCTGTCCTCAAGGGCGGTCAATGCAATGGTGCGCAACCTCATTTTGCACCTGGGGGACAGATTCAACGAGAACAACCGCATGCTCGCCGTGATGCCGATGTTTCATGGGTTTGGGCTGTGCATAGGCATGCACGCGTCGCTTTGCCTGAATATGGAGTGCGTGCTTATGGCGCGTTTCGACGTGAAAAAGTGCGCGAAGATCATCAAAAAGGAACGGATCACGACTATGCTCGCGGTGCCGCGCATGATCAACAAACTGCTGGCTTACGACAAATTCAATGGGGACGCGGTGGCAAGCCTGCAGGACGTTTATGTGGGCGGGGACACCGTGCCCAACGAACTTGTAAGCGCGTTTGAACAGCGTATGCGCTCAAGCGGCGGCGACGCAAAACTGTCCCCGGGCTATGGATTGACCGAAACCGTGACGGTGTGCGCGCTCACAAAACGCGGCGAGTTTGTCGAAGGCTCGCTTGGGTTGCCGATCGGCGATACAAAGGTCATGATCGTTGACGACGATCTGCGCCCGCTACCCGTGGGAGAAAGAGGCGAACTGCTGCTTGCGGGCGACCAGCTGATGAGCGGATATCTGGGCGATCCCGAAGCGACTGCGGAGGCTATGCCCGTCATAGACGGAGTGACCTGGGTGAAAACGGGGGATATATTCAGCGTGGACGTGCAGGGTAGACTGTTCTTTTTCGGAAGAAAAAAACGCCTCATCAAAATATCGGGAATGAACGTGTTCCCGTCGGACATCGAGGGGGCGGCGTGCGAACTTGATTTTGTGAAAAATGCCGTCGCCTTGGAATACGCGATCGAAGGCAAACCGTTCATAAGACTGCTTGTTGAAGGGCAGTTGAGCGAACAGCAACGCCGTCAGATCATCGAGCACATCTCTCGCAGACTTTCCAAGTGGAATACTCCGCGCGAGGTCGTCTGCCTTGACGCTTTTCCGCGCACGAGCATTGGCAAAATAGACCTGAAATCGCTGGAGAAAGAATACGGCAAGCAGGGTTGAGCGCTCGCCGACCGAAGCGTTCGTCTGAGTTGCGGAACATTTTGGACAAGAGCGGAAATTTTTTGATTTGTATGTGAAATCTGGCATTTGTACGTATGCAAAAATGCGCATTTTGAGATGTAAACATCTTTGAATGCGCGCATTTTTTTTGTTGAAAGATCGGGTGCAAACATTTTGATATGCGCAATCGAAGCTCAGGGGCGTTCGTCGTAAGCTATGTTAAAAAAGTCGGGAAAATTGCAGGATATGAGGATATTTGCTTGCCGTCGCCTGTTTTGAGGCGTTTTTTAGCGTGTGGAGAGGCGCGATGTGGAAAAATTTGCGTCGCGCCCCGATAAAATTGCGTTTAAGGCGCGAATTGTTGCGGCGACAGACGATCATGCCGCCAAGCGATTATGAGCACACGTGGCGCGAAATATTTTCGAAAATAGGTTGCTCCAAATACAGCAAAATAGACCCCGGAGGGTCGCTCTTGCTTTGGTGACTGCAATGTTTGCAATTCAGGTGGGGGAAAATAAGCAGATGTTTATTGCATTTTTATTGCAAGCGTCAAACGCGTACTTTTTTGCAATCAGGCTTCCTCAAGCGCTTTTTGATATGCATGCAGAATAAGGTCTTTCAGGTGTTCGCGGGTTTCTGTATTGATGGGGTGCGCTATGTCTTTGAAGTCGCCCGCCGGGGTCTTTCTGGAGGGCATGGCGATAAATTCACCGGAGTCGCCGGCGATTATCTTGATGTCATGGATTGCAAAACAGCCGTCAATGATGATTGATGCTACAGCCTTGAGCTTGGAGCCGTCGCCGGTCACAAGCCTGATCTTGATGTCCGTGATATTGAGCATACTTTCCTCCTTTGGCTTTATTTATTATTATACAAATCCTATCATACAATTTGTAGTTTATCAATAGAATTTTAACTATTTGCTTATAAATTTTATATTTTTTAATAAAACTCAGGGCAAAAAAGTTCACTGTTTTAACTATTTCGGCAAAATTTGAGGCATTTTGTTTGTCAAACGCTTTTTGCGCCTCATATAGTGTGGCGTGGCGAAGATACATTTTGTGGGAATAAACGGGGTCGGAATAAACGCGCTGGCAAAATTTGCCGCGGATATGGGGTTTGAGGTGAGCGGCAGTGACGCGCATATTGGAAACCTCGCGCGGGAAATAAAAGGAAGGCTCTGTCAGGGGGAGGATCCCTCCGCCGTCGAAAGCGCGGACGTTGTCGTGCCGACTTTGGCGGCGACTGCATGCGCGAAAGACAATGTGTTTGCGCATCCCGAATTGGCGAGAGCGGCGGCGCTTTTTGTCCCTATCGTGCCCCGCAAAAAAATGTTGGGAGAGGCGGCGGCGCTGTTTGAAAGGAGCGTTGCGGTGGCGGGTACGCATGGCAAAACCACCGTGACGGCAATGTTGACGCACATCCTGTTTGCGGCGGACGCAAAATTTGTGGCGATGATCGGCGGCGAGAGTGTGGATCACTCAAATTATGTCAACAATAATGTTGATCTTGCCGTTGACGAGGAGTTGCGTAGGGCGTTTTTGCGCCGCTTGATCGGCGAATCGACGCAGGAGTACGAACGCTTGAAAAGCAGGACGCTTGCGGGCGGCGGCATTTTTGTGACGGAAGCCTGCGAATATATGCGAAGTTTTCTTGAGATCAAACCGTATGTGGGCATAGTGACCAACGTGGAGTACGACCACCCGGATTGCTATGCCTCCATAGACGACGTTCGCGCCGCGTTTGATGAATTTTTGGACGGCTGTCGCATAAAAATTGTTGAGGCAAAGTCGCAAGCAAACGAGTTTGCGATAGCCTTGATCGGCCCCGGATTGAACAAAACGCTGTCGCTGTGCGGGAAGGATGTTGTGATGTCAGACGGCAAAAAAATGTGCGAACTGCGCCTCGCCGAGGGCGGAGAATACAATTTGCAAAACGCGATGTTTGCGATAGGCGCGGCGTATGCGCTGGGGATCGATGCGGGAGAGGCGGCAGAAAGCCTTTGCAGCTACGCGGGGGTCAAACGTCGGTTTGAACGCGCGAAGGATATAGAGGGTACGTCCGCATACTTCGACTTTGCGCACCATCCCACGGAGATTGCGTGCGCACTTGATCGCGCTGCCGCGATGGGCAGGACGTTGATAGTTTTTCAGCCGCACACCTTTAGTCGAACAAAGGCGTATCTGGATGATTTTGCCAAAACGCTTGGGAGGGGCGACTGCCCGCTTGTTTTGCTGCCGACATATGCCGCTCGCGAGCCAAAGGCGGCGGGAGTGGACGTGGACGCGCTTGCCGAAGCCGTCAAAGGAGCGTACCCCTCAAAGCGGGTGTTGATCGCGGCGGACCACGCCGAAGCGCTTGAGATCGCGAGAAGATATGCCAAAGACTGCGACGTGATCATGTTTGTGGGCGCGGGCGATATATACTCGATCAAGGATATGATTTGAAAAATGTCGAAATTTGTCCTGTTGAATATTGTCGAAAAACGCCTGCCGCGAGAGACGCGAAGAACTTGCGAAATTTGGGAGATGCGGTCGAATGCGGATCTGCTTTGTTTGAACGGGTGTGCGACAAATGTCGAAACGCGGCATATGGAAGCGACAAAAACGGAAAAATTTTTCAATACATATTTGCAAAAAAAAGTAGTTTAATATGCGTTTTTGCACATATAAACACTTTGTTTTGTCAATAATCAGGTGATAAAAGATGTAACATATCAACGGGTGCGCATATGAGAATTGTCATATGCGCACCACTTCAAACGAGAATACTTTTGTAGGGTTTCAGATGATGTCCTCAAGATTGAAGTCGAGGATGCGGTGAAGATTTGAGGACATGACGAGGAGAGATTGGATCTTGGAAAGCGCGTTTTGAAAGTCCTCGCTTTCAAGCGAGCCTTCCGTTTCGCCAAGCGCGACAGAAAATGCTCGAAGGTCGGGCGAGTAGGTGAACAACTCAAGCATGCGGCGGCGATCCTCCCACCAATCTGTCAGCGACCGCAGTTGATCAAGGGCTGTTTGACTTTGTTCATGCACAAGTTGCTCCACGTCGTAAAGCCTGTCGTCGAGGCTTGAAAACACCTTGTCGACGTACACGTTTTCCAGGATGCCTGCCGTCAATATGACAAGCAAAATTGCTATTGCGATCACAAACTTTTTCATCTGTCGTCACCATCCTTGCCTTTGTTTTGTTTGCGGGAGGAGGGATCGTCGTCGTCAAAGTCGCCGTCGCTTTGGGCGCTGTTTGGCGTGGGGATAGCGGCGTCGCGGAGGCTTTCACCGGAGGTTTTGTGGGGAAGATCTTCCGCGGGCATGTTTTCATCGCGCACATATTCGCCGCCTTCGGGGGATGAAGCGCTGTCCGGCATGGACGCGTCGCAGATGGACACGTTGAGTTCCGCGTCCTCGTCGCAGGACAGTTGCGCCGTGATGAAGTTGCCGTGATAGGGTTGCAAAAAAACATTCTGCCCGGCTACGAGCAACACGAGCACCTGGCTCTGTTTGATGTCAAGCCTATCCAAAAAAGTGAGCATACGCTCCTTTGTGACTCCCTCCAGCTTGGCGAGGTTGTCGCCCAAAAACTCGCCCTCCATGATGACCGTCACGGGGATGTTTGCTTTGGGCAGGCTTACGCCCACGTCCTGTGCACATATGGGCTTGTACTGCGCCTTTGGCATGACGGTCAGACTGCCGTTGGTTTCCAGAATGGCGTACTCGACCTCTTCGGGGTTGAAGTAGCCGCTGCCTCGCAACGCCTCCATGATGTCGTCGATGTTCATGTTGAGTTCCTTCATAACGTCGGGAAGGATGTTGCCGTCGCGGATGAGGATCACGGGCTTGCCGTTGAGGAACTTGCGGAAGCGCACGCTTTTTGTCGCCAATTTTGTGATGATGATATGCACCAAAAACAGGGAGAATACCGGGATAATCCCGTAGATGATGGGGATCGTAGCGTCTGCCATCGGAATGCACA
>CANQMD010000063.1 GCA_947624885.1 uncultured Clostridia bacterium
GTGGTGGTGAGGGCTGCGATCAAGACAACAACCATGACGACTGTTGAAATAATCAAACCTTTCTTTTTCATAACTTTCTCCTTTTTTTGTGTTGTTTGTAACACGTTTTATTTTTTGATTTTTTATACCAAGCCCGCTTTGGACGTTGATATTGTGGTTTTTGTGCACAGACAAGGCTTGAATGGTGCTTTGAGAGCCCCAATTTCAAGCAAAAGGGCGCTTTTGCGAACAGTTCTCCGGAGGGGTACTAAACAGTAGGGTTTTTGCATGTTCGCAGTTGAAATATTTTGTGAAGAGTTGAGGGTGTTATAAGAAAATGGTTGAATGTTGAACTATTTTGGAGTGTGATCGGGGGTGCGCTTTGTCTGTTGTTCTTTCAAAAATTTTTCGACAATTTTGTTGACGCTACTCTGCCCTGTTCGCGCCTGTTGTGCAAGCAAAAAAATAAGGCTCGTCGGATTGACAAGCCTATCGGCAACAATATAGGAATGATTTTTTGCCGTTGCGGACGCGAGTGTAAACAGGTCGCAGGCGTTAGTTGATGGAGGGATTTTGCATAAGATACGCGTCGAGGGTGTTTGAAATGAGCATAGTGACGGTCATGGGGCCGACTCCGCCCGGGACAGGCGTGATGTACGAGCATTTTTCCGCAACGGAAGCGAAGTCCACATCTCCGCACAATTTGCCCTGCTCGTCGCGATCCATACCGACGTCAATGACGACGGCTCCGTCCTTCACCATATCGGCGGTCACAAATTTCGCTTTGCCGATCGCCACGCACAGAATGTCCGCTTGCCTCGCGACGGCGGCGAGATCCGACGTGCGGGAATGACAGACTGTGACGGTGCAATTTTTGTTGAGAAGCAGTTGGGCAAGCGGTTTTCCAACCAGATTGGAGCGACCGATTACGACGGCATGCTTGCCTTCGAGCGGAATATTGTAATATTCAAGCAAGCGCATTACGCCGAGCGGAGTGCAAGCGACAAGGCTGTCCCTACCCGTCCACAGCCTGCCCTTCTGCCCGTAGGTGCAACCGTCAACATCCTTTTGGGGCGCGATGAGATCGACTAGTTTTTCCTCGCTGAGATGCTTGGGAAGCGGCAATTGCAAGATCATTCCCGTTATGTCGGGATCGGCGTTAAGCGCCTCTATCTCCGCGGCGACCTGCTCGAACGTGCTGTCTGCGGGGAGTTTGACAAGGCGGGAATACATCCCCACCTCGTCGCACGCGCGCATTTTGTTGCGCACATACACCTGCGACGCGGGGTCGTCGCCAACCAAAATCACGGCGAGTCCTATGGATTTGCCGCCGTTTTGCAACTTTATGGCTTGGATCTTTTGCTTGACGCTCTCTCTGAGCGCTGCGGAAACGAGTTTGCCGTCGATGATCTGCATAATTACCTCTTAAGGTTTTTTTTAATTTTAAGTCCTGCGCCGTCAAAAAGCAAGCGGTTTTTTGCGTAGGAAACGCGAGGCAAAAACATATGCTCCTCATAGCTACAAAAACATTGCGAAAAAATCGCAAATAAAATATTATGAAACACCGAAAAACACCTGAATATTTTTACGCCTCGCGGCCTGCCGGGTGTACCAAATTTCAAAAATTAAATTGCGATCTGTCATTCAAATCTTTTGCGGATCTTTTTATACAAAAGTCGCGGTTTTGGAAACTAAAAGCGCTCCGCGACGAAATCGTCGGGAGCGCAAAGTGAGATCGATCAAATCAGATGGGCATGTTGTGCGTGTTTTTTTGAATGACATCGTGTGCGCCGCCCTCAACTATGCTGGTTGCGGACACAAGCGTCATTTTGGCGCACTTGTGCAACTGCTCGATGGTCGTAGCGCCGCAATTGCACATGGTGGATCTGACCTTGTAGAGGCTCTTTTCCACATTGTCCTTGAGAGCGCCCGCATACGGCACGTAGCTGTCAACGCCTTCCTCGAAGCCAAGACGGCGCTTGCCACCCAAATCGTAACGCTGCCAATTGCGAGCGCGATTGCTGCCCTCGCCCCAATACTCCTTGACATAGTTGCCGTTGATATTGAGTTTTTCCGTCGGGCTTTCGTCAAAACGCGCAAAGTACCTGCCGAGCATAAGGAAGTCCGCGCCCATTGCCAGCGCAAGAGTCATGTGGTAGTCGTGCACTATGCCGCCGTCGGAACAAATGGGAATGTAAATACCTGTCTTTTTGAAATATTCGTCCCTTGCCTTTGCGACTTCGATGACCGCCGTCGCCTGCCCTCTGCCTATGCCCTTTGTTTCGCGCGTGATGCAGATGGAGCCTCCGCCTATGCCGACTTTGATGAAGTCCGCACCACACTCGGCGAGGAACTCGAAACCTTCCTTGTCAACGACGTTTCCTGCGCCAACCTTGACTTTATCACCGTATTTTGAACGGATAAAGTCCAGAGTGCGCTTTTGCCACACGGTGTAGCCTTCGCTGGAATCTATGCACAGCACGTCCGCGCCCGCCTCCACAAGAGCGGGTACGCGTTGCTCGTAATCAAGCGTGTTGATGCCCGCGCCGACCATGTACCTCTTGTGCTCGTCGAGCAGTTCGTTTGGGTGCGCCTTGTGCGCGTCGTAGTCCTTGCGAAAGATGAGATAAAGCAATCTGCCCGCGCCGTCCACGATAGGCAAAGAGTTGAGTTTGTGCTCCCAAATGATGTCGTTTGCCTCCGCGAGAGTCGTATTTTCCGGAGCGGTGATGAGTTTTTCACGAGGGGTCATAAACTCGCGCACTTTCAGATCCGTGCTCATGCGGCTGACGCGATAGTCGCGGCTGGTCACAATGCCCATAAGAATGCCGTTGGGTGTGCCGTCATGCGTGACTGCGATGGTGTTGTGCCCCTTGCGCTCGACAAGATCCAGCACGTCGGACAGCGTGCTTTCCGGCG
Organism: uncultured Clostridia bacterium; assembly: GCA_947624885.1. Classification (GTDB taxonomy): domain Bacteria; phylum Bacillota; class Clostridia; order Christensenellales; family CAG-917; genus CAG-475. The sequence continues at coordinate 2,899 of CANQMD010000063.1, forward strand.
TAAGATTGCTGTCGGACACAACAAAACCCGCCTTGTAATTTTTCACCTTGCGCACCATTGCCGCTTCGCTTTCGACGCTCTGCGAGCCATAGATGAAGCTGAGGCCGCCCTCTTTGGCGAGCGCTATCGCAAGAGTGTCGTTTGACACCGATTGCATGATCGCGCTTACAAGAGGAATGTTGAGGGATATTGCGGGCGATTCGCCCTTTTTGAACTTGGTGAGAGGGGTTTTTAAGGATACGTTTGCGGGAATGCAATTCTCGTCTGTGTAGCCCGGGATGAGGAGATACTCGCTGAACGTCCTCGACGGCTCATCAAAATACTTTGCCATTGCGACCTCCGATAAATTTATAAATTTTTTCTATAATACATTTTTCGGCAAACAATGTCAATCGCTTGCGCAAGGTTGTGATTTTTTGTTTTTTCGCAACTCGATTTGGCACGAGTGCGCTCCACCAACGCGATCCTCGCCTCAGAAGAAATTGGAAAAATCAATGTCGTAACCGACGGCGAGATTTTCCATGCCGACTATCGGCGGTCTTCCTGTGGACGACCTCTCGCTCCAAAACTCAAAATCGGTATCCCATGGGCGTATCGCCACCCAATAGCCGTCGGCATAGTATCTGCCGAGGTAGATCAAAAACTGATCCTTGATGAGTTCGAAGATGTATTCCTCCCCTTTTTTGACGCTGCGATCGGAATCCTCGCCTTGCGAAAGCGCCGTGTAAAAGTCCTTAAACTTTCGCCTGTCGGGCCCGATAAAACCGACGTTGAATATCAGACGTCCGAAATGCTCGCCCGTAAATTCGGTGGTAAGATTCTCCGCCGTGACGGTCAACGATATGCCCGCCGCCGGGAATTCGCCGCCGTAGGCTGACGTTTTCATCTCCGCAGTCAGGCGGTCCTTGAGGTCGCGGGCAAGCGATTTGAGAAAATTGGGATTGTCAACAATAACATAGCGCTTGCATTGCGCCTCTGCGAGCACATCATCATAACTGTCCAAAAACAGATCGTAAAATTCGTCGGTTTCCGCCTTTTGCGAGATCAATTTGAACATCTCGTCGCAGTCGATCTCAATGCGATGGTCCTTGCTGATCTTCATGTCAGCGATCTTTCTGTTTTTGAATTTCAGTTCGGTGGTCGCAACATTTGCATACTCCGTCGCGAAATCGCTGCAACCAAGCCAGCCGTTTCCGTTCACAACTTCGTCGGCAAAATCCATAAGAGCGTCCCAAACGGTGCTACGAAGCCTGTTCAACGCCTCCTCTGCCGCGGCGCGGAACTCCTCGCGCAGGTCGTTTTGAGCCTTTTTGACGGCGGCGCTTGCTTTGCCGCCTTTGATGTCGCCAATGGTTATGCCCGCCGCTTCAAGTTTGCGGCGCGTGGATTCAAAAAGTTTGGAGCCGTTCACTCCCCTAACATATTTTACAAACCAATCCCAATCGTTTTTTTCAAGTCTGTAGTGCAAGCCGATATACTTGCAAAACCAAACGCCTTTTTCATAATTTATCTCCGCATACTCGCTTGTAGCGTAAAAGTAACCGCTCTGCGCCCCTCCTGCGAAAAATTCGTCCGCGCTCTCGGTGGCGTTCGCGTCCGAGAGGATCGCGCCTTTGATCAAGTCGACGACCCGCTTTTCACCCGGAGCATTGTCCACAAACGCAACATACTCCTTGCCCGCCGCCGCTTCTTTTGCGGGTTTTGCTTTGGGGGCTTTGGGGTATTTTACGGGTTTGGGTTTTCTTGTTATTGTCGGAAGACCTTTCCACGAAAAGCGTTTGCGAGCGCGCGTGCGTGTGCGTTGCCGCCTCTGACGAGGCTCAACATCCTCGCTGTCGAGGTCGCAGAATCTGGCGTACAATATGTCGCATATCGCTCCGACTGCAAAGCATATCCAAAAACTCATCGGGTACCACGCGATCGTTCTGACATAAGTGATGATGAACATCATTATGAAGTAGATCAGCACGTAAACAAGCACAATGACCTCAAACACTATGTTGTGGCTGTCAAGATTCAAGTGCTTGAAAACGTGATTGAGTACGTTTGCAATGAGCAACATCCCTATCGCGATCAACGACGTGATCACCGTGGGGTGCGACGGAATAGCGATAAGCATAGTGACGCCCTTTATCTTGACGTCGCTGTCCAACTGGCCATACCAATATCCGCCGAGGAAAATGCCTACCATCGCCGCCAGCAACGCCCATGACAACGTGCACATCGCAATTTCAAAAAAGTTGTATTTTTTCATGATCGACCTGTTTTTTATTTACAATTTTATTCTGTTTTTTTTGCCGCATATGTGGAAATTTGCCGCAACAATGCATATCCTTGGCCGTGGCAACTTTGGCAACACCCGCTATTCGGCTTTGGCGGCGACGGAACTCGCTCTGACCTTCGCGACGCACAAAATGCGCTGATCTTCAATGCTTTTGCGCCATTTCCCTCAAAATCAAAATTTCTCCGTCCGTCAACGGCTCAGGCTGAGGCGCTTGCGCAAGCAGATCGCCAAAGGACAACGTTCCGCCCTCCATCAACGCGTCAAGCAAAAAGTCGGATGACGACATCATTGCTTCCTCCGCCTGCGCAACGTTCTTGAGGCATGCCTGCTCGTAGCTGTGATTCAGCCTGCAAACCGCACGCGCTATATCGCACGCATTGTCCGCGCGGATCTCGTCGCAAAGATAGTCGTCAAAATACTTTTTGATTTCGTCAAGCGCTTCCCGAGATACAGAATAATTGCCGATTATGTCCGCAAAGCGTTTGAATCGCCAATCCGCCGCCCCGGCATAACCGAATTCCTTTGCAATATCTTCAAACGCCGCATAGCCGGACTCTCCAAAAGGAATGCGCGTGAGATAGTCCGCAAATACAAGCGTTCTGCCAATATCATCGCCGTCAAGCGAGAGCATTTTGATGAGAAAAAATATTTCGTCGTCCGCCAGACCCCAATAATACTCGCCATTGCTGCCCATCGAATCCGCACCGTGCGACAAGCGCCCCACTATGCGCGGATCGTAAAGCATGTTGGTGTAAAGCCCGCTGAGATCGTCTTCCAAACTCATTTTGCCAATCAACTCCTCCAAATACTATGTACTATGTCCGAAAATTGTACCGCCCCAAACATAAAAGCCGTCGGCAAAATGGCGAGGAGCGGAAACCCATAAGTTTGCAACATTGAGGCTACGCCTCAACGTCGGAATTATAACATTGCTCCGCAATTTTTGTCAACGGACTCGAAGATATCAACGTCAAATATTGCTATGTTTTCAAGCGGCATTTCATCATTTACAGTGCGACGGGCAAAAAATCACTCTTCGCGGTTTACGGTAGCGTCCTGCCCGTCCTGTTCGCGATTGCAAGCGAGTTGTTCGTCCTTGCACTGTTCGCGGTCAAAAGATTGCGCTTCCTGCTCGCCGCGTTCGTGTTTGAACGAATGTCCTTCCTGCTCGTCCGTGACAAATTCGACCGTTTGGTCGATGTTCTGCTCTATAGCGTCGCGGGTGCGCTTAAGCGCGGGTCTGTCAAGCAAAACTGCGTTTGCCGCCTCCCACAACGAGAATGTGCCGACAATGGACAGAATTTCCGCAAATAGTTCCTTGTGTGCCAATACGGACACCAAAAAATAAGCGAGAAGCACGCACACTCCAAACAGAGACAGGAACAACGTCTTGCGAAAGTTTGCGGCAAAGTCCCACGTCACGTCGTAAGACATCATAGCGTAGTGGCGGTGCATCAGCTTTTTGATCTCCGCCTGCCTGTCCTCGTCGACGTTTCCGTGAAAGCGTATCTTGAGCGGAATTTTGGATGGGATTATATTTGCCTGCAGGGCGATGAAATCGTAGATATCGCCGTTCAGGTCGAGATTGCCGCCTGTGGAAAGCGGATTGTACAAATTTTCCTCATCGGGCAATTTCACGTCGATCACGGCATAGCCGTCACTGTCGATGACTTCGTCGGCATAGTTGACAAGTTCTCTCATTCTTTCTCTGTTTTTTGACATATAGACACCTCTTTTGCTATGCGGTCAAATGTTCTGCCGCCCAAAAGCGCGGTCGCGGCGCATATTGGCTCGGCGCTTCGCTTGCATACTGTATTATATCAAAATAAGTCAATAAAGTCAATATTCGGCAAAAGTTGCGCAGCTTGGTCGGCGAGGTGAGCATTTTGGCATATTGACAATTGAAAAGGCGTATGATAAAATTGAGTAAAGTACAAAAAGGAGGAATCAATTATGGCTAAATATGTTATTCGCGTCAACTTTAGAGATGGAGATTGGGGCTATTATGTTTCGGACGGCGGCAGCGAGATCGAGGTGCTTGGCAATCCGTATGACGACAGAGTTGAAAAATTTTCGTTGATGGAAGCCGCATGGCGTCAAGGTCAGCTGAAAGGCGCATATCCCGAACTTGTGGCCAGCACTGACGAAGTCGAGATCTGAAAACCGACTTTCATACCGACGCGACGTTGCTCGCGTCGTTTTTTTAGACGCACGCATGTGTGGGCGCACAAATATACATTCTTTCAACGCTTCGCTTTCATTTAATTCTTTCAACAATCAATACGCGCGTGTTGCGTTTATTTCGCGGAGTATATCTGCGTTGACTTGAGCGCTCGTATGGCCTATAATTATGTTGACGGAAAAAGCGTTGAACGCATTCCGTCCCCATACCCGCAAATAAAAACTGAGGTTTGAGATCATGGAAAAAACATCTGCCAAACGCAAAGGCGCAAAAATTGCGATCGCAATACTCATCATTTTGATGGCGGCGATTCTGCTTTGCTATGTCGCGCCGCTCTGCGCGGTGCTTGCAGGCAGCAAAACAAACGTGACGGGAGATCCGCAAATTATGGTGATATTCGGCTACAAACTTGACGAGGATGGTATGCCTCCCATGTTGAAAAGCCGTCTTGACGCGGCGCTTGGCTATCTGAAGGATCATCCCGATGTCACCGTGGTCGTGAGCGGAGGAAAAGGCGTGGGGGAGTTTGAATCGGAAGCTGTTTGCATGCGCGACTATCTGGTCGAACACGGCGCGAACTCTCAAAATATCTTGATGGAGGACAACTCCTCCACCACAGTCGAAAACGTCGCGAACACCCTCGCCCTGCTCCGCCAAAACGAGTGCGACCTGTCGGGAGGGATGATCGCCGTTTCAAACGGATTTCACCTCACGCGCATAAAGATGTTGCTGAAACGCGCCGACAAATCGCTTTCCGTCAGCACGATCGCCGCACCCGTGCCCTCCGCGTCTGACAAGATGCTTATGCATCTGCGCGAGCCGTTCACGCTGCTGATAGACTTCCTCACCGCAAAATTTTAAGCGCTCAAGCTGCGGCATATATGCAAAAAAAAATTGCCGCTTGAACAAATTTTGCCCTTCAATAGTGTTGACACTTGGCAAAAATTATGTATAATAAATAGGTAACACGCAACGAAAGGAGGTGAAAAAGATGTCAACAGTCAAAGTAGGCGAAAACGAAAGTTTGGAAAACGCCATCCGTCGTTTCAAGAGAAAGTGCGCCCGTGACGGTATCATCGGGGACCTCCGCAAAAAAGAGGCTTACGAGAAGCCCAGCGTGAAACGCAAAAAGAAAGCAGAGGCTGCCCGCAAGAGAGCCTATAAGTCTTAACTTGAAAGATCCGCCGCAAGACGGCGGCATACGGAGGCATGGCTCAGTTGGTTAGAGCACACGGTTCACATCCGTGAGGTCACAGGTTCGAGTCCTGTTGCCTCCACCAGTCGCAATCTAATTCGAACATAGGGATTAGATTGCTTTTTTTATTCCGTAAAACGGCAAACAGATTGGCGCATAACCGCGCGTAAAAGGCTTTAAGGCGTTGTTTGGTATTATCAATAACTGCACGGCGGGCAAATTATCTCGCTCAAAATGGCGCAAGGGCTGTCGTCAAATGATGGCTTCATTTCGGGAGCGGGTCTTGTGTTTAGGCGTTCGGCGTTATGCTTGGTGTGGTCGGTCAAGGTTTGGAGCATAACAAGCGGCTGTTTATGCCGCGAAAGACTCTTTACGGGAGAAAGGAGCGTTGTAGGCTTCTTGCCAAAAGGCAATAAAAAAGCCCCG
>CANQMD010000064.1 GCA_947624885.1 uncultured Clostridia bacterium
GTCCCCGAAAAATTACAACGTGATTTTTTGGGGTAATGTCGCGGAGTAGCGATAAAATTGCGGTGCGCCCTTATCGCTTTCCTCAAAAAAAGCGTCGGGCGCTGAGCAATTTTGAGCGTGTCATTCTGAGCCTGTCGAAGAATCCCCTTGTCCAAGCCCCCCCAAGCAATACCACTACGTGATTCCCTGTACCCTCCGATTTCGAGTTTTATCCCCACATATCCTCCGCATAAACTCCGAATTCTGCGATCAACGTCGGTTTTCGCCCAACCTTCCCAAGCACACAAAAACTCCCGTCTGCGGTCATTGCAGGCGGGAGTTCTTTCGATCAATTGTTGCGGTCGTCACACAATTCTGATGTCCATATCTTTTTGGATGATCGCCAATTTCGCGATATTCGGCTCGATATGCGCATTTTCCTCAGGCGTTGTGCCCTCCTCGATAAATATTGGCACGTCCTTGTCGTCCACGGAGTAGATCGCAAACTTCTCCTTGCCGTAGTCCGCGATCTCTTTCAGCTTGGCTGGGATCCCGTTTTCCGCCAGTTTCAAGTCATACGGAGTGCCCTCAAAAACCAGTTCCTTCGCAAACGCGCCGCTCACTCCGAGGGTGGAGATCAGCTTTTGCGCGATCGCGTCCGTCGCCTCATATTTTGTCCCGGCAATCTCCAGCATAAAGCTGATGACCTTCTTATTTTTCTTCACTGACACGTCGCCGTTTTTGGTATGTTTGACGCATTCCACCTCTTTTCTTTCCTTGACTTTGACCAGTTTCCCCTCCAGCCTCACGGACTGCGCCATAGGTTTGACCTCGGTTTCGCCGTTTTGCAGGATAGAGATCCGTTTCATATCGATCGCGATGTTGACGGTATCTGCCGTCACGTCGTCGTCCACAGTGGCGTACAGTCTTCTGCCGGAGATCTCAAAGCACAGCAGTTTGGTATTCCCCACAGTTTCCATGCCAATGACGTTTGCTGCGATGCCCTCGTCGCAGATCGAGATCGCGTCTGTAGGGATCAACAACTCGCCCACGCCTTCGTGGCAGCGTATCGCGGGCGGCAGGTCGACGCTGTTTGACAAGAACGACAGTTTCCCATCCGCGATTTCGCAATCCAAATAGTTATATTCCGGCACGCGCGGGACGATGGTAACTTCCGTCTGTTTGTCAAACAGGTGGATATGTTCGAGGTCCAGCGCCGCCTCGATGATATCGCCGGCGTTGTATTCCACGTTCTCATTGCACTTGATTATGACGCGCGTAGAACTTTCGACGTACCCGTCGCCGTCCATATTGATATCGCCGTACAGCAACGTTTCGTTTCCCAGTTCCTCCTTATGCGACACCTTAACTTTGACAGTTGCGCCGGAGTTCTTCACCTTTTCGGGGTCTATGGAGATATCCTCCGCCCTCAGACCTATGTACACGGTGACATTGCCGTTGAGGTATGACGGCCTCGTCTTATAGAAGTAGGAGAAAGGCACCGTGATCTTCGCGTCCGAGTACGCAAAATCGATCACGACATTATCACCCGTCTTTTTAAGTGTGCCCTCAAAGAAGTTCATTTGCGGCGTTCCGATAAATCCCGCGACAAACTTATTTCCGGGGTAGTTATACAGATTTTTGGGGGTATCAATCTGTTGCACAAAGCCGTCCTTCATGACGACGATGCGCGTACCCATCGTCATTGCCTCGATCTGGTCGTGGGTGACGTAGATAAACGTCGTCTGCAAGCGAGCGTGCAGTTTGGATATTTCCGATCTCATCTGCGTGCGCAATTTAGCGTCGAGGTTTGACAGCGGCTCGTCCAGCAGCATGACTTTCGGCTCGCGCACGATCGCCCTGCCCAGCGACACTCTCTGCCTCTGACCGCCCGACATTTCCTTGGGTTTTTTGTCGAGGTACTCGGTGATGCCCAGCGTCTGCGCGGCGGCGATGACGCGCTCGTGCATCTCCTCGCGCGTATAGTGGCGCATATACGTGACGGGGTCGCCGTTCTCGTCCAGGATGGGGTTGCCGTCCTTATCGCGTTTCACGTCGCAGATCTTGCGCATTTTGAGGCCAAAGGTCATATTTTCGTACACGGTCATATGCGGATACAGCGCGTAGTTCTGAAAAACCATTGCTATATCTCTGTCCTTTGGCTCCATATCGTTGACCACCGCGTCGCCGATCGTAAGTTCGCCCGCCGAAATATCCTCCAATCCCGCGATCATTCTGAGCGTTGTGGATTTTCCGCAGCCCGACGGACCGACAAACACGATGAACTCTTTATCGGCAATATCCATATTGAAATCGTTGACGGCCTTCGTGCCGTTCGGATAAACCTTATAAATATGTTTCAGACTTAAATTTGCCATAAACTTTCTCCTTATTGATTATGCTAATATTGCAATCGAATATTTCGGCATCTCCAGCGAGCCGCCCTTTTGGGACACTCTGCCCTCGACGCAGATACCTTTTTTCAGTTCGCCGTCCACCGTGACGGACTTGCTTTCCTTGGCGAAATTTATCGCAACGACAACGCTCTGTCCCCTCCATTCTTTTCTCATGATCAGCACGTAGTCGTCGTCGCATTGGATCCTCGTCGCCACGCCTCGCATGAGCGCGGGGTACGCGTTTCGCGCGTTGTTGCATTGCTTATAGTAGTTCAAAATGCTGTTCGCGTCCTTTTGTTGCTCCTTCACTCCGCCAAAGATATACTCCTGCGTATAGCTTCCGGGAGGGGGATCCGTAATATCCTTTTTATCGGAGTCCCACAGCATGCCGATTCGCTTATCGGGGTCGTTTTGCGATCCCAGCATTCCGATCTCGTCGCCGTAGTACGCAAACACATTTCCCGACATCATGCTTTCCAACCCATACGCAAACTTGATCCTGTCCTCCATTCTCAGCATAGTTCCCGCAATGCGTCCCGTATCGTGGTTATCCAGCATTGGCGCGGGGATATGATCTCCCGCCGCCTCCGTCATTCTTGTCATGCCGTTCCAAAACGAGTCCGCTGACAGTCCCGCGTTTATGGTCGACGCGATAAAGCTGCTGCCTCCCGTGGATGCGGGAAACCAAAAGAAACTGTCGCTTTCGCTCGCGTCGTAATAGCTTTTGATCGTGCCGGCGTCATTCCACACTTCCCCCACGATATACGCGTTGGGATTGCGGCTGACCGCCTCCTGTTTTATCCACTTGACAAACTCTGCGCACGCCGCGGTATTATTTGTGTAGTAGCTTGTGCACGCGTCAAGTCTGAAGCCGTCCACGCCCTTCTGCAACCAAAAGTCGATTACATTTGATATCTCCTCTCTCACGAGTTGGCTGTTCAGATTCAGGTCGGGCATCGTCCCCGTAAATTGCGCCTCGTACGCGTACATCGTCGCGCCGTAGTTCGCATATCCCGTCGGCAGACTTCCTCCCGCGACATTGACCACGTTGTAGTATTCGCGGTATTTATTGTTCGTATCTCCGCTGATATACGCGCTCATGCACTCCTCAAACCAAGGGTGATCGCTCGACGTATGATTCACCACAAGGTCAAGGATTATCTTCACGCCCTTCTCGTGCGCCTCGGCGAGCAAGCGGTCAAAGTCCTCCATATCTCCCAACATCGGGCTTATCTGCTTGTAGTCGCGCACGTCGTAGCCGTGATAGCTCAGCGACGGGTATATGGGCATGAGCCATATCGCCGTGTAGCCAAGATCCCTGATGTAATCGAGTTTCTCTCTCACGCCGTTCAGGTCGCCCACGCCGTCACCGTCCGTATCCTTAAACGAATATGTAAACACCTCGTAGTAGTTGTCGTACATATCGTCCACGATATTTTCCTCAAGCAGCCCCAGGTCGACGGTCTTATTGCACGCCGCAAACGTCGCCGCAACCGTAGCCGCCAGTATTGCGCAAAGCAGGATCGTCGCAATTTTTTTCATACGACCTCCCGCTCAGCCCTTGACCGAGCCGCCCGTCACGCCTTCCACGTAGTAGCGTTGCAGGAACATAAACAGCAGCACTATGGGGATAGAAACCACCACCGCCGCCGCGCAGAATATGCCGAAGTATTGGTTGACCATTTCCCTGCCGATCCACTCCTTCATGCCCACCGCGACCGTAAACTTGCTCGGATCGCCCAACATGAGGAAGGACGAGAACATATATTCGCCCCACGGAGCCGTAAACGCCATCAATATCGTATAGATGATGATGGGTTTTGCAAGCGGAAGGATGATCTTGAAAAACACCGTCGCTCTGTTCGCGCCGTCTATCCTCGCCGCCTCGTCCAGCGATTTGGGCACTGTGTCAAAAAATCCTTTGCAGATGTAATATCCCATTGCGGAACTCGCCGTATACACCAGCATAAGCCCAACAAGGTTTTGCGTAAGCCCCATCTCCTTCAAGATGAAGTACACCGCGGTCATTGACAAAAATCCGGGAAACATGCCCAAGATCAGCATCAAGTTCATCAACGGTTTTCTCAATTTGAAGCGCATACGGCTCAGCGCATAGCTTGTGGCAAGCACGATCACCGTCTGCACCACCATGACCACAAGCGAAACGATCAACGTATTTCCGTACCACGTGAGGAACATGGTGTCCTTGAAGAGGCGGATGTAGTTGTCAAACGTCCACTTTTTGGGGAACACCGTCATTATCGAGTATCCCACCATATCGCCGCTCAGCGACTGTATAAACAGCAGCACAAACGGGATCAACCACACTATCGAAATGATTATGAGGATGGCGTACACAATGACGTTGGAAGTCCTTTCCATCAACTTTTTACTGCGAAATTTCCTTACGTTTTCCATCACATGAAATCCTCCTCATTCTTCACTGAGCCCGATCTGTTGTACAGTATCAACGAGAACACCGCCACCACGACAAACGTGATTATGCCAATGACCGACGCGATGCCGTACTGCGACTGATTGACGGTCAGCTTATACAGCCAGGTTATCAACAAGTCCGTCCTTCCCGCGTATTGGAAGTTGAGGTCCAGCGGCTCTCCTCCCGTCAGCAGGAATATGACGTTGAAGTTGTTCAAGTTTCCGATAAATTGCGTGATGAGATACGGCGTAGTCACGTGCAACATATACGGCAACGTAATTTTCATATACATCTTCACGGGGCTTGCGCCGTCTATCCTCGCGGACTCGTACAGATCCTGCGGGATGTTCATCAAAATTCCCGTGCAGATGAGCATGCTATATGGGATTCCTATCCAGATATTCACCACTATAACGGTGATTTTCGCAAGCAGCGGATCCGACAAAAACTTGATCGGCGCGGAGGTTATTCCCCAGTTCATCAGCAGGTTGTTGAACAAGCCGTAATCCTGCAAAAATTGCGACATGAGCATCAACGACACAAACTGCGGCACCGCGACCGTCACCACCAGGATAGTTCTCCACAGCTTTTTCAGCTTGATCCCCTTCTTATTGATGAGTATCGCGACCAGCATTCCCAGTATGTAGTTGGAAAAAGTCGCAAAAAACGCCCAGATGATCGTCCACAGCAGCACCTCTCTGAAGGTGTACGCAAACATTTTGCTGTTTTCGGTCAGCCCCGTGCCAAACAAAATTTCAAAGTTTTCAAATCCCGTCCAAGTGAACAGGTTTCCGGGAGGCATATGCGCCTTGTCGTAGTTGGTGAACGCCACAAAGATCATAAATATGATCGGCAGCACCGTAAACACAAACACGCCGAGCATGGGCACGGAAAGCAAGGTCTTGTGATATTGCTCGTCGGCGTAAGCGCGAAGATCGTCCTGCGTGGTGGGAAGCTTTTGCCTCGCCTCTTCAGCCTGCTGGGCGAGCCAATTGCCGCGTATATTCATATACCACGAAGCCACAAAGGCCACAATGATAAATATTGTCAAAAGCGAGTACAGCAATATGAGCAAGCTGTTGTCCACAAACCGGTAGTTTTCAAGCCCCGTGAGCGGGTCGACGGTCGTGATCTTCGCAACCTTGCCCAAGTTACCCATCTTGGCGAGATACTTCCAGCCGAACAGCACCATATAGACAATAAACACCACTTCAAGCACGAGATACAGCAGCCCTCTGAGCCACTGCTTGCGCGCGAAGTGACCAAAGCCCATCACGATAAAGGACGGGCGCGTTTTCCAATCGCCGTGGACAAGCGCTTGCCATATCGTGACGAAAATACCCGCGAACGCTTGCCAAAGTTTGAGAAGTTTGGCGGGTATCCTTTTGAAAAATTGCCCAATTTTTGCGGGCAGCGACTTGAAAAACTCGACAAAATTGTACGCAAATTTTTCAAGCGGGGATTTTTTAAGATATTCGAGATTTACCATAAATTCTCCACCCTATTACTGCAAAAAAATTTGCGCAACCCCCCAAAAATGGGAGGTTGCGCCAAAACGACCGTTATTGTTGTTTTTTAATTGTGTATGTGTTTGCATCGGGATCAAACGTGATCGTGTACGTGCCGCTTGCCGTGATCTTCTGGTTGTCGCCGTCCGCCCACTTCGTGCCGCCATACGTGAACATCGTCAGCTCGTCGTCGCCATAGTGCAGGATCGCCTTGAACTCGATAGGCTTGGGATTGCCGTCCTCGTCGTTCTCCAAAGTGAACTCCTTCGTGATCGTCCACTTGTTGTCCGCGCCCTTCGTCATCTTGTTTTCAGCAAGGAAAACAGTGGTGCTCCAATCGTTCATTCCGCCGGTGAGATACCATGCGTCGATCTTACGGTCTGCCTCGTCGAGAGGTTCGATCCTGTCGCCGATCTGATCGTTGAGGATGTCGAGGTGATCCTTGATTGACTTTTCTGCCGCGTTAAAATCTTTGCCGACGACCCATTGAGCATAACCCTTCATAGGATCCCAGAACTTTTGAGGAACAAACATTTGTGCTACTCCGTAAACAGATTCCTTTGCGATGACTTGCGCGATGGGATCTGCGGCAACAGCAGCGGAGTTTGCAAGCTCTTTGTTGCAGGGGATGATGTTGTGCTTCTCGAAACGAAGTTGTTGCATCTCTTTGCCCGCGAGGAAAGCCGCAAGTTTGTGAGCCTCGGTGAGGTGCTTGGACGTTGCGTTGACGCCGTAAAGCTTGCCGCCGACGAAGGGAGCGATCTGCTTGTTGTTTACCTTCGGAAGCTCTGCCACAGCATAGTTGTCGCCGAGACCTGCTTTGATGGTATCTGCATTCCAGCTGCCTGTGATAGCCACTGCGATGTCGCCTGTGTTGCTCACTCTGGCTTTGACGCTGTCAACGGGGCTGTTCACAAATGTGTCGCCCGCGTCCGCAAGTTTTCTCATAGCTTCGGTCGCCGGTTTGCCGACAGAATCGGCTGCGAACGTTGTGGTGACGGATTTCTCTTGGAAGTCCTCGGTGTACTCAACGTTGTATCTGCCGCCGAATGCGAAGAACCACGCCGCGTCATACCAACCGTTGCCGACTTCCCATGCGATCTTCTTGTTGCCCGCTTTGCAAGCAGCGATGATGGTGTCAAGGTCTTTCACCTGCTCCGCACTCACAACAGACTTGTTGTAGTATACGAAATAGGTGTTGTCGGCAGAATAAGGATAGCCGTAAAGCGAGCCGTTGAACTCCGCAAAGCCGACTGCCGCCGCGCCGTTGTTGTTCCTCACATCGGTCTCAAATTGTCCACCGACTTTTGCAAGTGCGCCGACCGTCAGGAAGTTGACAAGTTGGTCATTTGCAAACGCAAAGACATCTGCCGCCGCGTCCGGGTCTTTGGACACATTGCCGTATGCGTCGTTCTCCCCACATACGCCGACCTTGATGTCAAGTTTGATGTCCGGGTTTGCCTCTTTGAACTTGGCTACCATTGTCTTCAAGGTCTCCTGTTGTACTTCAGGTCCCCAAACCGTAATGCTGCCGGCGTCGTCTTTGTTGCAGCCCACAAATGCCGTAAGGCATCCGACGATAAGCGCAACAACTGCCACAATCGCCAACAAAGTTACAATACGTTTTCTCATCAATTTTACCTCCATATTTTTTTATCATTTTTCAATGATGAGCAACTTCAAGCCTACCTCTGTCAGGCGGGCGAAAGTCCGGAGGTTTTGATGGATCGCGTGTTTTTTTGTCGAATTCAAATCCACTTCAGGGGGTTTTCCACATTTGAGCCGTTTAAATCGCCTGTTTTAGCGGTTTTTAATGTTTCTAAAAGGGTATACCCCCCCCCCAGTACAATTTTCACATTCAGTATATACTAAACTCTAATCAAAATCAACCACATTTTCAAAAAAAATTTTTTGCCTCTCAAATGCCACATTTTTGCAAATTTTTCCTAAATTATTTTACATTTTTTGCAATTTTCAAACAACAAATAACTCAAAATCGTACATTTGTTTGATTTTCCGCAATGTAAACGCTCTGTCCGACATCACCCTCCTCACACTTTCAAAACCTCCCCCTGATCAACGTCCACCGCTCCGTCCGACCGGCCCATCCTATCCTGTCATTCCGAGCCTGTCGAAGAATCCCCCTGTCCAAGCGTTTCCCGTCCCCGCTGTCATGTTGAGCGAAGTCGAAACATCCCCTTTGCAGACGCACCCCGTCCGTTCCTCTCCCACAAAGGCTCCAATTCCTCCACTCAAGGCTCCCTTTAGATTTACCCCACAAAATTCGACAAGCTTATTTTGCGGGGACCCCGATGCGGGGAGCCGTCCGCCGAGTATCGGCGGACTGAGGGGATTGTCCCTCTTTCTCTCCTGTCATTCTGAGCCTGTCGAAGAATCCCCCTGTCTGGGCCTCACTCATATTTACTGTCATGTTGAGCGCAGTCGAAACATCCCCTTTGCAGAGAGGCACAGCCCCTTATCCCTTCAAGGCTCCTTTCTTCCATTTAAGGCTCCCTTTAGATTTACCCCACAAAATTCGACAAGCTTATTTTGCGG
>CANQMD010000065.1 GCA_947624885.1 uncultured Clostridia bacterium
TGTCTTGCGATCAAGCAGGATGAAAGTCTGTCTTACTCTCTCACTCGCAGGCACAACACCGTCGCGGTCATCACCGACGGCTCGGCGGTGCTCGGTCTTGGCAACATAGGTCCGCTCGCGGGCATGCCTGTGATGGAGGGCAAATGCGTACTGTTCAAGGAGTTCGCGGGCATAGACGCGATCCCCATTCTTGTAGATACGCAGGATACAGACCAACTTGTCGCCACCATTCGCAACATTTCCAAAAGTTTCGGCGGGATAAATCTCGAGGACATCTGCGCCCCGCGGTGTTTCGAGGTGGAAGCGCGGCTGAAAGCGCTCTGCGACATTCCCGTCTTTCACGACGACCAACACGGCACGGCGATAGTTCTTGCCGCGGCGTTGCAAAACGCTCTCAAGATCGTCAAAAAGCCTCTGCTCACGGCAAAAATAGTCGTCAACGGCGCGGGCAGCGCGGGCATAGCCATCGCAAAATTTCTGCTTTCGCTCGGAGCGGAGGATCTCACCGTCTGCGACAGAGCCGGCATAATCTCCGACGACGAGCGCTTCAATTCGCCCCAGCGCGAACTATCCCGGCTCACCAACCCTCGCGACGTGCGCGGCAGTCTGTTCGAAGCAACCTTGGGCGCGGACGTATTCATCGGAGTCAGCGTAAAGGGTGCGCTCAGCCCCGAAATGGTTTCGCACATGGCGTCGGATCCCATAGTATTCGCCATGGCAAACCCCTCTCCGGAGATCGACCCCGACCTCGCGCTCAAAGCGGGCGCTCGCATAGTCGCCACAGGTCGCAGCGACCTTCCCAACCAAATCAACAACGTCCTCGCCTTCCCCGGCATATTCCGCGGCGCACTCGATGTCAGAGCGCGCGACATCAACGATCAAATGCAGATCGCCGCGTCAAACGCGCTCGCCTCGCTCATTCCCGACGACGAACTCAGCGAAACCAACATTCTTCCCAAAGCCTTTGACCCCCGCGTCGCTCCCGCCGTCGCCTCCGCCGTCGCCTCCGCCGCCCAAACAACCGGCGTTGCAAGAATATGACAAAATTTTGTGGGCTGCTCGCCCACACTGCGGCAAGGGACTTCGTCCCCTGCACCCCAAGCTAAAAAGCGCAACCGTTGGCTCTTACATCGCCATGTTTGCGCTTTTTAATTTGTCTGTATGGCACCAACTCCTGCAAGCAAACTTAAATTTTACGTTTGCATTGTTTGAACTTATCCCCGCCCTAGTCCCCGCAATTTCCACAACCTCTGTCCGAGCGACCCACGTATCACCTGTCATTCCGAGCTTGTCGAGGAATCCCATTGTCCAAGTTGTCCCCATCCCCCTGTCATGTTGAGCGCAGTCGAAACATCCCCCTGTCCAAGCAGACTTATACCCAACACAACGCCTTGTCTGTGTGTTGCTTATTTTCCCCTGTCATTCTGAGCTCAGTCGAGGAATCCCCCTGTCCGAATTGTCCCCATCCCCCTGTCATGTTGAGCGCAGTCGAAACATCCCCCTTTACAGACGCACCCTGCCCGTTCCTCGCCACAAAAAAGGCTCCGCTTTTCCAATTGAGGCGCCCCTTAGTAAGGGGAGCCGTCTGCGCCTTGCGCAGACTGAGGGGATTGTCGCGGGCGACAGCCCGCACCCCAAGCACAAAAATCGCCGAGCCATGACGAGCGTCTTGCATTTCTGCCTGCCTAAAATTTATAATCACCAAAGTGTGTCCGAGCAAGAATGGGGTCCCCGAAAAATTACAACGTGATTTTTTGGGGTAATGTCGCGGAGTAGCGATAAAATTGCGGTGCGCCCTTAACGCTTTCCTCAAAAAAAGCGTCGGGCGCTGAGCAATTTTGAGCGTGTCATTCTGAGCGCAGTCGAAGAATCCCCCTGTCAGAGCGTTCCCTATTCTCCGCCCAAAGCCATTCCCTTTCCCCCTCTACCCCGCATAAAATCCCTCCCCTCGCATATCTTATAAGGATGAAAAAGGCGCTCAAGGTGACGTTCTTATACATTGGCACGGCGATAGGCGCGGGTTTTTCCAGCGGCAAGGAATTGGCGCTGTTTTTCGGAGCGTCGTCGGCGCTGAACGTCGCGTTGTCGTCGGTATTCATGTCGCTATTATGCCTGTTATTTTTGTTGGCGGGCAAGCACAACCTCATTCCCAAGGGCAAGGCGGTAGGCGCGATGATCTTCTTTTCGGCTGGTATATCGCTTGTATCCATGCTTGCGGGCAGCGAGTTTGTCCTGCGCAGCATGACGGGAGTCCCGATGTTGGGGCTTGTGATGGCGCTCTGCGGCGGGGCGATAGTGACGCTTGGCATCGAGCGCATCAAAACCGCAAACAGCGTGCTTGTCCCGCTCATCGTACTTTCCATCGCAATGATCTTCCTGAAACTTGACCCTCAGCCGTCCTCCGCGCCCTTCTCTTTTTGGAAGCCCCTTGTCTACAGCGGATTGGACGTACTTCTGGGCGGAGTCATCATCGCGGATGAAGGCGAAAAGCTGACGCACGGCGAGATATTCCTCTCATGCGGGCTGATCTGCGTATGCCTGTTTTGCATGTTGTTCATGTTGCAGACGGTGGTGCTTGCGGACGGAGCCGCGTCGTCCATGCCCGTCCTGTCTATGGCGGAGCGTTTCCGACTCAAGCCGATATGCGGAGTGCTAATCGCGGCGGCGATCTTCACCACGCTGGTATCCTCGCTCAAGATAGTCGCCGACAAGATCTGCCAATTATTTTCCGTCATTAAACCTCTCCGCACTTTTTCCGCCGACAAAATTCGCGCGTTGATCATCTTCGGCACACTGCTCGTCGCCTACCCTATAAGTTTTGTAGGCTTTGACGCCGTCGTAAACACAATGTACCCCGTGATGAGTTACAGCGGCATAATTCTCACCTCTCTCGTCGCGCTGAAAATGCTCGTTTTCATTTCAAAAAGGTTGGCGACCGCCCTCAAAAAAAATCGCCGACCCAAACGGATCGACAAAAATCTACGTCAACATTCTTCTTTCTCTTCCGTCCCCGCCCGCCAGGATCCCGCCGCCGATCTTTGCATATCGGACGCTTGATTTTCAGGCGCGTATTTCCAAAACAGCCGTTTTATTCTCTATTTTTCGCACTTTAAACCCACGATTCTGCAATTTGCTTTGATTTTTTCTTATTCCTCTTCTTCATCGTCGCAGCAGTGATGATGCTCGCCAAAGTCGTCCTCATGGCAGTGATGATCGTCTTCGTGGCAGTGGCATTCCTCGTCGCAATCGTCGTCGCAATCGCAGTCCTCGCTTTCGTCCTCGTCCTTCCACAATCCCTCAAAAGGCGAGCGACGGGAGTCCTCGTCCACCTCGTCAAGTCCCTTGAGGTAGCGGTACAGCGGATCGTCGCCAAAGTCCTCTTTCAGGTCAAAATCCCCGCCCAATTCCTCGACGGCGTTTCTGAGTTCCATATATTCGTTATAGTTCGGCTCATATTCGTCGCAAAAGGTTTTCAGCACCGCAATTCCCTGTTCGTCGCCGTAGCTGCCTATGAGGTGCGCAAACAGCGCCACGTCCTCGCCCTTATACAGATAGCTGACCAGCCCCATAAAGATCGCCTTATTCCCCTTATAGTTCGCCAGCACCTCCATAAGCATTTTGCCTGTTTCGCCCTCCTGTTCATACAGTCTGGCAAGCATATCGTCCACGATCTCCTCACAGTCCTCGCTCAAAAACTCATACGCGTCCAATCTTTCGTTATATGGCGCGTCCTCGTTCAGCATCAAATTCAATTTTTCAATCATCAGATCCCTAGTCTTCTCCATTGTCCTCTCCAAAGAAGATTTTCAAATATTTGTCGTATGTGCGCGGATTCAGTTCGTATCTTTCAATTATCTCCTCTCTTGACTCCTCGTCCTTATACACTTTGCCCAGCAGCACGCCCACCGCGGTATTCAAACTTCTCAATTTTGCGATCTTCTGCAGTCTTTTCGCGGTCGCGGGGTTTCTGCTTCCGATCATAGGCGACAGTTCGTTCAGCACATCAAACAGCGCCCCGATATATTCGTTCGGCTCCTCGTCCGTAAACGCGATCTCCGCGACGGCAAGGTCCGTCGCGCTATGCAAAAACTCGCTCTGTTCAAAGTATGCAGGCGGCTTATCTATGCTCAATTCCTTAAATCTTTCCTGCGCGACTAGGTTAAGATCCACATGCGTCACAGGCTCGTTCATGATCGCGATCAGCATGATCGAGATCGCCTCATAGCACTGCCCGTTATGCGTCAACGCCCGTCTGAACAGTCCGTCCGTCCACTCCGTCATAAACACGGCGAGTTTTCTTGCCAGCACGATCCTCAGCTTATCGTTACAGCAAAGCATCGCCCATTCGATCAATTCTCTTGTTTTCAAGCAGTCTTCCGACTCGTCCGTAAGCAGCGGCAGCAGGTTGTCGTAGGACATCTGCAGCAGGTTTTCGATCTGTCTTATGCGGTCAAATCTCGTCGTCGAGGCGGGCGACATCGCATACGCCACCTGCGGCGGCCTTTGCTCATACAGTTCCAGATAGTATTTCGCGTCGATATAGTCACCATACAGCGTATCCACGTCGCGCATCATTTTCACCGCGATTTTTTTCTGCCCTATATTATACAGCGCGTTTGACAACCACATCATGGTGTTGGGTTGCCACTTATGCTTGACCAGCACCCTATTCGCGTATTTGACGACCTCGTTGTGCATTTCCAGATTGACAAGCAGCGGCAACAGCAACAGCAGATCCTCATCTCTGGTTTGGTGCTCATTCAACAGTTCGTCCACCGTAGCGTACGCTTCGGGCAACCTGTCCTCCATCATATACGCGGTCGCCAGCGTACATTTCACGACCAGGCTGTCGCCGTCCTTGGCGAGCATCTGTTTCGCGTTCTCGATCACGCTGTCCACGTCGTTTTTCAGCATAAGGCAGATGAGCACGATATGATTCGCCGCTTCCTTCGACTTTGAGGAACTGTCCACCCTGTCCATCAACGCGATCGCGTCGTCCAGACGGTGTTCGCGCACAAGTTGGTACGCCTGTTCTATCAATCCCTGATAGTAGTCCTCCCCTCTTGGATGCACCAATCTCAGCCCGTTTTTACTCAGCAACTTTTCGGGATATGGATGATTTATGTCAAAATCGAGGTAATCTCTCAGATAATATTGCGCCACTTCATCCTGCCCGTCGTCGGCGTAATTCATCGCCAATTGCACGCAAAACAGTTCCCTATATTCCTCGTCCACGCCCTGATTCAGCGCTTGGAAGATCACTTCGTTGGAGTAGTCGAGGGTTCCCAGATTCGCGTATGCTTGCGCAAGGCGAAGCGAAGCCTCGTGGCACTTGGGATCTAGTTTTATCGCGTTTTTCAAACATTCCACATGTTTGAGGATATTGTTGTCCTCAAGCGCCATCTCCGCCTGTTTCAGCAAAACGTCGGATGTAATTTCAAATTGTATTATCTGCGCCATTATTTTTTCTTTTTCTTTTTGGGATTTTGGTAGTGATTGGGCTGTTTTTTGGCTTTTTTCTTTGCGGATCCGCCGCCCGCGCCCACATAAGTCTGCCCGCCGCCGCTCTTATTTGCTTGTTTTTGAGCGACTTTGTCCATATTTTCTTTGCGCTGACTGCACTTTGTCATACCGCGTGAAACAAGCGCCACCAGCATCAACGCCTCCAGCGTAAATCCCACAAGCAGCATCACGATGAATATCACGATGGAAAAGAACTGTCCCAACAACAGCAACAGCAGCGGAGCCACGCACAACGCGCAAGTCAGCACGCTTGAGAAGGGATTATTCACAATCACCACAAGGCTGTCCCTCAAGCAGCCTATCACGCTCAACTCATGCGTCACGCCCAGCGCGAGGGCGATCGCAAGGTACATCATCAGCGGAGCGCCAAACACCCAACTGAACACCACCGCGCAGTAGTCGCCCGCCATCGCCGCGGAAAGTTGTTGCACTGCAAGCAGGTGCATAAGCGCCGTCACCATCGCCGCGCCGACAAGTATCAGCAGACCGCCGAACAGCAAAAATCTCCACCAATGTTTTGCAAAGCCGATCCAGTACGTTTTGATGGATTTTTTGTAATAATCCTGATAGAAGCTGCGTTTTGCGCAGTAAAACAGTCCGGAAAATCCCAGCGCGCCGATGATCAAAGCCGCGGCGAGCATCATATACACGGGCTCTTTCACGTCCCAGTACAGCCTCGCGACGCTCTGAGTTATGCTGTCGCCCGCGCCGAAAGGATATCCAACGCCTATGCCGCCCAAAAAGTTATAGCTTCCGCTGAGCACCAAATTTTCAAAGAAGCCCGCAAACCAAAACAGAATGACCGCAAACGGAGCCGCGAACAGCATAAAAAACGGCGAACTCTTAAACAGCGTTCCAAATTCGCCTCTCAACACCTTGAAGGCTCTGCCAAAAAACGTATTTGGATAATCCTTGACAGGTCTTGCCTCGGCAAGTCCCGCCACCAGCACTTTTTGCGCCTCTTCCGGCTCTTCCCTTACGGGCGCGTCCACAAACACGGATCTCAGCAGCAGTTTCTTGGGTTTCGCCTGTCTTGCGGCATTATCATTATTATTCGCCATTTGCTCTCCTATTTTGCGGAATTTTCTCCGCGACGCGCGTCGCACACGCTCAAAGTATATCAATGCATTTTGCATTATACTATATACGCGCACAAATATCAAACGCTTTCCGCAAAAATTTTTGCATTCCCCGCAATATACTCTTCCGCCCCTCTCTCACTTGCCGCCCCTCCCGCGCATAAATTGGATAGGAGGCTCTATGAAAAAGTATAATATCGCCATAGTCGGCGCAACCGGCATGGTCGGCAGAAAATTTATCGAAGTATTGCAAAATCGGCGTTTTCCCGTCGGCGAATGTTATCTGTTCGCGTCCGAGCGCAGCGAAGGGACCGTCCTCTCCTGTTTCGGGAGGCAGCTTGAGGTCATACGCCTGACTCCCCAAAGCGTCGCGGCGCTCAAAGGTCGCGTCGATTACGCGCTGTTTTCGGCGGGCGCAAGCGTATCTCAACAATATGCGCCGCTTTTTGTCGAGGCGGGCGCTATCGTCATCGACAACAGTTCGCGTTGGCGGCAGGATCCCGCCGTCCCCCTCGTCGTGCCGGAGGTCAATCCGGAGGACGCATATTCACATCACGGCATAATCGCCAATCCCAACTGTTCAACCATACAGGCGGTCGTTGCGCTCAAGCCGCTTGACGACGCGTTCAACATCAAGCGTATCGTCTACAGCACCTATCAAGCCGTATCCGGCGCGGGCGTTCGCGGCGTAAACGATCTTCAAAACGGACTCAAAGGCGACCCCACTCTTCAAAAATTCCCCTATCCCATCGCGGGCAACGCGCTTCCGCACATCGACGTATTCCTCCCCGACGGCTACACCAAGGAGGAGTGGAAAATGGAATGGGAAACGCGCAAGATCTTACACTCTCCGTCGTTACGCGTGACGGCCACAACTGTCCGTATCCCGGTTTTAAACGCTCACAGTGAGTCGATAAACGTCGAGTTTGACAAAAAGTGCACTCTTGACGAGGTGCGCAATGTCCTATCCCGCGCACCCGGCGTAGTGCTGCTTGACGACCCCTCCCGCAACGTCTATCCCATGCCCCTCACGGTGAGCGGCAAGGACGAAGTTTACGTCGGCAGGTTACGCCTCGACGACAGCGTACCAAGCGGGGTCAACATGTGGGTCGTCGCCGACAACATTCTCAAAGGCGCGGCGCTCAACGCCGTACAGATCCTCGAGTTGCTTGTTTCGGAGGCGGACAAATGATATTTCAAGGCACAGCCACCGCGCTCATCACGCCTTTCAAAGGCGGCAAAGTTGATCTTGAGGCATACGATCGCCTGCTCGACTTTCAGTTGAGTTCGGGCGTAAACGCAGTCGTAACTCTCGGCACCACGGGCGAGCCCGCCACGCTGAGCGAGGACGAAAAGCGCGAAGTCATACAGTTCACGGTGCAAAAATTGCACGGCAAGCTGCCGGTGCTTGTAGGTTGCGGGGCAAACTCCACTGCTCTTGCGATCTCCTCCTGCCAACGCGCCGAGCGGCTTGGCGCGGACGGAGCGCTCGTAGTCACCCCATATTACAACAAATGTTCCCAGCAGGGGCTATACGAGCACTACATGGCGATCGCAAACAGCGCTTCTCTCCCCATCGTGTGTTACAACGTCCCCTCTCGCACGGGCGTAAACATGCAACCCTCCACATTCGGCAGACTCGCGCGCGACGCGGCAAACATCGTCGCCATCAAGGAGGCGAGCGGCAATATGGAGCAGATCGAGCAATGCCTGTTATGCGCCGACGGCAACGCGGCGGTCTACAGCGGCGACGACGCGCTCACCGTCCCCATTATGTCTATGGGCGGCAAAGGCGTGATCAGCGTCGCAAGCAACATCCTTCCCAAAACCATGACCCGCCTCACCCGCCTCTGCCTCGACGGCGATTATTCCTCCGCCTCCCGCCTTCAGCTTGACCTCCTCCCCGTCGTAAAAACGCTTTTCAGCGATGTCAATCCCATTCCCGTCAAATACGCCGCCTCCCTCCTCAACTTCGGCGACGGCGCTCTCCGCCTCCCCCTCACTCCCCTCTCTCCCGACCTCTCCGCATCCCTCTCTTCCACCCTCTCCGCCTTCCTCTCCACCCACCCCGACCCATGACTCCCCTCTCTCCCGACCTCTGACTCTCCCCCAAAAGCCCCTCCCTTTCCCTCCTGTCATTCTGAGCGCAGTCGAAGAATCCCCTTTGTAGCGGTTTTAGGCCCATCCACCCCCTAAAGGCTCCTTCGCCCCTCTGTCATTCCGAGCTTGTCGAG
>CANQMD010000066.1 GCA_947624885.1 uncultured Clostridia bacterium
CATGATATCCGTTCCGCGGCCCGCCATATTGGTGGCGATGGTCACTGCGCCCTTTCTGCCCGCCTGCGCCACGATATCCGCCTCTTCCTTGTGGTGTTTGGCGTTGAGCACGTTGTGCGGGATCTTTTTGCCCTTGAGGATATCGCTCAGCTGTTCGCTCTTTTCCACGCTGACCGTACCCACCAGCACGGGCTGCCCCTTTTGATAGCAGTTGATGATGTCGCCCACGATCGCGGTGGTCTTGCCCGAGATTTTGGTGTATATCTGATCGTTCTCGTCCTTTCTCTGCGACGGGAGGTTTGTTGGGATAGACACAACGTCCAGCGAGTAAATCTCCTTAAATTCGTCCTCTTCCGTCTTTGCCGTACCCGTCATGCCGCTGAGTTTTGAGTACATGCGGAAAAAGTTTTGATATGTGATGGTGGCAAGCGTCCTGTTTTCGCTGCGTATCACAACGCCCTCTTTCGCCTCGATCGCCTGGTGCAAGCCCTCACTGTAGCGCCTTCCTATCATGATGCGGCCCGTAAATTCGTCCACGATCAGCACTTCGCCGTCGTTGACGATGTAATCCTTGTCGCGCTTCATCATATAGTGCGCTTTCAACGCTTGCTGAATGTGGTGATACAATTCCGTGTTGTCCAGATCGGTGAGGTTTGCGATATGGAAGTAGCTTTCCGCCTTCGCCACGCCCTCGTCTGTGAGCATGATCGTCTTTTCCTTCTCCTCGATCGTGAAGTCCGCGTCCTGTTTACACTGTCTTGCAAAGCGATCCGCCGACTTATACAGTTCTCCGGATTTCCCTCCTTGCCCGGATATGATGAGCGGTGTCCTCGCCTCGTCTATCAAAATGGAGTCCACCTCGTCGACGATGGCAAAGTTGAGTCCCCTCTGCATCTTGTCCGCCTTTCGCACCACCATATTGTCGCGCAAAAAGTCAAAGCCGAGTTCGGAGTTTGTGCAATAGGTCACGTCCGCCTCATACGCCTCTCGCTTTTGCGCGGGAGTCATTTCGTGCACGATCACGCCAACGCTCAAGCCCAAAAACTTGTACAGCTTGCCCATCCACGCCGCGTCGCGGGTGGCGAGGTAGTCGTTGACGGTGACCACGTGAACGCCCTTGCCCGCAAGCGCGTTCAGATACGCGGGCAACGTCGCCACAAGCGTCTTTCCTTCGCCCGTCGCCATCTCGGCGATCCTGCCCTGATGCAGCGCGATCCCGCCCTCTATCTGCACGTGAAAGTGCCTCATGCCCAGCACTCTGTCGCTCGCCTCTCTCACAAGCGCATACGCCTCCACCAAAATGTCGTCAAGCGTTTCGCCCGCGGCGAGCCTGTCCTTAAACTTTTGCGTCATGGCGACAAGTTCTTCGTCGCTGTACGCGCGGAATTTATCCTCCAGCGCGTCCACTTTCAGCGCAAGTCTGTTGAGTTTTTTCACCTTTCTGTCGTTTTCGTTAAATATTGACATACTATCCTCACGTGTGCGCACGCGGCGCACGCTCTTATTTTATTTAAGCGGATCTCAAATTGCCGTATATTTTATAATACAACATCCCGCCCGTCTTGACAAGTCAGTCGTCCTGTTCAAAGGAAATTTTCTGTTTTGTGATCGCCGCGGTCAGCACGCTCACCTCCCTTGCGCCCGCCTTCAACAGCGTTTTCGCGCACTCGTTTGAAGTCGCGCCTGTGGTAAACACGTCGTCTATAAGCAGCACGCTACGCTTTTTCACCTGCGGAAACACGCATTCAAACACGCCTTCCAAATTCGCCGCTCTCTCGCGGGCGGTGAGTTCTTTCTGTTCGGAGGTGCTTTTCTTTTTGATCAACGCGGGCAACAGTGGCAAATTCAGTCTGTCCGCAACGTCCCGCGCCAGCAGTTCGGATTGGTTGAATCCTCTCTTTTTGATCTCCTCCTGCGCCATAGGCACAAAAACGGCGATCTCCGCGTTCATGCCTCTTTCCAAAAACGTATCCGCCATAAACGCGCCCAAAGTGCCGACGATATATTTCTTTGCGGAAAACTTCAGCGCGTAGATCATTTGCCTTGCAAGCCCGTCGTACACAAACGGAGCGCGGCACAACTTAAACGCGCTCTCATTATTCTGACAGCGCAGGCAGTACTCTCCTTCGTCCTCCAACGGCATGCCGCAATTCACGCATATCTTGTCGCCCACGTACGGCAGCTCTTCAAGGCACTTCGCGCACAGATTGTATCTTCCTCTCTCCTGCAGATCCTCGAGGCAGATGTCGCAGGAGAGTTGTTCGGGGTACAGCGCGTCAAACAACGCCTCCCCAAAGTTTTGCGCCGCGCGTTTCAGCTTTGCCGCCGCCATTTCGGCTTTGGAGGCCGCGTCAGTCGTCATACGCTCCCCCTCTCATCTCGTCGTTCAGCAGATTGACAAGCAGCGAGTATCTCCTCGCAGTCTGATTGTTGCGCACCATGCGTTGCACCGTGGCTCTCGCCCCCGTGATCACCACCAGCTTTTTCGCCCTTGTGACCGCGGTGTACAGCAGGTTTCGGGTCTGCAAAAGGTAGTTGCTGTCAAGCGCGATCACAACAGCGTCAAACTCGCTTCCCTGCGATTTATGGATCGTCACGGCGTATGCAAGCGACAGCTGATCTATGTCGCCATATTGATAAATCGCCACTTTATCATCATCAAATCGCACGCTAAACTGCATGATCTGCACATTGATACTTTCGATCTCGCCTATATCGCCATTAAAAACGCCCGTGCCCCTTTCAACTCTGTTGCCCACCGTCTGCGACCATTCCTGCTGGTAGTTGTTGACGGTTTGCATCACCTTGTCGCCCTCTCTGAAGATCACGTCGCCCTTTTTGAGTTCCTTCTTTGCGGGGGATGGCGGATTGATGGCTTTTTGCAGTTCGCGGTTGAGGTTGACCGTCCCCGCGAGGCTTCTCTTCATGGGGCACAGCACCTGTATGTCCTTCGGTTGCATATTCAGATATTTCGGCAGCCGCTTTGTCACCAGCGCGAGGGCGCTTGCGCAGATAGCCTCCGACGTATCTCTCTCTTCAAAAAAGAAGTCGTCGTTTTTGTTGTCAAGGTCGGGCATTTCCCCGCGATTGATCTTGTGCGCGTTGGGCACGATCTTGCTCTTTTCGGACTGCCTGTAAATTTGCGTGAGGTAACTCACCGAAAAATATCCGCAGCCTATCAGATCTCCCAGCACATTTCCTGCGCCCACCGATGCCAGCTGATCCTTATCTCCCACCAGCACAAGCCTCGCGCCTCTCTCCATCGCGCCGAGCAGGGCGCAAAACACGTATTCGTCCACCATGCTCACTTCGTCCACGATAACAACGTCCAGCGGCAGGCGGACGCTCTCGTTAAAGGCAAACCGTCCCTCGCCGTTTTTCCAATCGAGTTCGAGCAGGCGATGTATCGTCTTCGCCTCCTCTCCCGTGGCTTGACTCAATCTTTTTGCGGCGCGACCCGTGGGAGCGCACAGCGCCACTCTCTGCCCTA
This sequence comes from uncultured Clostridia bacterium, assembly GCA_947624885.1. GTDB lineage: Bacteria > Bacillota > Clostridia > Christensenellales > CAG-917 > CAG-475. The sequence continues at coordinate 3,491 of CANQMD010000066.1, forward strand.
GGTCCTTAAACAGTCGCAAAATGCACTTGACGATCGTCGTTTTGCCCGTGCCGGGGCCGCCCGTGACGATATGCACGCCGTTTTCGATCGCCGCTCTCACCGCGTCCATCTGATTGGGATGCAATTTGAATCCCGCCTCTTTTTCAAAGCGTTGCACCTCAAAATCGACGTTGACTTTGAAGTCGGACGCTTCGCTCCTCAGCCTCAGCAGTCTTTTGGCGATATTTTTTTCTATTTGGTAGTTGCGTTTCAACATCACGGCGGCGTGTTCGCCCGCGTCGTACCTCACAAGTTCGCCCAGCATCACCATATCGGACATCACATCGGCGATCCTGCCTTCGTCGTCTTCTATGTTCAGCAGCGCCCGCGCGGAGTCCAGCAACTCCTTTTCGGGCAGGTAGTTATGCCCCGCCCTTGTCGCCACGTCGCGCAGCACATAGGTGATCGCGGCGCTTATTCTGAAGTCGCTGTTTTTGCTGACTCCAAGTTCGCCCGCGATCCTGTCCGCCGTCGCAAACCCGATGCCGTCGATATCCTCCACAAGCATATACGGGTTTTTGCGCACGTTGTCCACGGTTTTTTCCTCGTATATCTTGTATATCCTCAGCGCCATATTGACGGTGATGCCCAAGTCCTGCAAAAACATGATCGCGTCCTGCATTTTTTGCAGCCGCGTATATCCCAAGCCGAATTCCGTCGCCTTTTTGAGGGATATCCCGTGCACTTTTGCAAGTTCGACGGGGTATTTCATCATCTCCAGGCTGTCCACGCCGAAGCGCGAAACGATAGCGTCCGCGGTGACGGGTCCCAGCCCGTAGATCAACCCGCTTGACAAAAACTTTTTTATTCCCTCAAGTCGCGACGGTTGCGCGATCTTGATCTTTTCCGCAACAAACTGTCTGCCGTACAGGGATTTTTGCTGAAATTTGCCCTCCACGGTGACGTTCATTCCCTCGCTTATGGGCGGAAACAGTCCGACAACGGTGAAAACGCCGTCCTCGCACCTCACGTCAAGCACGGTATATCCCGTTTCCGGGCTTTGAAATATTATTGTTTTGACTTCGCCCTTCAGCTGCATATCCTCTTCCCGCCGCCCCGCCGCTATCTTGCGACCGCAGGCGTATTTCCGCGCCGTTTGACGCACACTCAGCCGACTTATCTTTTCAAAAGACGCGTGCGCCGCCTCTTTCAAAGTGTGAAAAAACGGCAGAATTGTCCTGCCGTTTCCTCAAGTTCATTCAAAAATTGTATTTTTCAAGCGCCTGTTTGATCTGTTCCACTCTGTCCGTTTTCTCCCACGCGAAGCCCTCTCTGCCGAAGTGTCCGTAGTTTGACGTTCTCCTGTAGATGGGGCTGTCAAGTCTGAGAGCGCGTATGATCGCGAGCGGACGCAGGTCAAAAACGTCGTTGATGATCTTCACGATGGTTTCGTCGTCCACAATGCCCGTCCCAAACGTATCGACATAAATCGACACGGGGTGCGACATTCCTATCGCGTACGCCACCTGCAGTTCCACCTTTTTGCAGATCCCCGCCGCGACGAGGTTTTTGCACACGTACCTCGCCATATAGCAGGCGCTCCTGTCCACCTTGGTCGGATCCTTTCCGCTGAAAGCGCCGCCGCCGTGCGGGCAAAAACCGCCGTAGGTGTCCACAATTATCTTTCTTCCCGTCACGCCGCTGTCGCCCGCGGGACCTCCCACGACAAACCTGCCCGTAGGATTGATATAAAACTTTGTGTCGTCGTCAATGAGTTCCGACGGGATAGACGGACCGATCACCTTTTCGATGATCTCGCTTTCTATGGTGTCCTGCTCCACATCCTCGCTATGCTGACAACTCACCACCACGGTATCCACTCTCACGGGTCTGTCGTTTTGATATTCGACTGTGACCTGCGCTTTGCCGTCCGGGCGCAGCCAACTCAGCTCGCCGTTTTTTCTCACCTCGGTCAGCTTTCTCGTGAGCGCGTGCGCCAGCATGATAGGCATGGGCATCAATTCGGGAGTTTCGTCGGTCGCGTACCCAAACATCATTCCCTGATCCCCCGCGCCTCTCAAGTCGAGAGCCTCGTTGCTGTCCGCGTCGGAAGCCCTATCCACGCCCTGCGCGATATCGCCGGACTGCTCGTCAATGGACGAAAGCACGGCGCACGTCTTAAAGTCAAATCCCAACGCGCTGTCGTTGTATCCTATGTCCTTTATCACGCCGCGCACGATTGCGGGTATATCGGCGTAGTGCTCCTTTGCGGACACTTCGCCAAACACCATCACAACGCCCGTCGTCGCGCACACCTCGATGGCAACGCGGGCGGAGGGCTCCGCGGCTATGATGTCGTCCAGAATCGCGTCGGCGATCTGGTCGCAAACCTTGTCGGGATGCCCTTCCGTTACGCTTTCCGATGTAAAAAATTTCTTATCCATCAAATCATGCTTCCTCGTCGTCGTCCATATCCTCAAGTTCGGAGTCGATCATTATCTCTTCCTCCGTCTTTTCGGGGGTGACATGCACCGTACTGATGTTCTTGTAGCACTTCATGCCCGTACCTGCGGGGATGAGTTTGCCGATTATGACGTTCTCTTTGAGGCCGAGCAGCGGGTCTATCCTGTTGTTGATAGCGGCCTCTGCAAGCACTTTCGCCGTTTCCTGGAATGAAGCCGCCGACAGGAAGGATTCCGTTGCAAGCGCGGCCTTGGTGATGCCAAGCAGCGTTCTCTTTGCGCTTGCGGGCACGCCTCCCGCCTCCAACGCCTTCTCGTTCTCGTCCTCGTATGTGAACAGATCGACAAGTTGTCCGGGCAGCATATTGGTATCGCCCTGGTTTTCTATCCTGACCTTGCGGAGCATCTGTCTGACAATGACCTCAACGTGCTTATCGTTGATCTCAACGCCCGCTGTGCGGTAAGCGGATTGCACTTCCTTGGCGATATATTCCTGCACGCCCTTCACGCCCTTTGCTCTCAGCATATCCTGCGGGTTAATAGATCCCTTGGTGAGCGGATCGCCCGCCTCGATGATCTCGCCCTGTTGCACCAGGATGTTTGCGTTGTAGGGTATCGCGTACGACTTTGACTCTCCGTCCGAAGACGTGACGGTGATCTCGCGGCGATCGTCAGAGATCGTGACCGCACCGCTGTTTTCGGTGATGACCGCCTTTCCTTTAGGATTGCGGGCCTCAAACAACTCTTCAACGCGGGGCAGACCTTGCGTGATGTCGTCGTCCGTTGCGACGCCGCCCGAGTGGAATGTTCTCATCGTGAGCTGGGTGCCGGGCTCGCCGATCGACTGTGCCGCGATGATGCCCACCGCCTCGCCGATCTTGACGGGATTGCCCGAAGCCATGTTTTTGCCGTAGCACTTCACGCACACGCCGTTTCTCGTCTTGCAGGTGAGAATGGAGCGTATGAGCACGCCGGGTTGATGGTGCATATCCGCGCCGTTCTTCTCCCAATGCGCCGTCAGAATGCTGTCGATCTCCTTCGCTTTATCCGTGGATATCAGCGTATCCGCTTCGCAGATCACTTCGCCGGTTTCGGGGTTTATCACATCGTTTATGGTGTATCTTCCCGCGATTCTGTCGGCAAGCGCCTCGATCACGCTCTTCTCGTCGCGTATCGCGGTGATAAACGTGCCCTTGTTGTCGCCGCAGTCCTGCTCGCGCACAATGACGGAGTGCGACACGTCCACAAGACGTCTTGTCAGATATCCGGAGTCCGCCGTCTTAAGCGCGGTATCCGCCAAACCTTTTCTTCCGCCGTGCGACGAAATGAAGTATTCCAAAACGGACAATCCTTCGCGGAATGAGGAGCGCACGGGCAACTCGATCGTTCTGCCCGACGGGTCTGCCATAAGGCCACGCATACCTGCCAACTGTCTTATCTGACCCATACTTCCTCTCGCGCCGGAGTTTGCCATCATCCAGATGGGGTTGAAGTCGTCCAAGCCCTTCTTGAGTTCTTCCTCGACCTTGTCCGCCGCCTCTTTCCACACTTTTATGACCTCTTTGTAGCGACCCTCGTCCGAAAACACGCCGCGAGCGTACAGCTTTTCGATATGGACCACCTGCGCCTCCGCGTCCGCAACGATCTGTTTCTTGTCGCCGGGGATGTGCATATCAAACACCGACGCGGTGATAGCGCCGATCGTGGAGTATTTGTAGCCGAGCGCCTTGATGTTGTCCAGCATCGCCGCGGTTTCGGTCGCGCCGTGATACTTGAAGCAGTTGTCGACGATCATGCTCAGTTGCTTTTTGCCGATAGCCATCGCCTTTTTGCCGAGCACTTTTTGTATGCTCTCTCTGAGTGCCGTGATCTCTCTCAAGAAGTTCTTCGTATCGTCGATATCCAACTCTCCCGCTTCAAGTACAGCCTCTCTTATCTTGTCAAGTTGCGCGTCGCTGAGGTCCTGCCTCTTCAATATTGAACGCGCGTACGCGTAGTTGTCCTTGCTCGGTTGCGAGGTCCTGAACAGGTCGACGATCGCATGGAACTGCTTTTGGTCGATGTTGGAGTGTATTCCCAAAATGCCTTCCACCTCAAGCTGTCCTCTGAGTTCGGGGACGCTTCTGTCCACAAATTGCAGATCCTGCGGGATATTGTTGTTGAATATGCAACGGCCGAGCGTGGTGTGCAACAGTTGATTTTCCTTTGAGCCGTCCTCATGCACCACGGGCACGCGGATATAGCACAACGATTGCAGCGTAAGCGCATGCTCGTTGTACGCCATCACCGCCTCGTCAAACGAACTGTAGTAGTTGCCTTCGCCCACAGCGCCGGGTTTGACGATGGTCAGATAGTACGAGCCGATGACCATATCCTGCGTAGGCGAAACGATAGGTTTGCCGTCCGACAGTTTCAAAATGTTGTTTGTGCACAGCATGAGGATCCTCGCCTCCGCCTGCGCCTCTATCGAAAGAGGAACGTGCACAGCCATCTGGTCGCCGTCGAAGTCCGCGTTGAACGCGCCGCAAGCCAGCGGGTGCAGTTTGATCGCTCTGCCCTCGACAAGCACGGGCTCAAACGCCTGAATTCCCAGACGGTGCAGCGTAGGCGCACGGTTGAGCAGCACGGGGTGATCCTTGATGATCTCCTCCAGAATGTCCCACACCTGGTTTTTGCCGGTATCCACAAAGCGTTTTGCGCTCTTGATGTTGTGGCAGAGGTTTCTCTCGACCAGCTTGTTCATTATGAATGGCTTAAACAGTTCCAGCGCCATCTCCTTTGGCAGACCGCACTGATACAGTTTGAGTTCGGGGCCTACGACAATGACCGAACGGCCGGAGTAGTC
>CANQMD010000067.1 GCA_947624885.1 uncultured Clostridia bacterium
TTGCGCAACACTATATGTTGCTGGGATCTTTTCCGTCGATATATTTATGCAAGCATAAAATATCGCCGTCAAATCCCAACAGATCCGGGTATGGTAGGTCGGCAAGAGCCGCCCTTCCACAGGGAGTCAACTCAATACTTTGCGCAACACTATATGTTGCTGGGATCTTTTCCGTCGATATATTTATGCAAGCATAAAATATCGCCGTCAAATCCCCCGCGCAAAAACCTTCGGTTTTGCGCAAACTATATTCGTTTCGGCCCTATGGTCAAGTGGTTAAGACATCGCCCTTTCACGGCGGTAACCCGAGTTCGAACCTCGGTAGGGTCACCACATAATAACCGCGCCATGCGGTTATTATTCTAGGAAGTATAGCTCAGTTGGTTAGAGCACCTGCCTTACAAGCAGGGGGTCACAGGTTCAAGTCCTATTACTTCCACCAAAATACCCACTGTTTAGTGGGTTTTTCTTTGCGCCGTTTTTTGACCTTGATTTTGCTTTATACATGGATATTTCAATCCACGCCCCTGCGGGAGGCGATGTCAACTGCGTTTTGATTTTATTGAACACTTTGTCATTTCAATCCACACTCCTGAGTGAGGAGCGATATGCTTGAGAGGGTGAATTTAAGCAATATTTATTGTAGCAAATTTGTTTTGGTTTTTCAATATATATATAGAGTAAACAGGCAGTTGATTTTATGCCTAATGCTATTATCAGATATAAAATTAAAATCAAAGCAAAGTTTTGTTTCGCTCAATTTTGCGCAAGGGACAAGTTTGTCCGAGGCAAGGCGGAGTGTTTGAGTAGGAGAGGCTATTTGGGGAAATATGTTGATTTAATGTCAAAATTTGTGTTACATTTATATTGATCATTAAGCGAGTTTGGAGGAGAAGATAATGTGTCAAGTGAATGATGTTGAGTGTTTGAAGAAAAAGACAAGAAAGGATCTGGCTGATTCTGTCGCCGTTTTTGAAAAGGATGTGAGAGAGGGGAGAGGACCTCTCCGCCATTATTTGTTGTATAATAAAAAATGCGTTCATGGCAGAGATGTGTATTTGGAATGCGTTTATCAAGGGTATCTCGACGCGGCGAGGCGTTTTGCGGGGATCGAGAATATCCCCAACTACAAATCACTCCTGTTCGACATTTTTGCCGATATTGCGGGAGGCATCTGCTTTTTTACAAAAGATATAACTACGGAGCGGCAGTATGACGAGTGGCACAATAAGACCTGCATGATCATCATACAAATGTTGAATGCTAGAGGATATGCCGCGGTCACCTATGGTATGGCGCAAAAAATCGTGAATATGGCGATGAAATATTTGTATTTGGTGGAGAAGCCCGCGAAGGATTTTTTGTGGCAATTCTGCCATATTCCGCTTGACTCCAAGATCTTGGAGTGGTACAGGGCGTGCGTCGATCCAGAGCAAAAAACCGTGTGGAGCAATCTTGATTTTGAGGAGTATGCGCAAATTCAAACCAAAATCAGACAATATCTCTCGGTCTGCTCTTTTTGCCCGCTTGAAGTCGAGTATCTCATCTGGAGATGATTTGTTTTTGCCGCCTGAGGCATACTTTGATCAAAAGTATGGCGGTCACAATTTGAAATATCAAAAAACCGAAGTTTAGCGTCTGACATTGTCAGAATCGCCCCTCCTCGCGATCCTACACGTCAAGCACATTGGGTCGCTTGCCTCGAGTGACCTTTCTCGTCTTTCGTCAAGATAAACAAGAACATTTTTGACGTTATGTTTTATGACAAATTCATCCCTTTTGATGGCGGGTAATTGCGGGCGCGAGCAAGAGGGGAGGCAGCAAAATTCGACAAATAATATAGAAGAAAAAGAGGATCAGGGAAGATCGTAGGACACCTCGATGAGGTGAAGGCCTTTGGCGGGAAGGGTTTTGCCGGCGAGGGTGCGATCGCCTGAGGATAGGGTTTGACGAATGTCGTCGAGGGTGAGTTTTTGCATGCCGACGTACACCAATGTGCCGGCGATGATGCGCACCATATTGTACAAAAAACCGTTGCCCGTCACGGATATGTCGACGGTGCAGTTGAACTCGCGAGGGTCGGTGAGATTGAGGAGCATCGGGACTTGCGCGAGGGCGGGATCGGGCGTAGGCATGGGTATGGTGGGCAGGCTGCCCGTGGAAATTTTGATGTCGTAGACGGTGCGCACGGTGTTGGAGATGGCGCTGCCCGTCGCTTGAAAACACTTGAAGTCGTGCGTGCCTTTTATTATGTCCGCCGCGTCCCTCATAAGCGTGATGTCGAGAGGGACGGTGATGTGCTCGTGCGTGGGCTCCAGCAGGGGACGGCGGTGGCGGGAAAGATACAGCCGATAGCAATAGGTTTTGCGCTTGGCGCTGAAACGAGCGTTGAAATCGGGAGATGTGCGCTCGCAAAGCAACATACTTACGTCGTCGGGAAGTACTGCGTTGACCGCAAAGGGGATCTTGTCGTCGGGGATGGAAGCGTCCGCGTCAAAATGTATGACCTGTCCCTCGGCGTGGACTCCCGCGTCGGTCCTGCCGCTCGCCGTGCAGGGGGTGGGCGCACCGAATACCTTGCCGAGCGCTTCCTCCATGACCTGTTGAACGCTCAGACCGTTGAGTTGCCTTTGCCAACCGACGTACGCCGCGCCGAAATATGAAATCACCGCACGATATCTCACAGCAAACCTCCGAAGATCATGTAGTCTATGTTTATGCCTATCTTTGGGAAATAGTAGCGCTCAAGCAGGATGAGAGTGAAGAAGGACAGCACCGTCAGGCAAGCGACAAAGTCGGAAAACTTGAAGGTCGCTTTTTTCATTTTGGTGCGCTTGTCCGTCGCGTTGTAACAGCGCGCGTCCATGGCGAACGCCAACTCGTCCGCGCGACGGAAACTGTTGACGAACAGCGGAATGAGTACGGGGATGAGCGCCTTGACCCTCGCGAATATGCTGCCCGAATCAAAACTTGCGCCCCTCGCCTTTTGAGCGGCGACGATCTTGTTGGTTTCCTCAAACAGAGTGGGGATAAAGCGCAGCGCGATGCTCATGATCATAGCGATGTCCCTGACGGGGATCTTGACAAGAGCAAGCGGGCTCATAAGGCTTTCAAGCCCGTCGGCAAGCTCGACAGGGGTGGTGGTGAGCGCAAGCAACGAAGCGCCTGAAATCAACAAAACGAGCCTTAAAACCATCTTTATGGTGGTGTGAACTCCAGTTTTGGTGATCACAAAGATTTTCCACTGCACCAAAACCTCGCCGTCCTTGATCATAAACAGATTGATGAGCGCGGTGATGAGCACAAGCAGAAGGATCCCTCGCACGCTTTTGAGGACGCTTGCCATCGGCAGTTTTGCGACGAGTACGATGGCAACAAGCAAGACCGCGGTGAGCATAAATCCGAAATAACTTTTCACGAAAAATATGCCTACGACATACAGCAGGGTGAGCAGAAGTTTGACGCGGGCGTCCAGTTTGTGCACGATGGAATCCGCGGGATAATATTGTCCGAAGGTCACGTCCTTAAACATCGGCGGCACCTCCGTCATTCGGGATGGGAATGTTGGGGAGCGGCTGATCGGCGTTGAGAGGCGCGTCCTTTGAAAGCAATGCAAGCAGGGCGGACTTCAACTCATCCATGGTTATGATGTCGCGGGGCAGGGATACGCCGCGCTCGGCGAGCATGTCGCATATCCTCGCCGCGGTGGGAACGTCCAGCCCGATGGCCTTTGTGAGGCGGCGATCCGAAAACACCTGCTTTGGAGTGCCGTCCGCGACTATTTTGCCGTCCTTGAGCGCGATCACTCTGTCCGCAAGCGCCGCAACGTCGTCCATGTTGTGGGAAACGAGTATGACGGTGGGAGAGATCTCCTTTTGCAATTTTTTGACGAGGGACAAAAGTTCGCTTCTGCCGGTGGGATCAAGCCCCGCGACAGGCTCGTCAAGCACGAGGATCTTGGGCTGCATGGCGATCACCCCCGCGATCGCGACTCGCCGCTTTTCCCCGCCGGAGAGGTCGAAGGGACTGCGCTGGGCAAACTCGTCGTAGTCAAGCCCGACGACGCTCATGGCGCGTTTCACCCTTTGGGACACCTCGTCGGGGTCGAGTTTCATGTTTTTGGGGCCGAAGGCGATGTCCTTTTCCACCGTGTCGGCAAAAAGTTGGTATTCAGGATATTGAAAGACCATGCCCACTTCAAAACGCAATCTGCGCAGTGACTTTTTGTCCGTTGCGCTCATGCCGTTGATCACCACGCAGGAGCGCTTTTTGTCCTGCGGCTTGATAAGCCCGTTGAGATGCTGGAGCAATGTGGATTTGCCGCTGCCCGTTTCGCCGATTATCGCGACAAAACTGCCCTCCTCGATAGTGAGATCTATGTTGTCCAGCGCAAGTTTTTCGTTGGGAGTCTTTTTGGAATAGGAATAGGAGAGATTTTTTATTTGAACAGCTTGCATAATCCCTCCACAAGCGACGCTTCGTCAGTGACCGCGCCAAGGTCAAATCCCTCCGCCTTGAGTTCCGCGGCAAGCTGCGCCGCGGGGGGAAGAGTGAGGCCGCAGGAGCGCAACGCTCCCGACGAGAACACCTGCGCGGGAGCGCCGTCTATGGCGAGCCTGCCCTTGCGCAAAACTATGATCCTGTCCGCCATGGCGGCTTCCTGCATGCTGTGAGTGATGTTGATGACGGTCACGCCGTTTTGGTTTTGACGCTTGACGACGGATAGGACCTCGTCCCTGCCTTCGGGGTCGAGCATGGCGGTCGCCTCGTCAAGAATGAGCACGTCGGGGCGCATTGCCAACACGCCCGCGATCGCAACGCGCTGTTTTTGCCCGCCGCTCAGCGCGGAGGCTTGCCTTTTGCGATATTCGCTCATGCCCACCGCCGCCAACGCTTCGTCCACGCGGGATATGATCTCGTCGCGGGGAAGACCGATATTTTCGGGACCGAACGCAACGTCGTCCTCGATGATGGTGGCGACTGTCTGGTTGTCGGGGTTTTGAAACACCATGCCTACGCGCCTGCGTATGTCGAAAACTTTATCCTCGTCGGCGGTGGAAACGCCGTCCATCAAAATTTCGCCGCTTGTGGGTTTGAACAGCCCGTTGAGCAGTTTTGCAAGCGTGGATTTGCCGCTGCCGTTCATGCCGGTGAGCGCGACGTACTCGCCCGCCTCGATGGATAGGGACAGGTTTTTGATCGCCTTGAGGCTTGCGCCCTCCCGCACGGGATAGACGTAGTTCACGTTTTTGAGCTGGATGAACGGCATGTTATCCTCCGCGTTTGTCACTGAAAAAATATTATAGCACAGCGTCGCGCTTTTGAAAAGCGTATAAATAAGCAATTTGTCGGACTTTTGCGACAGAAAATTTTTGTGGGGCGCTATGCGTTGAAATGTGCGAAGAGGTGTGATATAATAAAATTTATGACGAACGACGCATGGATATTTTTGTTGCAACAAAAACTCCCTCCCGAAGAGGCGCTGGCGCTGCATCCTATGGCGCTGGCGTTTGTGGGCGACGCTGTGCAATCGCTGTATACGCGCTGCCGCGCCACAATTGGCACATCGTCAAAAACGGGCGCGTTGCACCACGAGGTCACAAAGGTGGTCAACGCCGTGTCGCAGGCAAAGGAGGCGAACAAGCTGTTGCCCCTGTTTGACGACACCGAAAAGGATATTTTTCGCCGTGCGCGAAATTGCAAGATCCAGACCTCCGCAAAGCATGCGGACCCCGCGGAATACAGGCGGGCGAGCGGATTTGAGGCGGTGATCGGGTTTCTGTTTTTGACGGGGAACACCGAAAGGCTGGCGGAGTTTTTGTCGGTGTGCTTTGAGGACTGCGCCAATTCATGACACGCCGCGCCCCCCCCCCCCAAAAAAAAACCGAGGAGGCGCGAAGAGCAAAAAGCAAACAAAAATCAAATATATACGGTGAGTTTTATGTATATCTACGGTAGAAATCCTGTGAAAGAGGCGTATGCGGCGGGCAAAACGGTGGACAAACTGTTTATGCTGAAAGGGGAACGCGATCCCGCGCTCTCAAAAATATTTGCGTTGGCAAAGGACGCTCGCACCGTGATAAGCTACTGCGACAGGGCGACTTTGGACAAACTTGCGGACGGGGGAAATCACCAGGGCGTGGTCGCCGCCGTCACGGATTTTGAATACGCCTCGCTTGAGGACATCGTCGCGAGGGCGCACGACAAGGGCGAGCCTCTGCTGGCGGTGCTGTTGGACGGAATTACGGATCCGCACAACCTGGGCGCTATTTTGCGAAGCGCGGAGTGCTTTGGCGCGCACGGCGTGATCATCCCCAAACATAGGAGCGTGGCGGTGAACGATACCGCGATCAAGGTGTCGTGCGGCGCGGCGGAACATATCCCCGTTGCAAAAGTCACAAATCTGAACGACGCGATACGCCAACTCAAAAGCATGAACGTGTGGGTGTACGCCACGGATTTTGACGGCGACGCGCCCGCTCGCGCCGACCTCACGGCGGACATAGCCATCGTGATAGGAAGCGAGGGGGAGGGCGTCCACCGCCTGACCAAGGAATTGGCGGACGGCGTGCTGACGATTCCCCAATACGGCAAGATAAACAGCTTAAACGCGTCTGTAGCGGCAGGCGTAGTTCTTTACGAGGCGGCACGACAAAGACATAAATAAGCCGTGGACGAGGAAAAGTCGCGGGCAGTCGTCGCCTGTACGCGAAACAAGCGGCAGGCGTAGTCCTTTACGAGGTAGCAAGGCAGAGGCATAAATAAGCTGAGGACGAGGAAGAGCGCAAGTCGTACAAAAGGAATAGCTATGCGCGGGGAAAAAGAGGGAGGACGCGGCGCGCAAAGGCGGCGCGAAAATGCGAAAAATGGAAAATTTGAACGAATTGATCCTGAGGGCGCAAAACGGCGACTCGGAGGCGGAATTGCAGGTGCTGAAAAGCTACAACAAACTTGTCAAATCCATCGCTTTTTCGTACTACGTGGCGTGCGCGGATCGCGACAACGAGGACTTGGTGCAAGAGGGGATGGTGGCGCTTTTAAGGGCGATAAAGACCTACAACTTGCAAGGAGAAGCAAGTTTTGAAACGTACGCGTCCAGGTGCATACACAACGCAATCATAGACGAATTGCGCAAGGCCCCGGAGCCGTCGCTGCCGATAACGGAGGACGTGGAAGCGCCGACGGAAACTATGCTTGTGGAACTTGCGGAGGCGATCGCGTCTATACTTACGCCGACGGAGAGGAGGGTGTTGGAACTTAAGCTGAGCGCGATGAGTTACGCGGAGATCGCAAAGGAATTGGGCATAGAGAAAAAGAAGGTGGACAACCTGATCATGTCGGCAAAGAAGAAGCTGAAAGAGGCGCTTGAAGGGTAATTCGGACAAGTTGAGATTGTCTGAACAGGCGATGAAAACGGCGGCGGAACAAAATTGAAATCGCAAAACAGAAATGACCCAAACGGAGGTTTATTGTGCGTAATATGCAAGATAAACCGCCGTTTTTGCAATTATAAGATAAAATTCTGCGGCGACTTATGCGCGGCGGAAGGCGCGGTATCAAAATGAAAAAAGCGAAGATGAAGGCTAAAAAAGACGCGGCGGAAGATACGAAATGATAAAAAGCGGGCAAGGGGAAGGGATCGTGAAAACGAGATATGAAGCGCAGGATGTTTGTTGAAAAAGCGAAGAGATCCGAAAGGCAGTTTGAACAATAGGGGAACAGAGAGGACGAAAATTCTTAAATTTTCCATAAAAATGTATGCGCGTGCGTGTTGACAGTCGTATGATTTGATACTATAATAAACTATAATGTTGACAGTCAGATTTGAAACGGGAGAAGAGTGCAAAAAGGCGATGGCGGCGCTGTCGCTTGAGGGCGAGCCGCAAGGGTCCAACTTTGTGATGTACGACGAGGACGCGCCCGTTGCGCTTATGCGCACCCACATCGAATTTGACGCGGAGCCTGCGCTGGTCATAGACGGAGTGTACTTCAAGAATGAAGTGAGCGCGGAGGACAGAAAATTTTTTCTGCACGCGATGTTCTTCAAGTTGAGGGAGGGGACTCCCATCATGATCAAGGCGGACGACAGCGACGAGTTGAAACCCTTTGGGTTTGAAAAGTCGGAGGACGGAAGGGCGCAACTGTTTTCGGGGGATATAAACTTGTACTACAACTGCGGAGGCAAACGCAATGGCTGAAGTCAAAAACTTCATCGAAGACTTTATAGACGAGGACTTGGCTGCCGGCAGAGCGACAGAGATTGTCACAAGATTCCCGCCGGAGCCGAACGGATATCTGCATATCGGCCACGCAAAGGCGCTGTGCATCAACTTCGGCGTGAAGCAAAAGTATCACGGCAGGTGCAACCTGCGCTTTGACGACACCAATCCCGCCAAAGAGGACGTCGAATATATGGAGTCCATCAAGAGGGACATACGCTGGCTGGGATTCGAGTGGGACGGACTGTTCAACGCGAGCGACTACTTCCCCAAGATGTACGAATGCGCGATCAAGCTGATCAAGGACGGCAAGGCGTATGTGTGCGACCTCAGTGCGGAACAGATAAGCGCGACCAGAGGAAGTTTTGGAGTTCCCGGCACGGAAAGCCCCTTTAGAAATCGCTCCGTGGAGGAAAACCTCGACCTGTTTGAGAGGATGAAAAACGGCGAATTTGCGGACGGCGAAAAGGTGCTGAGGGCAAAGATAGATATGTCGTCGCCAAACATC
>CANQMD010000068.1 GCA_947624885.1 uncultured Clostridia bacterium
AGAAATGAGTGACGACGTGGCGCTATTAATATGTAGTGCACTTGTATCACGAATTTTATGGGGTATAGCTGGGGAGTACTGAGTGGAGTGTGGCGTAACGTAACGCTTATATCTGTTACTTACCTTATCGCTGCACGTAACGAAGGGAGGGGTTGGGTCATTCATTAACCCTGCCAGAGTGACAACGTTTATTAGCTATTCTCCGCCCAAAGCCTTGTCTGAGAGGTACAAGGGGCTCCATTGACCATGCTCAACATGACAGGGAAAAGAAGAAAAAACGAGGGGTTGACCTCGTTTTTTTGCATATATGCTACATTCTACATTCACATGCCACATTCGCGAGCATGGCCATATTCGGGCATGATACAAGCGAGGGCACGATACATGCGCGGAGAAGGGGCGGGAGAGGATCAGCCTTTTTCGTGTTGGGCGTTGTAGTCCTTGTAGTAATTTTTCTGTTCGCAGTCAAAAGCGCCATCGCTTTCGATCTCGATCACGGTGCAACCGCGCTGCAGGTGCTCCTTGTAGATGCCGGGGTAGGCGAGATAGTCCACGCTCATGCCGTAGGTGAGGCGTATTCCCATATACTCTATGGAGAAATTGTTGTAGTGGTCATGGCCGCAGAACGCGCCTTGCAAGCCGTACTCAAGCCCCTTTTCAAACAGGGAATCCTCGTTGATGCCGCAGAAAATGCCATAGCTTTGCACTCCGTGGCGCGTTTCTTCGGACTCGCCCATGACTCCGTAGCGGAATGTGACGGTGCCTTCAGCGCGGTTTTCCGCTTCGTCCGCGGGGACTGTGGCGGTCACGCCGTCAACGAGTTTGACTCCTTCGTTGTGGTTGAGATCGCGCAACGCCTTCCACGCCTCGCGGTACTCTACGAGCGGAATGTGGAAGAAAGCGAGGTTTTTCACTTGTCCGCCGCCGTTTGCTTGGTTGATCTTGTCCATTTCTTCGGTGTACCACTTCACCTGCGAGTCGTGGATGTTGTCATACTTCCACGCGATGCCGAAATAGTCGCCGTCGATGTAGGAGTGGCTGTCAAACATCACCAGGGATTGAATGACCTTGCCATCCTTTTTGACGTTGATGATGTGGTTGCCAAAGCCTTTGTCTATCTTGCCGAACTTGTCGTCCTCGTCGGAAAGGCCGCGCTCGTACAGGCAATATTTGAAGTTGCTCTTCTCGTAATATTCGGTGATGTCCTTGCGAGAGTACATGCTGTACGCCTCGGTGTCGTGGTTGCCGAAGGCAAACGTCCAATACACTTGCAGGCTCTCCATCATGTTGGCGAAGATCTTTGTGGCATTCAGGTTGTTGAATGTGCCCGCCTGGAAGGGAACGGGATACGCAATGTCGCCCGTCACTATCACAAGATCGGGTTGCTCCTGTCGGATCATCGTCGCAACGGCGTTCATCGCCCACGAGTCCTTTTGCTTTGAAAAACTGCCGCCGCCGATATGTACGTCCGTAAGCTGGAGCACTTTGAACTCATCACGGTTGGATGGCAACTCGAAATACGTCCACTCGCCGTCGTCCTTGGCGGTCGCATGAGGCTCAAGCTGCGGGTGCAGGGTGTATTCGACTTTGTCCATTTTTTGACCTTGCTTGAGGAGTCCCTTGGATATCACCGTGTTGCCGATCGCTATGCCGGAGAAGAAGATCGCAAGCACAAGCACAATGGAGCCGGTGATGATGAGCGCTTTGATCGTGCGCTTCTTTTTCTGCTCCGGAGTGAGTTTTTTGCGCTCCTTCTTTTTCTTGCCGCCCTTGGACGGCGTTTCTTCGCCGCTTTCGGAGGGAAGTTGCTCCTGCGCTTCGGGTTGCTCGTCAAGCGGTGCGGTCAGCGGCTCGGAAGGCTGCTCGTCGGCGGGTTGCGGAGTTTGCGTTAATTGATCGTCTTTGATTTTGTCGCTCATAATTGTTCCCCTGAATAATATTCATTGTTAAAAACATTATATAACGTTCGGCGGCATATTTCAAGTGTGGATTTTCAGATTGACGAACGGAAGGGATATTGGATATAATATGGGTGCGTCTGCCGCATTCGACGCGGGAGATAAGGAGAACTTTAACGGATGAATGACGAAGTTTTGGATGTGGTGATAGTCGGGGCGGGGCCTGCGGGGCTGACGGCGGGAATATACGCGAGCAGAGGCGGGCTGAAGGCGACCATCATCGAAGGAGGAAGCGTCGGCGGGCTGGCGGCTACCGCGGCGCAGGTGGAAAACTATCCCGGCGTGAAAAGCACGGACGGATTTTCGCTTTGCTACGCCATGTTTGAGCAGAGCAGGGCGGAGGGCGTGCAATTTGTGTTTGACAGGGCGATCAAGTTTGAGTTGAAACCTCAAATCAAGTCCGTTGCGCTTGCGGGCGGGCAGACGTTGCGCACAAGAGCCGTGATCATCGCCGCGGGAGCGTCGCCGCGAAAACTCGGAATTGAAAACGAGGAGAAGTTTGCGGCGAAGGGAATATCCTATTGCGCGATTTGCGACGGGGCACTGTTTAAGGGCAAGACTGTCGCCGTGATAGGCGGCGGAAACACCGCGCTTGAGGACGCGCTGTACCTTGAAAAACTTGCCGCAAAGACCTACCTCATCCATCGCCGCGACAGCTTGCGAGCGGACAGAATTTATGCCAAAAGACTTGAAACAAGCGGCGTGATCCCCATATGGAACAGCGTGGTCACAAAGCTGGCGGGAGAGGACAAATTGACGGAAATTGAAGTTAAAAACCTCAAAGACGGGACTTTAAGTGCGCTTTGTGTGGATTGCGTGTTTGTGGCGATAGGGCAGACTCCCAATGTGGAAGGGCTTGACGCGCTCGTCCGCGACGACTTTGGATATATTGTCACAGACGATGGTATGCGCACAAATTTGAGAGGCGTTTACGCCGCGGGCGACGTGCGGAGCAAGGCGCTGAGGCAGATCGTCACCGCGTGCTCGGACGGCGCTGTTGCCGCAAACGCTTGTATAAAAGATTTGATGTGAATGTAAAAACTCCTCCCCGCAAAGCCTGCGAAGAGGAGTTTTTCTATCTGTGTTTTTTGCCTGTCGGAGAATGGTCTTTGCTTCGGCAGGCGAAACTTTGAGGGCGGGCGCGAAGCATTGAAGCAGGCGGCCGTCGTTTTTATGCGTTGGTTTTATTCGTCCGATGTTTGCGCGTCGGGATACTCATCGGGCTGATCGTCGGCGGCGACGCCGGTCACAGGCGACGCGGGATCGTCGGAGAGCGCAGGGGCGGAGCCGTCAAGAGAGGGCGCGAAAGCGGGCGCTTTTTTGAAGAGGGTCTTGGCGGAGATGGCGCTCAGGGCTGTGAAAAGCCGGGAGCGGCGCTTGCTGAGGCGGAAGGACAGCAGCACGATGGCAATGACGATGTACGCAGCCGCCATGCCTACCAGAGAGCCGCAGAAGTCTACGATCACGTCAGACCACGCGAACATGCGACCTGTGGTGAACACGGGGAGTTGAAGCGTTTC
Organism: uncultured Clostridia bacterium; assembly: GCA_947624885.1. Classification (GTDB taxonomy): domain Bacteria; phylum Bacillota; class Clostridia; order Christensenellales; family CAG-917; genus CAG-475. The sequence continues at coordinate 3,479 of CANQMD010000068.1, forward strand.
GGAAAAGAGCGAGAAAATAAAGCCGGAAACTAACGTCGCGGGTAGGGACGCGAGGCGGGGTTTGATCAGGAAGAAGAAGGACGCGGCAAGTCCGAAGCCTATCACGACGAAAAGCATGAAGTGCCCGAGCGCCTTGCGTATGAAGGAGCCGAAACTTGTGAACAGTTTGACCTCTATGGCGAGATCGGCATAGATGGAGGGATCGGCGTTGTAGGTCGCGCGGATGACGACTGTGCCGAGGTGCGCGTCGCTCAAAACGCCGCTCTGGCTGATTTTGGCTTTGCCTTTGACGACGCTCCACGTCACGTCTTCTATCGTGCAATAGTCGCCCTCGGCGGTGTAGGAATACTTGTAGTTGAGTTGCGCCTGCGAGTAGCCCGACACTTGCAGAATGGTGGGCGGAGGCACGACGACGTGCACGATGAGATCGGCTTTGGCTTGGTTTGCGATGTTGTCGACTATGGTTACGGTGGCGGTGCCTTCGCTTGCCGCGTATTTGACTTCGCCCGATACGGAGGACAACACCGTCTTGCCGGACGGATTGTGTATGGAGCCGACAAAACTGTAGCTGTTTGCGCCCGCGGGGGAAATATTTTCCTTTTTGACGTAGGCGTTCACGTTGAATTGGTCGTACTTGTTGACGGTGATCTCGTTTGTCGTCAGCGTTAAGCCCGTCGCGCGCACCGCGGTCGGGTCGGGGACGGTTTCAAACTCATAGGTGAATTGCCTGTCGGGGTGCCCCTTGGGCGAAAAAGTGACGGCGCATTTGCCCACCTTCATGCCCGTGAGCCAAACGCCGTTGAAGCGCACGCAATCGTTTTCCTGCGTGATGTCAAAAGCGTTTGAATCCACATAGTTGCCGTCCTGGTCGAGGAGGCGGAAGCCGGTGATGATCTGACACTCCTTGACGGTCGTGTAATTGGGCGTGGCGGAAGTGATGTTGTCGGGATCGGTGCCGTAGTTGTAGATGTATTCTCTGCCGTATATGGAGGGGTCGTCCTTGACGGATACCGTGATGAGAGTGTGTCCAACTTTGTTGAAGGTGACGTAGCCGCTTTTGTCCACCTCCGCGACGGACGTGTCGGCAACCGTGTAGGTGTACTCCGTGGGGCGATGTTCGGTTGGAACGCAACTGAAACTCACCTTCTTTTTGTAGCCCGTGTAGCCGTGCATGGCGTTCACAAATATCCTGCGCACAGGATCGGTGCTGACGGGACGATCAAAGCTGTCGCCCGCGTATTCCTGCAGGCTGTCCGTACACTTGCTTGATTGCGAGAGGCTTTTGTCGCCAGGCATGGCGGACTCGACCATCATCACCGTGAGAATGACGAGAGTGCAAATGATGGCGGCTATGGCGAGCCACCGCATAGAGTTGAAGTACTTTTTGGTTTTCATTTATTATCCTTTGGCGGAATATCCGCGGCGGCTTCGGACGAAGCGTCGCTTGTCGAGAGGGGAAGTTCTGCCGATTCGAAAGAGTCGGGATCGTGCTGTTGCGTTTGAGTCGCGCTGTCAGAGGAATTGGCGAAGGAGGGATCGTTGTCGGGTGCGAGCGGAAGAGATGGATCGGCGTCCGACGCGCTTGCTTCGTCGTCCGATGTGGAAGACGGCGATATGTCGTCGGGGGTCTTGCCGTCGGAACGGTCGCTGTCAGAGGGGCTAGCTGCGCTTTCCGTGAGGAGAGCGGACAGCTTGGCGTTGCTTGTTGAGCGGAATACGGTTTTTGCGGATACAGCGCCCAACGCGCGTTTGAACTCGGCGCGCGACTTGGAAAGGCGGAACGCAAGCAGAATGATCGCAAATATGATAAGCGCGGCAACTACGCCCAAAGTCGAGCCGAAAAAGTCTATCAGCACATCCGACCATGTGGCGTATCTGCCCGTTGTGACCGCGGGCAATTGCAACGCTTCGGAAACCACCGCAAGCCCAAATCCCGTCGCAACGGAGAGAGGGAGCGCGATCGCGCGAGGTTTGATGAACAGAAGGAATGTGCTTGCAAGCCCAAAGCCTATCACCGCAAAAAGCATGAAGTGGCCTATGAGTTTGCGCATGGAAAACGCGAAGTTTTCATAGAGCACGCACTTGATTTCGTATTCGGCGAAAAGAGAGTCGTCGCCGACATAGGTCGCGCGGACGGTTATTTTGCCGAGTTTCATGCCGCTCAACACGCCCTTTTCGCTGATGTTGGCTTTGCCTTTGACGACGCTCCACGTTACGTTGTTTATGTAATTGCCGCCTCCGAATGCACGCAGTTTGTATTTTTTGTCGGTCTGGGCGCGGTCGGGAGCGATGATCCGCAATTTGTCGGGCTTGGGAACGATCACGCGGACGGTTACTTTGACGGAAACGGAAGGATCGAACACCGAACTTATGAGGACTTCACCCTCTCCCTCGGAGGAGGCGCGTAGCTTTGCGCCATTGATCTGCTCGATCGCGCCGTCGCTGTTGACTTGGTAATGCAGAGATGCCTTTTTGGCGCCCGCGGGCAGAACTTCCCGCACAAGCGAGTCAAGAGGGATCTCATCGTTGATGGTGAGATCAAGGGCTTCGGAAACCGCGATTATGCTTGTGGGCGCGATGAAGTTTTTGTTGCCGTTGAGATTGATCGTGACGGGGGAAAAGCTGCGCGGCGGGTAATCCTTGTTGCCCAAGTTTTTTTTGATGGTGAAGGTCACTTGTACGGAGCCTTCGGCGAGCGGGAGAATGTTGAATGAGGTGAACTTCACAAGCTGTTTGTCGTAGTCGCTTGGCTTGAACATCGCGAGCGACAACTTGTTGCCGTCTTGATCTTTGAGATAAAAGCGGACGTTGTCGCCGACTTTGTAGGAATCTTTGGAGAGAGTGACGGACGTGATCTTGCTTGGATGCGTGCCGTAACATATCATTGTGGCGGAGTGCGTTATGTCCGGATTTGAAATGAGGCTCGCCGTGATCGTCGCTTCACCCGCGCCTTCCATGTGCGCGAAGCCATCCTCGTCTACCGAGATGACGTTCGGGTTGGAAGAGGAGAAGGTCAAACGCTTGTCGGCGGCGGTTTCGGGATAAAATTCAATGGGAAGAGAGTACGTTTCGCCCACAAAGCCCGCAACGGCTTTCACCCTGACGCGAGATAATTCCGTTTGCTCCTTTTCATCGCCGAAAGCGCTCTGAATGGAACTTGCGAGCGAGTTGGATTGCTCCGCGCTTTCATCGCCGGGCATGGCGGATTCCACCATCATGACAACAGTGACGATCACAGTGCACACGAGCGCCGCTATGGCGATGAATCTTATGCAGTTGAAAAGTTTTTTGGTTTTCATATGAATTCTCCTTGGGAAGGACGCGGAGGAGTTGCTTTTGCAAAGAAAAGCAATCGTGAAATGAGGCGTTGAAGCAGCAGAGTCCCGCAAATTTTCTGTATATGAGGGTCAAAACTAAAGATTTCTTTGGCTTAACCTAAAGATTTCTTAAGATTTGACAAATATATAATAATACCATACTTCAAAAAATGCAACAGCTATAGATGCAATATTGAAATTTGTCGCGCGAAAAAAGTCTAAAAAAGCGGAACGATCCGAAGGGGCACGGCATATTTTGTACGCGAGGAAATTATGAGAGTGATCTTGGTGGGCGCGGCGGGCCGTATGGGCTTGCAGACGCGCAAAACGCTTGAGGAAAACGGCGAAACTTTGGCGGCGGCGGTGGACGAAGCACAAATAAATGCGGAGTGTCCATGCTACAGGACTATTGCGGACGTAAAAGAGGACGCGGATGTGATCGTGGACTTTTCAAATGCGAAAGGGACGGACGCGCTGCTGGACTTCGCGTTGAAAAGAAAACTGCCGCTGTTGATCGCGACTACGGGACAGAGCGCCGCCGACAAAAGACGCATTGCGAGGGCGGCAAAGAATATCCCCGTGTTTTTTTGCGGCAATTTGTCGTTTGGCGTGGCGTTGTTTTGCTCGCTGACGGCAAAGGTGGCGGAGGCGTTTCCGTATGCGGACGTGGAGATCGTGGAAACGCACAACGCCTCGAAGGCGGACAGCCCAAGCGGCACGGCGCTGATGTTGGCAAGGCGGATCATCGCCGCTCGCGGAGGAGTGGGCAAAATAAGGATGGGCAAAAGACATTGCAGACAGCTTGGCGACGTGGGAATAAGTTCGCTGAGAATGGGCGAAACGGCGGGAGTGCACGAGGTGCTGTTTGACACGGGGTTTCAGCTGATCACGCTGAGGCACGAGGCGAAAGGCCGAGAACTTTTTGCGAGAGGAGCGTTGAACGCCGCGAGGTTTTTGATTGGCAGACCCGCAGGCCTTTACAGCGTGAAAGACCTGTCCGACGCAAGAAGAAGCGCGGAATGAATTTTGAAATAATATCGCAATAAAAGGAGTTTATGCAACACAAAACGACGGTTAAACGTCGTTTTTTGAAAGTTTGAACTCGCTTTTTATTTTTTTGAAGACATCTTCGAAGTCGGGGGAGAAGCACTCGAACGCAACGCGGATGAACGGCTCGGTGCCGCTTGCGCGAAACACGAAGCGTCCGACGGAGTCAAACCGATTGCGGAGGGAGGCTAGCTTTTGGGTCATGCGCTCGCTTTGCATTTCTTTGGCGGGGTCGGGGCTGGGAATGTCAAATTGAAGCATGGGATAGGGATCAAAGATGGGCAGTCGTCCCAAAATGAGTTTTGCCTCGAGCAGCGACAGCGCCGTGAGCAATCCGTCGCCCGTGGGGGCTTTGTCAAGCATGAGAATGTGACCGCTCTTTTCCCCTCCAAGCACGCTGCCGTGCTCGTTCATGGCGGCGAGCACGTGTTTGTCGCCGACATCGGCGCGGACAAGCGCGACGTTTTGGGAGGCGAGCGCGGATTGCAATCTGCTGTTGGTGAGCAATGTGCCGACTGCGATCTTGTTGCGCAACTTGCCCTTGGCGCGGTACATCGTGGCGAGCGCAAGCAAAATTGCGTCGCCGTCGTAGATTTTGCCGTCTACGACGGCAAGCACTCTGTCGCCGTCGCCGTCAAAGGCAAAACCCATCTCCCCCGCGGGCGTTGCGGCGAGAATTGCGCCCATTGACTTTGCCGCCGTCGCGGTCGTCGTTGATGGCGGACACCTGCACG
>CANQMD010000069.1 GCA_947624885.1 uncultured Clostridia bacterium
CCCTGAGGAGGATATGCCTGTTGCACGGGCGCGCCGCCGTCATACTGCATGCGCTCCTGCCCTTCGTAAGGAGAACGCGCACCGAACTTGTAAGGCTCCACCACGGGCACGCGATGAGCCTCCTTCATTTGTTGAAAACTCGGCGCTCCGCCCATATTGGGCATAGACGAACGACGATCGGACTGCATGGATTCCGAATCGAATTGCTCGGTTTTCGGCGTTTCTTTCAAAACTTCTTCAATTGCAAGCGGCATACATTTCTCCCCAACATTTTATCCGATTAGAATGCGGATATTGTTTATTTTTTATTTATATTTTTTGTATTATCCTGAGCTTGGCGCTCAATGATCTCGAATTGTTTTTTTGCTCCTCTTGGCTTGGCTCGATGGGCTTTTTGTTGACAAGTTCCGCTTCCTTGTGGTGTCCGCATACGCACACCGGGAAATCGCTTGGGCAGATACAGTCGACGCTGAGTTCCTTGAAGGCGTTTTTGACTATCCTGTCCTCAAGCGAGTGGAAGGATATCACCGCCATTCTTCCGCCGGGCGCGATCCGCCTTGCTATCGCCTTTAGCGCCTCGCCAAGCCCCGTAAGTTCGTCGTTGACGGCGATGCGTATCGCTTGGAAGGTGCGCTTTGCGGGGTGTCCGAATTTCCATCTTGTTGCGGCGGGATAGCTGTTTTCAACTATCTTTGCCAGCTGCAACGTCGTCGCTATCGTGCCCTGCTGTCGTTTTGCGACTATGTTTTCCGCTATGCGCCGAGCGAGTTTTTCCTCGCCGTATTCATAGAGTATCTGCGTGAGTTGAGCAACGCTGTACTCGTTGACGATGTTGAACGCGGTCAAATATTGCCCTCTGTCCATCCTCATGTCGAGCGGCGCGTCCTGCATGTAGCTGAATCCGCGCTCCGCGTTGTCAAGTTGATAGCTGCTGACCCCAAGGTCTATCAGCACGCCGTCCACCGTCGCGATGCCCATCGCGTCAAGGTTGGCGGGAAAATTTTTAAAATCGTCGTGGATGAAGGTCACCTTGTCTTTGAAGTCGCGCAACCTCTCGCCTGCCGCCATCAGAGCGTCCTCGTCGCGATCCACCGCGAGCAACCTGCCCGACTCAAGACGCTTGACGATCTCGATGGAGTGCCCTCCCCCTCCTGCCGTAAGATCGGCATAGGTGCCGTCCGGCTTGATTTTGAGCCCGTCTATACACTCGTTGAGCATGACGGGAATGTGCAAAAATTTCATATCACTCTCTCGACTTCAGGATAGCGCCGAGGTTTTGCATCGCCTTGCTTATGCTTGCGGAGCCTATCGGCTTTGGTCTGCTTGCAAAAGTTTCCGCAGGCCATACCTCCACAAAATTGCGCTTCGCAATGAAAACCACTTCCTTGTTGACGCCAAACTCCTCCTTGATGTCCTGCGGAATGATGATCCTGTTTTGCGAATCGCGCTCAACCTTTTTGGTCATGCTGTTGACGAGCGTGTACTGACTTTGAAGTTCAAAATCATAGTAGTCCGCCTGCTCCAAAACGCGGTTGATCTCGTGGAATACTTCAAGAGGCATTATGCTGAGATTGCCCTGCACTCCGGGAGTAATGACAATGTCGCCGTCGCCGAGTTCCGCGAAAAGTTCCGCGGGCATCCTGACGCGATTTTTGTCGTCAAGCGAGTAGGTCTGCGCACCTATCGGGGACAATTTGAAATCTGCCATCGCCATTCTCCTTTTTGTATTGCTGATGTCATTGTATCATCGACTCAAATATCTGTCAAGCGATTTTACCATTTTTACCCACTTTATTTTCACGCAACTGTTTAGTGGACAATTTTCGCATTTTTTCGGTGGATTTTTGTGGAAAAATTGATTAATTTGTTAATTATTTTTGCAAACAAGTTCACTTGTTAAACAAATTCGGAACAGAAATTTTTCGTCAAATATCGCCTTCCCCTTTCACTGTGCGCTCCGCCTGCAACAAATCCGACAAAATTGCATATTGTATAGCAAACAAACAGGAGGTAAAAAGATGTCTTTTTGCAATAGCAACAACCAAAACCAGGGGTGCCCCGGCAACATCAGCGGCAACCCTCTCAACGGACTGTGCGAAAAGGTGTGCGTGCAAACCACCAAAATTTTTGACGCTTGCATGCTGCAAACAAGCCTCGACAGCACTGTCACGCTCACAAACCTCTCCCCGGCGGATCCCGTCCTGCCCCTTACATTTGTGAGCGGATCCTCTACCTCAAGCGTGGGCACGATCACGGCGTTGACCATCACGCCTATTGCAGACCGTCCGGGCTTGTCGAGAGTGACGACGACCGTGTCGATCCCCGTGCAGATCGCCTATACCGACGCGAACGGGACCGCGGGCGTAGGAACAGGATCGGTGCAGGTCGCGCAGGACGTGATCATGTGCGTGCCTACGGGAAGCGTGATCTCGCCGGTGATCGCCGCGACGGTCAATATGGCGGCTCCGAGAGGTACATACGTTTCGGACTACACCTTTGCCATCACAAGCTGCGTAACGGTGATCCTCAAAGTGCAGGCGGACGTGAATCTGCTCATCCCCTCTTACGGCTACTGCAAGATCCCGCAATGCACGGAGTTTTCGCAGGACGCGTGCCAAGGAGTGTTCGACTTGCCGCTCTTCCCCTCCTGAGGGGAGGACGGTATGCGCGGGCGAGCGCATAACATACAGACAAGCATAGTCATAGGTCTGTAATAATGGCGGGCGCACGTGCGCACGGGCGACTTTCAACCAAGTGTTTTTCTTCCAACAGGGACGAAAAAGGCGCGGGCGAATGGAGCATAGACTATCACAACGTAGCGGCGACGACGATCCGCAACGAGTACATGTGAACGCGGCGGCGACGGCGCGATCAGCGACTCGTATAAGCGGACGCGGCGGCAAAAACCTAAAGCTGTAAAGCGGCGAAAACCGCAAAATACTCAAGGAACGCGACCAAAAAAGCGCAAGCAAACGCAGTCCTCGCATGATTCAAGCGGGGACTGCGACTTTTTTTGTTTTCAAACCGATTTGCAAACCGCAGCATATCCCACGATCAGCCCCGCATATGGTCAATGTGAGAAAATACCATCGCGGGACAATGATCAGACAGTTGAAAAAAAATCAATAATATGTTATTGTTGTTGTATGAAAGTGTTTGCGATAAGCGATCTGCACCTATCCGGAGCAGTCCAAAAACCTATGGACATCTTCGGAGCGGGTTGGGAAAATTACTTTGAAAAAGTCACGAGCGACTGGCGCGAAAAGGTTTCCGACGGCGACCTTGTTTTGCTGGGCGGCGATATCTCGTGGGGGATGGATATAGGCGAGGCGGAGGCGGACTACGCGGCGCTGGACAAACTTCCCGGCATCAAGGCGGTCGGCAAGGGCAATCACGACTACTACTGGTCGTCGCTGAACAAGATGCAGCAGAGTTTCGGAGGATTTTTGTTTGTGCAAAACAACGCCTACCGCATTTTGAAGGATGGATCGCACTTTTCATACGCATCGGCGGCGCGAAAAAACGCCGCGATCGAGGGATCGGAAGATACAGGCATTGTGATCTGCGGCACGAGAGGCTGGAATATCCCCAACGCGGACAGCGATCCGCAGGACGTGAAAATTTATGAGCGCGAACTTGCCAGACTCGAACTATCGCTGTCCTCCGCAAAACGTTTGGCGAAAGACGGCGACGTGATCGTCGCGATGCTGCACTACCCTCCTTTTGAGGCAAACTATGCGGATACGGAGGCAACGGATCTGCTTGAAAAATACGGAGTGCAATACGCGCTGTACGGACACCTGCACGGAAAAAATGTGCGAGTGACGCGCAGAATGGTCAAAAATGGGGTGGAATATATTTTGACATCGTGCGATCTTGTGGAAAACCAATTGCAATTTGTGTGCGAAATATAGTCATGTCGAGGCTTAAACCAATCGAAAAACAAACGCGACGGATGATGCGAACCACGCATTTGATTCGTCGCGTTTTTTGTTGATATAAGTGGTCTTTTTTTGAGAAAGTATTGCAAAAATCGGTTTAATTTGGAATACTTTTGGCGCTTATATTCAAAAATTGCTTACTCTTCAGACTCGTCGTCGCTTGATTCTGCGGTCTGAACGTAGCTTGATGTTGCGGTCTGCAAAAGCTGGTCGATTCGACGAAAAACGTCCTCCTTCCCCTCTCCCGTTTGCGCGGAAGTCAGAATGATGTCGCCACTGCCTACGCCAAGCGCAGACGCTATCGCTTGTTTGAACTTGCCCTGCTGCAGCTTTGAAAGTTTGTCCGCCTTTGTTGCGATCACTGTGAACGGAATTGAGTAGGCATAGAGATATTGAAGCAACATCCTGTCGTCCTCGTTTGGCTCGCGCCTTATGTCGATGAGCACAAACACGTTGATGAGATTTGCGCTTTGCCTCAGATAGGACTCGATGAGGCCGCCCCACTTTGCCTTTTCCGCTTTGTTCACTTTGGCATACCCGTATCCCGGCAAGTCCACAAAATAAAACTCGCCGCCGTTGATCTCAAAAAAGTTGAGTAGGCGCGTGCGCCCCGGCTCGGAAGAAGCGCGGGCAAGTTTTTTTTGCCCCACCATCATGTTGATGAAAGACGACTTGCCTACGTTTGACTTGCCCGCTATCGCTATTTCAGGCGATCGAAAATCGGGCAGTTTGCTTTGGGAAGCCACAGATGTGATGAATTTTGCTTGTTTTATCATAATTTCCTCCTATGAATGTTGTTGTGCCTGCATTACACCTCCGCAAAGGGGACGCAACGGCAAGTTGAGAACTGCAAAGTGATTGTTTGACTGCGCAAATTGACAGGTAGCCTTGGCAATCCGCACTTGAGTTTGTCGTTGAACACAGGTCAGAGGCAGTAAAAAGGCGCACCGATGACGAGTGCGCCGTGTTTTGATAAATCTCAGGCGAGTTTGTCCTCGTTTTCGCCGCCTGCGTTGGATTTGAATACGACGCGAGGCTTTTCCTTTTTCTCGATGGAATCGCGCGTGACGATCACCTTTTCGATGTTGGATTTCGACGGGATTTCGTACATCAAATCGAGTAAAACGCCCTCCAGAATGGCGCGTAGACCGCGAGCGCCCGTGTTGAGGCGGATCGCTTTGTCGGCGACGGCTTTTACAGCGTCGTCGTCAAATTGTAGATCAACACCGTCGATCTCAAACTGCGTTTGATACTGCTTGACAAGCGCGTTTTTCGGCTCGGTGAGGATCTTGACAAGCGCGTCCTCGTCCAAAGCGTTCAGCCCGACGACGATGGGGACGCGACCGACAAATTCCGGGATCAAACCGTATTTGATGAGATCTTCGGGTTGCAGATCCTGAATGAGTTCGTCATAACGGTAGTCCTTGGTGCCCTTCACCGCCGCGCCAAAGCCGAGTTTGGAACTGTCGCGCCGCTCGTCTACGATCTTGTCGAGGTCGACGAATGCGCCTCCCAACAGGAACAGAATGTTGGTGGTGTCAAGCTGATAACACTCCTGATTGGGATGCTTTCTTCCGCCCTGCGGAGGGACGTTGGATATTGTGCCCTCGATGATCTTGAGGAGCGCCTGCTGAACGCCTTCGCCGCTCACGTCGCGCGTGATGGACACATTTTCGCCCTTTTTGGCGATCTTGTCGATCTCGTCGATGTAGACGATGCCCATTTCAGCGCGTTTGAGATCGCCATCTGCCGCCTGAATGAGTTTGAGCAAGATGTTTTCAACGTCCTCGCCTACGTAGCCCGCTTCGGTCAATGTGGTTGCGTCCGCTACGGCAAAAGGAACGTTGAGTATCTTTGCAAGCGTCTTTGCAAGCAGCGTTTTGCCTGAGCCGGTGGGTCCGAGAAGGAGCACGTTGCTCTTTTCTATCACCACATCGTCGCTCTCCGCCTTGGCGCGGTTGATGCGCTTATAATGATTGTAGACCGCGACGGAAAGCACCTTTTTTGCGCTGTCCTGACCAATGATGTACTCGTCCAACTTCTGCTTGATCTCAACGGGAGTGTAGAGGCTTATGCCGGCTTGCGCCGCATGTTTGTCGCCGTCGATGATGATGTTGCAGATGTCGATGCATTCGTTGCAAATGAATACGTCGTTGGGGCCGCTGATGAGCCTTTCAACTTCGTCCTCGCTTTTGCCGCAAAAACTGCATGTGGGTTTTCTGCTATATTTTTCCATATAACTCCTTGGCTCACGCCGTGAGCCATCCTATCGCTGAAATGATGTTGATGGAAAGGCGCTTACTTCCTGGTGTAGAACACTCCGTCAACAAGCCCGTATGCCTTTGCCTCTTCCGCGTCCATATAGTGATCTCTGTCGGTGTCGACCTCGATCTTTTCAAGTGGTTGAGAGGTGTTTTCGGAGAGTATCTTGTTGAGGCGGGCCTTGGTTTTGAGAATGTTTTCCGCCTGTATGGCGATGTCGCTTGCCTGACCCTGCGCTCCGCCGAGAGGCTGGTGGATCATGATCTCGGAGTTGGGAAGCGCAAACCTCTTGCCCTTCGCGCCCGACGAGAGCAGGAACGCGCCCATGGACGCTGCCAACCCTACGCATATTGTTGACACATCGCACTTGATATAATTCATTGTGTCGTAAATCGCCAAGCCTGCGGTGACTGAGCCGCCGGGACTGTTGATATATAGGCTGATGTCCTTTTGAGAATCTTTGCCCTCAAGATATATCAATTGCGCGACGACAAGATCCGCGACAGCGTCGTTGATCTCGCCCGTCAAAAAGATGATCCTGTCCTCAAGCAGACGGCTGAAAATGTCATAGGAACGTTCGCCTCTGCCCGTTTGCTCTACTACCATTGGGATAAGTTGATCTCTTGAATTCATAGTTTCCTCCGTATCCGGCAAAAACGCCGGGACTTCCGCCCGCAATAAGCGGTCGGCAGTCAATTTATTTTACACATTGCGGCAGAACTTTATTCTGCCTTGTTGTCGTCAGACTCTGCCTTTTTTGTTGTTTTTTTGGCGGGAGCCTTCTTTTTGGGAGCCGCCTTGGGCTGTTCGTCCTGAGGCTGTTCGTCCTGAGGCTGCTCGGACGCGGCTGCATCGGTTTGCTCGGCGCTGTCGTCCTGTTTTGCGGGTTGCTTTTTGCCGCTCTTCTTCGCGGGCTTTTTGGGCGTTTGCTCGTTGCACTCGATCAGCAATGCGATGAGTTTTTGCGACAACACCGAGTTGATGACGTAAGACATCTCGTCGCGGTTGAGGTGTTTGCGATACTCATCCACTGTCATGGAATTTTCCTCCGCGATCTGAGCGATCTTTGCCTCGATCTCCTCGTCGGAAATCTTGATATCCTCTTTTTCTACGACAGCTTCCATGACAAGGCGCGTCTTTACGCGGGTTTGCGCGGCGGATTTGTAATCGTCGAGAAGTTGCTCCTTGGTTTGCTGCGCATATGCGAGATATTGCTCAAGTTTCAGCCCTTGATAGGAGAGGCGAGCCTCAAATTCATGCAACATATCCTCCGCCTCGCCGTCGATCATCTTTTGAGGAATTTCAACCTCGCTCAACTCGACAAGTTTGTCGGCGATAGCGTCCTCATAGGCGCGTTGCGAGCGCTTTTCCGCCTCCTTGATCAGCGTTGCCTTTACGTCCGCTTTGTACTCCTCAAAAGTGGAAAACTCGGATATGTCCTTTGCAAAATCGTCGTCCAACGCGGGCAATTCCTTCTTTTTGACGCTCTTGATTGTGCAGGTGAATACCGCCTCTTTCCCCGCGAGATTTTCCGCGCCGTAGTCGGATGGGAACGTCACCGTGACATCCTTCACGTCGCCTGCCTTTGTGCCGACAAGTTGCTCCTCAAAACCGGGAATGAACGAGCCGGAGCCAAGTTCAAGGTCATAATCATTTGCGGAGCCGCCCGCAAACTCAACGCCGTCCTGCTTGCCGACAAAGTCCATCGTGACGGTGTTGCCAAGTTCTGCGGCGGCAT
>CANQMD010000070.1 GCA_947624885.1 uncultured Clostridia bacterium
ATCTTCAACGTCAACTGGTTCCGCACCGACGACGAGGGTCACTATCTGTGGCCCGGCTTCGGCGACAATATGCGCGTGCTTGATTGGATCATTCGCCGCTGCGAAGGCACTGCCAAGGCGGTCGAAACGCCCATCGGCTACGTCCCTGATCCCGCCGACATCAACATCAACGGCCTCGATATGACCACCGAGGACGTTGCCAATCTGCTCACCGTCGACAAGCAATTGTGGAAAGAGGACGCAGACGGCATAGAGGAATTCTACAAGAAGTTCGGCGACAAACTCCCCAAGGAACTCCGCCAAGAACTCGACGCCCTCAAAGCAAATCTGCAATAACTTTTCCCATCGAGATCTCACCACTCATCGAGATCTTAAAACCAACAAAAATCTCACCACACATTGAGATCTCAACATCAACAAAGATTTCACCACTCACCAAGGTCCGAGCCCCCACACGGCTCGGATCTTTTTATCTTTCCCCTTTCCCCCTCCCTTCCATTTTATCGCTCCCATTTTCCCCTCCGTTTTATCCTCCCATTTCAACTCACCCCGCCATCTTTATTTCCGTCTTTACTTTTCCTCTTCCCGCATTTTTTATCCATTTAGATCTCTCAAATCCTCACCGCTCTTCCCCCTTTATCCCCCTGATAGAGGCACTCCACCCATTTCCTCGCCACAAAAAAAGCGTCGGGCGCTGAGCAATTTTGAGCGTGTCATTCTGAGCGCAGTCGAAGAATCCCCTTGTCCTAGCCTTGCTATACACGCCACCCTACCAAGTCCGAGTGACAACGCCCATTTTCTCCCAACCTTGTGTACTCCGCCGCCGCCAAGCACAACTTGTTGTGTGCAAACAAAAAAACAAAATTATTGCTTGTTAAATCCCACGCCACCTGTTATTATAAAAGTCCACGGATTTATTTCATATTGCGGAGAAAAGGGGATGTCGTCCAAGCACAACCAAACGCCAATAACGCCGACCGACAGCAAGGTCCAAAAGCTGATCATTCTTTTTATATTTGAAAAGATGGCGATCCCCATTTCCGAGGAAACCCTGCTGGAACTCTGCACTTCCGAAAACGAGTGGCTCACCTACATGGAGTGCAAGCAATATCTTGCGGAACTCATCGAAACCAATTTGCTTTATCACGTTCCAAAGGGCGGATTGATCAACATCACGCAGGACGGCGTAAGTTGTCTTGGGCTGTTTTACACCCGCATCCCCTCGTCATTGCGCGACGCGATCACCGATTTTGTCAACGAAAACCGTATGCGTTTCAAAAAACGCCAATCCTATTTTGCGGACTATTCCAAAAATTCCGACGGCACCTACACCGTGATCATGCGCATCAACACCGATTTTTCCACGCTTATGGAGTTGAAACTTGTCGTATCAAGTTCCCAGCACGCCCGCTACATCTACAAAAATTGGGTCGACAAAGCCTCCTCCGTCTATTCCATGCTCCACGACAACCTTTTGGAGTGACCGCCAAGGTCCTCCTTTTTTTTCTGTCATTTTTAGCCTGTCGAAGGATCCCCCTATAACTCTCCGACAGGGCTTTGCTCAAATTTACTGTCTGTTGAGCGCAATCGAAACATCCCCATGTCCAAGCATTGCTATACACGTACTCTGCCCTGTCCGAGCCGTCCTCTTACTATCCCTCTGCAGTGTCCGAGCGACTCTTGTTTACCCTGTCATGTTGAGCGTAGTCGAAACATCCCCCCTTACAGAGGCATGGCGCAAGTTCCTCACCACAAAAAAAAAGCGGGCATCCGCCCGCGCCCCCAAGCACAAAACCATTCCAATTCCCGTCAATTTTTAGAATACTATTCTCATTTTCTCGCTAATTTAGAACACTATCATTCCAATTTATCCGCAAATTTACACTTGCTTACTCATTTCCCCGCCAAATATTCCAGCGCTTCCTTATATCCCTCAAATCCCTTGCCTGCGATCTGTTTTTCCGCATACAGCGCGACGTACGACGTTTTTCTGAACTCTTCTCTCGCATTTATATCCGTCAGATGCACTTCCACCGTCGGGATATTCACAGCCTTAAGCGCGTCCAACAGCGCTATCGACGTATGCGTATACGCGCCCGCGTTCAGCACTATGCCGTCGTATCTGCCATACGCGCGTTGAATGTACGTCACAAGTTTGCCCTCGCAGTTGGACTGCCTGATCGTGACTTTCACGCCCGCTTCCTTCGCTGCCTTTTTGATATACGCCTCAAGAGATCTATAGTCCCTCTCTCCGTACATATCCCTCTCTCTTATGCCCAGCATATTGAGGTTGACTCCGTTGACAACAAGCACTTTTTTCATATATCCAATGCCTCCCGCACGCGCCTGACCGCGTCCTCCACGTCCGAGTCGTTGATCGTCACAACGTCCGCGACGCTCTCATAAATATGTTTTCTCTTTTCAAACAAAGCCTTCACACTTTCCGGCGACGAGTACAGCGGCCTACCCGCGGTATCCAATTCTTCGAGGTCGCGTTTGACGTACACCACTTTGCCGTTCGCTCTCGCCCAAAACGCGTTCTCGGCGTTCTCCACCGCGCCGCCGCCCAAGGCTATCACCATGCCGAATCTCAAACAGCACTGTTTCACCGCCTCGCGCTCGTACTCTCTGAACTTCTCCTCTCCCTCTTCCCTGAAGATAGTCGGGATATCCTTCCCCGCTCTTTTCACGATCATCTCGTCTGTATCCGCAAATTCTCTTCCCAGCGCCGCCGCCAGCCTCCTACCGACAGCAGTCTTGCCTGCGCCCGCCATACCCACAAAGACGATATTTGTCAATTGCTTTTCAATGCTCAAGCGCACCTGTTCTCCTTGCGCCTCGTCAACGGGCATACCGCCTCCCGCGCGGCAGAACAGCGTATGCGCCGCCCTTGCCTGTTCCACCAGCATACTCAGCCCGTTTGCGGCGGGGATCCCGCAATCGACAGCGTCCAAAGTAAGCAACGTTCTGAGGGGATTATACACTGCGTCAAACACGCCCTCGACCCTTCCGAATTTTCGCACGTCCACGGGTTTTTCAAAGGCGGACGGCGACATTCCCACGGGAGTCGCGTTGATCACCACCTGCGTATCCTGCAATTCGTAGCAGTTGGAGTAGTTTATTTCCCCCGTCCGCGAAACGACTCTCACGCATTTTGCGCCCTCTCTCATCGCGAGGTATGACGCGGTATGCGACGTACCGCCGCTTCCCAAAATCAGCACGTTCTTATTTTTGAGGCGGATACCCGCCCTATCCAGCGCGCATTTCATTCCCTGCGCGTCCGTATTACAGCCGATCAGTCTGCCTCCCGCATTCACGACGGTATTGACCGCGCCCGCCGCCACCGCCTCCTCGGATATCTCGTCCAGCATAGGCATGATCGCCCGCTTATATGGTATGGTGACGTTAAACCCCGCGTACTCTCTTTTCGCGACAAATTCCGCCAATTCGCCTTCGTTAGCGAGTTGAACAACGCCGTAGTTCTCTCTCCCAAAAGCGCCATGTATCATCGGCGAGAGGGTATGCGGCAAATTTTTCCCTATCACGCAAAATTTCGCGTCCATCACATCTCCTCGTACGCGCCCAAAAACTCGAAGTTATCCGTTTCGCCTGCGATTTCCGCGAGGAGGTTTTGCACCTCTTTCGAGGATGCTTTCGCCTCGAAGTCGAAGTAAAAGCAGAACTCAAACGGGCTGTCCGGGATGGGGCGGGACTCCAGCTTGGTCAGATTGAGTCCCAAAGTGGAAAATTTATTCAGCAGCTTATTCAAACTTCCCGCCTCATGCGATAGGTTGACCGTAACGGAAATTCTGTTTGCATTCTCATATGTCCTCAGCTTGTTTGAGATCGCGATAAACCTCGTGAAGTTATTATGGCTGTCGTTCACGCCCTCTTTTAATATCTTCAAGCCGTAGATCCCCGCGCATTCTCTTGACGCAATGCACGCAAAGTCGTCCCTTCCGCTTTCGGCGACGATCTTTGCGGCGAGGGCGGTATTGTCGCACCTTGTGATCTTCACGCCATTCAACGCTTTGATCGCCGCCGAGCATTGCATGATCGCCTGATCGTGCGAAATGACCTCTTTGATATTGTCGATTTTCGCGTCGGATCTTGCCAACAGGTAGTGTTTCACCTTAAGTTTTACGCTCCGCACGACAAAAAAGCGATGTTTTCTCATCAAGTCGTACACGCCGATCACGCTGCCCGCGGTGCTGTTTTCGATGGGCAGCACGCCAAAGTCGCAAAATCCCTTTTCCACCGCCTGAAACACTCCGTCCCAGTTTTTGAAGCAGGATATGGAGGATATCGCAAACATCTTTTCCGCGGCGATACAGCTGTACGCGCCCGGCACGCCCTGACACGCCACCGTAGCCTCCACGGGGAAAGGCTTTTCCCCCTCCGCCAGCGCGGCTCGTATCTCGTCCTTTATCGGCGATGGAATGTCCGTCACCGCGTATTGATACGCCTTACTCGTGTCAAACAGCGTGTCAAACAGCTGCTTTCCGTACAGTTTTACGTCTGACGGAAGCGTTGCGCACACCCTGCTCACGATCTCTTTTTCGCGCCCGACGTTTACGATCGGCACCCCGTTCGCGCTTTTCTGTTGCGCGATCCGCCTTGCCAGTTCCATACGTTTGGCAAACAGCGCGGCGATGTTGTCGTCCACGCGGTCTATTTCTTGCCTCAACTCGTCAATATTCATATCCATTCTCCAATATCTCCCAAATTTCTGACGTCTATTGCGCTCGATCGTCCTTTGCGCACAGCATATCCAACAGCGCCAGCGAGCACGCCGCCTCGATCGCGGGCACCGCTCTCGGCGCTATACACGCGTCATGCCTCCCCTTGACGATCAGTTCCCTCTCTGTCATATCTTCCAGATCCACCGACCTCTGCGGTTTTGATATGGACGGCGTAGGCTTCACCGCCGCTCGCATAATTATCGGCAACCCGTTCGATATCCCGCCGTTTATTCCTCCGCAATTATTGCTTATTGGCGTGGGAGCGCCGTTTTCAATGGCGATCCGGTCGTTCGCCTCGCTCCCCTTCAGCGCCGCGATCTCAAATCCCGCGCCAAATTCCACGCCCTTGACGGCGGGCACGGCAAACGCGGCGTACGCAAGTTTGCCTTCTATCCCGTCAAACAGCGCGTCGCCGACTTCTCCCGCGCGTATTCCCGCGATCACGCATTCCACGATCCCGCCCGCGCTATCCTTCTCTTCCGCGATCTTCCTCAGCCTCTCGACCGCTTTTTCGCAGTCCGCGCCGTTCAACGTGGGCAACGCCCCGTTTCTTATCGCCGCTCTGTCGCGTTCCGACAGCCCGTATTTTGCGATATTTTCGTCGTCCGCCGCCCTTTTCAATCTCAGCCCCGCCACGTCGCAAAGATACGCGTCCACTTCTATCCCCCTCTTTTGCAGGATCTCTTTCGCTATCCCGCCCGCTATGCACAGCGGCGCTGTCATACGTCCCGAAAACCTGCCTCCGCCCGCGGGGATCTTGCCTTCCTTCGCCCAGACGGCGAGGTCTGCGTGCGACGGTCGCGGCACATGCTTTATCTCGTCGTAGTCACCGCTTTTCGCGTAGCCGTTGACGATATACGCCTCCACTATGCCGCTTTCCACGACGTATTTGTCGCCATCCTTGCGCAGTCCGCAAAACACGGGCG
The DNA here is from genome assembly GCA_947624885.1 of uncultured Clostridia bacterium. Classification (GTDB taxonomy): domain Bacteria; phylum Bacillota; class Clostridia; order Christensenellales; family CAG-917; genus CAG-475. Next base: position 5,669 of record CANQMD010000070.1, read on the forward strand.
CGTCCTCTTCCTTTCGCGGGGTAGACCACTCCGTCCGTCCCGCCCTTCTTCTGTCAAGCAGATCCAAAACGCAGTGCAGGTCAAGTTCCATTCCGGGGGCTATGCCTTCCAATCTCACGCCTATGCGATCGGCATGCGACTCCCCGTAAATTTCCAATCGGATATTTTCAAAATTCGCGGTCATCATTCCCTCCCGACGCGCTCTATCTTCGCGCCCAGCCTCTTCAGATCGGCAAAGAAGTTCACATACGACTTGCTCGCGCACTCCGCGCCTTTAATGACGCTTACGCCCTTTGTCGCCATCGCCGCCACCGCCGCGCTCATAGCGATTCGGTGATCGCAAAACGTGGGGTATTCCCCCGCAAGATGGCATTTTTTGCCAAACACAGTCAGCACGTCGTTCTCGCAGCGCGTTTCCACTCCGAAGCTGAAAAGCAGCTCCCTGATCGCCTGCAACCTGTCGCTCTCCTTTGTTTTCAGCCTGTTGACTGACGAGATATGCGATTCCCCGTCCGCAAAGGACAGCGCCGTCGCCATGACGGGCACAACGTCGGGGCAGTCCGCCGCGTCAAAATCGATATGCGACAATTGCGATTTTTTTGCGACAAACGCGCCGTTCTCTTCGGATATATCCGCGCCCGCTCTCCTCAGCAGATCCACAATTATTCTGTCGCTCTGCGCGGAATTTTTGTCCAGTCCCGTCACGCGCACTTCTCCCGCGAGCGCCCCCGCGACAAGCAAAAACCCCGCCGACGACCAATCTCCCTCGATTTCGCGCTCTTTCGGCATGACGTATTTTTGTCCGCCTCGTATGAAAAACTTTTCGTCCGTCTTTTTTATCTCGATCCCAAACTTTTTCAAAGTGCGGAGGGTCATTTGGATATATCCCGTCGAAGCCGCCTTTCCAACGACTTCCAGCGTACTGTCGCCGTCAAGCAGCGGCAGCGCAAACAGCAGTCCCGTGACGTATTGCGAGCTCACGCTCCCGTCCACGACGTATCTTCCCGCCGACAACCTCGCCTCGATTATCTCCGTATCGCCGTTTGCGTTTCTTTTCAGCTTTGCGCCGTGCTCTTCAAGCGTTTGGATCAACCCTTCCAGCGGTCTTTCTCTCAGCCTGCCTTCGCACACAAACTTTGCCTTAAGTCCAAGCGCGCACGCGACGGGAGCCAAAAATCTCAACGTCGATCCGCTCTCTACCGCGTACAGTACAGGGCTGTCGTCCCCATATTTTTTCGCGAGGCTCATCGCTTGCAGACACGCCGTCGTCGCCTGCACGTCCGCTCCGCCCTCCGCCTCGAAAGGCCCTCCCGCCAGAAATTCGGCGATCAACACCCTGTGCGCCGCCGACTTTGACGCAGGCGCGACCGCCTCGCCCTTCAAAACGGAATTTTGTATTTTCAGATCGGTTTTTGCAACATATCTCAAAAACTCGTCGATTTCAAACTTTCTCAACTCGCAGCCGTTTTGAGTGACGACGACGGCGTTCACCTCGCGTCCCTCCGCCTTTTTGTCCACGGCGACAAACGGCGCGATCCTGTTTGCGTCCACAAATGTCCTGTTCACGCACGCCAATTTTGCAAGGTCATATATCTCCGCCGCCCTCTCTCTTGATATTTCGCCCGCGCTCAAAGCGGCGCGAGTCATCACGCACACGCCCATAGCCACCGCGATCCCGTGCGCCACGGCAAATCCGCTGCACTTTTCTATCGCATGACCCACTGTATGTCCCAAATTCAGCAGCCTTCTCTCGCCGCTCTCAAACTCATCTCCGCTCACGATCTTCGCCTTAAGTTTGAGGCACTCGCACACAAAGTTTTCCTTATCCACGCGGTTATTCAACAAAAACGGCGCAATATTTCTATCCATCACGGCGTATTTCACGCCCTCGCCCAGCCCGTTTTCGTACTCGCTTTCGGGCAGAGTATCCGCGACGGACGGGTCCACGATCACAAGTTTGGGGCTATGAAACGCGCCCATCAAGTTCTTTCCCTGCGGCAGATCCACGCCCGTCTTGCCGCCAACCGCGCTGTCTATCATCGCAAGCAGCGATGTCGGGATCTGCACATAGTCTATTCCTCTCATATAGGACGCCGCGGCAAACCCCACGGTATCCCCCACGACACCGCCGCCCAACGCGACACCGCGTC
>CANQMD010000071.1 GCA_947624885.1 uncultured Clostridia bacterium
GCCATTATGATCATACCAACGACTTTGAACTCTTTTTCCTTTTACATATAAGTCATACCTCGAATTTGGTTTTGCATGATCTATTGGCAGGTCGCCTCTTTTTCCATACACTTTTGTCACGCCGCCGCTTGGCAAACCTCCTGAACCCATTTTAGCATCTCCTTTTTATTTTTCAATAGCATTATTGCGCGATATTTTTATATCATTCCATATCCGCAAAAAACAAGATTTTATGACGCAATATCAATAAAAAATTTTTACTCATCATTTGAATTGAAAACATCAACATTTTGTATTATAAACTAACCGCTTTTAATGTTAAAATTGCCACGAAACAGTATAAAAAAGTAACCGGCTGACCCTTTTAGGGGTTCAACCGGTTACCCTCTGGTGGAGATGCGGGGATTTGAACCCCGGTCCAACCGCCCCTCATCGGCACTTTCTACACGTTTAGTCGCTGAAAAATTGTTTCGCGCCTCGGCTCAACGACAAGCCTTGGGTTGATAAGCCCTGTTTGACAACGATCCTAGCGGGCGATCGGATCGCGTTGTCTGTTTTTCTGACGCCGATGACTGAGGGAACAGAAAACCTCAGGTCGACGTGCTGACTGATTTACGCAGCAAGAGCGAGCGCCGGAGCGCTCTTTTGGGTTTTGTTTGCGTTTAATTTTAACGTTCCGTTTTAACGTAGCCGAGCCTACGACGTGCTTATACCGCCTCAAAACGATTGTCGAATCCAGAACACCCCCTTTGCGCGGTGCGCGGGTCGCAAACATTCTTTAGCCTCGCAATTATATACTATATGTTTTGCAAAATCAAGTGGGTTTAGGCAATTTTTTTGCCAATTTGCAATAGGTTTGTCAAAAATCTCGGCAAAATTACCGTCAAAGACGATCTTTAACAGGTGCCCCGAAAACGGCAATATCGCGATATGAAATAGGCGGTTTTGGAAAAAAATGGGAACGCGCGTGGCGAATTGAACAATTTTTGGCGGATAGCGCAAATTTTGAGATGAAAGAGGGGGAAGAGGGCGGCGCGGCGGGAAAGTGCGAAAAATGTAGAAAAATGTCGAAAAACGTTGACAGCGTAGGGTGAGAGTGATAAATTTTTGGTAACAAACGCAGGAGGCGTGCAAAGTGAAGTCCGAGGGGATCGTGCGCAGGAATACGGCGGGGAAAACGGCGAAGATCGTGTGTTTGGCGCTTGTCGTCGCGATTTTGATTGTGTGCCTTATGCTTGCGGCGTGCGACGATCCCGATGAAAAGAGAGGGACGCTGACTTCCTCGGACACTACGACCGACACTACGTTTGAAGACGACGATAATTCAACCGAAGAGGAAGCGCCTCCTGACGAGAACACCTCCGGGTTGAGAGAGTTTTCGGACGTGATCTGGGGCGACGAAACCGTGGTTTATGACGGCAAAGCCCACGTGATAGTGCCGCAGGGACTGCCGTTTGGCACCGTCGTGACCTATTCGCGCGAAAATTGCGTGGACGCGGGCAAATATGAGTTGACCGCAACGCTCAAACTTGTGGGATACAAGACCCTCGTTTTGACGGCGACGCTCACAATTCTACCCGCGCACGTGGACGTAACTTTTGAGGACTGTGAGTTTGTTTGGGACGGGCTGCCGCACTACATAAGCGTCAAGGGGGAGCTGCCGCCCGAAACGATCGTCACATATGAGGGCAACGGGCAGAGCGAAGTGGGCAGTTATACCGTGACAGCGCATGTCGATCCGGGCGCGAACTACGAGCCGGTGGAGGATCTGCACGCGACGTTGACAATCAAAGAACGCATATACGTCGTGAGTTTTGTGCACTGGGACGGGACCGTGATCGAAAGACGCGTGCCGAGAGGAAGCAGTCTGTCGCCAAGCGATTACCCCGCAAATTGGAGGCGCGAAGGCTACAACGATATGATGTGGGATCCCGCTGATCTCGCCCTGCTGAGCGATGTGCGCGAAAATGTGACCGTGCACGAGATCCCCGGTAGCGTGCGGACGTATGTGGTGGAGATAGACCCCGCGGGAGGGATCAATAACGCCGCTAATTACTCGGAAACGATAGACGGCGTGCAATATCTGTATTATACCGTCGAGAGCGATATATACCTGCGCGATCCCTATCGCTATGGATATGTGTTTATCGGCTGGTACGACGAGAACGGCAAGTGCGTGTCGCACCTCCCCGACGGCGAACTGCGCGATATGAAACTCACCGCGCAATGGATGACTAAGGAGGAATTTGAACAGTCGCAGGGAGGAATCACTCCCACTCCGACCGACGACGAGTTTGCCGCAAATGCCGCAGAAATAGGCGCGACGGGCGATTTTGCGTGCGCCGCGGATGAGAGATGGAACTTGAATGACAGGGAGAATGGGCAACGCTTGGACAAGGCTTTGGGCAGAGAATGGGGAACAGGCGTGGCGGCTCGGACAAGGCAGGTTGCTTGTATAGTAAGGCGCAAGCCGAGGTTGCGGTAATTGCTAGGGCAGTGGGATTCCTCGACTGAACTCAGGATGGGCGCGGGGGATAAAAAAGCGGGGAATAATTATATTATTATAAAATAATTTACAAATTTACAAAATTTTTGTTGACAGGGTTGACAATGACGTTTATAATGAAAAACTGCGCAATAATACTTATTGATTGGACTTACCCCCGATTTTTTGGGGGTAGGGGGTTATAAGTAAGAAGTTGTTGCGTAGTAACAAAACCATATTTATCAAGAGGGCGGGGTGAGCCCGCCACGCAAATCGAATTTTTTTAAGGAGTGAATATATGACCGAAAGAATTCACAATCAGATGTACGGCAAGACGGAAAGACGCGATTTTTCGAGAATCAAGAATGTTCTGCCGATCCCGTATCTCATCGAAGTGCAGAAAAACTCCTATCAGAGCTTTATCAACGAGGGGATCGACGAGGTGTTTCAGGATTACTCGCCGATTTCGGACTTCTCCGAAAAGCTGGAATTGGAGTTTTTGTCGCACAGGTTTGACGGTACGCCGAAGTATTCCGTGAAGGAATGCAAGGATCGCGACGCAACGTACGCGGTGCCACTTAAGGTCAAAACCCGTTTGACAAACAGGGAAACGGGCGAGGTCGTGGAGCAGGAAGTGTTTATGGGAGATTTCCCTCTTATGACCGAAGCGGGATCGTTTGTAATCAACGGAGCGGAACGCGTCATTGTCAGTCAGCTGGTGAGGAGCCCCGGCGTGTACAACGACAGAGTGCTTGACAAAAACGGAGTGCCGCGCTACGGCACGACAGTCATACCAAACCGCGGCGCGTGGCTTGAGTACGAACAGGACTCGAACGACGTGCAGTGGGTGCATGTGGACAGAATGAGAAAGATCCCGTCTACCACTCTGCTGAGAGCGCTTGGCTACGGCACCGATGAGGAACTCATCGATCTGTTCGGCGGCGATGAGATGATCAAAAACACCTGCGACAAGGATACGGCAAAGACGGAAGAGCAGGGCAAGATCGACCTGTTCCGCCGCTTGCGTCCGGGCGAAGTGCCCACGGTCGAGGGCGCAAATGTGCTGATCCACAACTATTTTGACGATTATAAGCGCTATGACCTCGCGAGAGTCGGACGCTACAAATACAACAAAAAACTTGCCATCGGCACGCGTCTTGTCGGCTGCAAGCTGACGGAAAAGATCGTCAGCCCCATCACGGGCGAAGTGCTTGCCGCAAAGGGCGAGGTGATCACCGAGGAAAAGGGTAAGTTGATCCAGAACTCGGGCGTGAACGTTGCGTTTGTGGAATATACGGACAAGGACGGCAAAAAGAAAGTCTTTAAGATGATCGGCAACAACACCCTCGATCTGGACGCTGTTGTGGATTGCAATCCGCGCGAGTTGGGCATTCTTGAAAAAGTGTACTGGCCCAACCTGAAGACGCTCATAGAGCAATTCGGCAACAACAAGCAGGAGTTGATGTTTGCCATCAAGGCGAGCCGCGACGAGTTGGTGTACAAGCACATCACGCACGACGACATTGTGGCGGTCACCAACTACAACCTCGGCTTGAGATATGGCTTTGGCACTTGCGACGACATAGATCACCTTTCAAATCGTCGCGTCCGCGCGGTGGGCGAACTGCTGCAAAATCAGTTCCGCATCGGTATCTCCCGTCTGGAGAGAGTCATTCGCGAAAGAATGGCTTCAGCGCAGGAGAACGCGGAGATCACGCCGCAAACTCTCATCAATATCCGCCCCGTGACGAGCGCGATAAAGGAGTTTTTCGGCTCCTCGCAGCTGTCGCAGTTTATGGATCAGACCAACCCCATTGCGGAACTCACGCACAAGCGTAAACTTTCCGCACTCGGCCCCGGCGGTCTGAACAGAGAACGCGCAAGTTTCGAAGTGCGCGACGTTCACCACTCCCACTACGGACGCATGTGCCCTATCGAAACCCCCGAAGGTCAGAACATAGGACTGATCACATCGCTGTCAAGCTACGCGAAAGTGAACGAGTACGGCTTTATTGAAACGCCTTACAGACGCATCGAGAAGATCAAGGACGAGAACGGCAAGGTGATAGACAGCTACGTCACGGACGAGGTCGTGTATATGGCGGCGGACGAAGAGGACAAGTATATCATCGCGCAAGCAAACGAGGAACTTGACGAAACCAGCCGCTTTGTCAGAAACCGCGTCAACTGCCGTATCAAAAAGGACATCCGCGAAGTCCCCAAACTTATGGCGGACTACATGGACGTCAACCCCAAGCAGTTGATCTCTATCGCGACGGCGCTCATACCCTTCCTTGAAAACGACGATACAAACCGCGCGTTGATGGGATCCAACATGCAGCGTCAGGCGGTGCCGTTGCTCAAGCCGCAAGCGCCGATGATCGCTACGGGCGTGGAGCACAAAATCGCATACGACAGCGGCGTGCTGAAGATCGCGCATAAGGATGGCTACGTCAGATACGTCGACAGCGACAGGATCGTCATAGCAAACGACGACGGTACGGACGCGATATACACGCTGAGCAAGTTTGAGCGCTCAAACCAATCCACTTGCATAAATCAACACCCCATCGTGAACAAGGGCGACAGAGTGTGCGGACCCGTATACGACGAGCAGGGCAACCTGGTCAAAGAGGGCACCGTGCTGGCGGACGGCCCCGCTTGCGATCAGGGCGAACTTGCGTTGGGCAGGAACATGCTTATAGGTTTTATGAGCTGGGAAGGCTACAACTATGAGGACGCGGTGCTTATCAGCGAGGAACTCGTGCGCGACGATCTGTACACTTCGATACATATCGAGGAGTACGAGATAGAGTGCCGCGACACCAAACTCGGCGAAGAGCAGATCACGCGCGACATCCCCAACCTGAGCGACGACGTGCTGAAAAACCTCGACGACGACGGAATCGTCAGAGTGGGCGCGGAAGTCAAGGCGGGCGATATCCTCGTCGGCAAGGTTACCCCGAAGGGCGAAACCGAACTCACTCCCGAAGAAAGATTGCTCAGAGCAATATTCGGCGAGAAGGCGAGAGAGGTCAGAGATACATCTCTGCGCGTGCCCAACGGCGAGAGCGGAATCGTTGTGGACGTCAAACAGTTTACAAGAAAGAACAAGGACGAACTCGCGCCCGGCGTGAATAAGCTGGTGAGAGTGTACATCGCTCAAAAGAGAAAGATATCCGTGGGCGACAAGATGGCGGGCAGACACGGCAACAAGGGCGTTGTCAGCCGCGTGCTCCCCAAAGAGGATATGCCGTTTATGGCGGACGGAACTCCGCTGCAGATCGTGCTCAACCCCCTCGGCGTGCCTTCGCGTATGAACATAGGACAGGTGCTGGAAGTGCACCTCGGACTCATCGCGCACATGCTTGATTGGAAGATCGCGACCCCCGTCTTTGACGGTGCGAACGAGCAGGATATAAAGGCGCTGTTCCAGCAATACGGCATCGTCAACGAGGACGGCGAAGTGGACGGCAAGATCCAACTGTACGACGGAAGAACGGGCGAGCCGTTTGAAAACCGCGCCACGGTGGGATATATGTACTACCTCAAGCTGCATCACCTTGTGGACGACAAGATCCACGCAAGGTCTACGGGCCCCTACAGCCTCGTCACGCAACAGCCCCTCGGCGGAAAGGCGCAGTTTGGCGGCCAGCGCTTCGGCGAAATGGAAGTGTGGGCGCTGGAGGCGTACGGCGCGGCGAATATGCTGCAGGAGATCTTGACCGTCAAGTCGGACGACGTGGTGGGCAGGGTCAAGACCTACGAGTCCATCGTCAAGGGCAACTACGTGTCTGAGCCGGGTATCCCCGAATCCTTCAAGGTGCTCGTCAAGGAATTGCAGAGCCTCGCGCTGGACGTTAAGGTGCTGACGGAGGACCGCGACGAGATCAAGTTGAGAGATTACTCCGAGGAAGATTCCGACTACGAGCCGATCAAGAAGATGCCCGAACTGAAGGAAGTCGATATTTTGGGCGACGGCCTCGGCTCCAACCCCGACGAGGATCTGTTCAGCGGATTCGGCGGCGCGAGCGGCGGAGGGGACAGCCTGTTTGACAGCGACGGCGACGACGAGGACTTCTTCAGCTCGCTCACCGAGGGAACGCAGGACATCAGCGAACTGTTCGGCGGTCGCAACGACGACAATTCCGACGAGGAATAAAGGAGAAAGAGTATGTACGAACTCAGCAATTTTGACGCGATCCAAATTGGCATTGCATCTCCCGAAAAGATCAAGGATTGGTCTTACGGCGAGGTCACAAAGCCGGAAACCATAAATTACCGCACTCAAAAACCCGAAAAGGACGGACTTTTCTGCGAGAAAATTTTTGGGCCTACGAAGGACTTCGAGTGCCATTGCGGCAGATACAAGAGGATCCGCTATAAGGGCGTGATCTGCGAGAAGTGCGGCGTTGAAGTCACAAAATCCAAGGTGCGCCGCGAGAGAATGGGCCACATCGAACTTGCAGCGCCCGTCACGCACATCTGGTATCTGAGAGGCGTGCCGTCCCGCATAAGCATTTTGTTGGACATCTCGCCGAAGGACCTGGAGCAGGTGGTGTACTTTGTGTCGTACATCGTGCTCGACCCCGGCAAAGCGGAGGAGATCACCGAAAAACAGGTCATAACAGACAGGGAATATCGCGATCTGCTTGACAAATACGACGCGAAGGACTTCAGAGTCGGCATGGGCGCGGAGGCGGTGCAGGAACTGCTGCATAAGATCGACCTCGACAAGGAGAGCGAGTTCCTCAAGGATATCATCGCAAACTCGACGGGTCAGAGGCGCATGAAGGCGGTCAAGAGGCTGGAAGTGGTGGAGGCTTTCCGCCAATCCGGCAACAAGCCCGAATGGATGGTGCTCACCGTGTTGCCCGTGCTTCCTCCCGAACTCAGACCTATGGTGCAACTCGACGGCGGACGCTTTGCTACGAGCGACCTCAACGATCTGTATCGCCGCGTGATCAACAGAAACAACAGGTTGAAAAAACTCAAGGAACTCGGCGCTCCCGAAATCATCATTCATAACGAGAAGAGAATGCTTCAGGAAGCCGTGGACGCGCTCATCGACAACGGCCGCAGAGGAAAGGCTGTCGCGGGACCCGGAAACAGGGATCTCAAGTCGCTGTCGGGCATGCTGCGCGGCAAACAGGGCCGCTTCCGTCAAAACCTGCTCGGCAAGAGAGTGGACTACTCCGGCCGTTCGGTCATCGTCGTCGGCCCCGAACTCAAACTGTATCAGTGCGGTCTGCCAAAGGAGATGGCGCTGGAACTGTTTAAGCCATTCATAATGA
>CANQMD010000072.1 GCA_947624885.1 uncultured Clostridia bacterium
CATACGCGCTCATCTTTTCGATAATGTATATGCTTACATATCTGTGCACCATTCCCACGGGCGGGCTTATGCCGATCGTGACCATTCCAACGCACTACTTCCTGCTGCGCACGGTGGAACTCATTGGATATTACAAGGCGAAACGGCTGAGTTTTTATACGGACGGCTCCACCGTCGTCAACACAGTGGATTACGGCTTCCGCCCCGACAACCAGGAGTTGCCGGATGAAAACGCGGATTGTACGGAGGAGGATCCTTCGTCGGAGGACAAAAAATGAGCAAGGACATCCATCAAACGCAAAATGACGATACTCGCGTGACAGAGGGAACAAAAGAGGGCGGGGGACGCAAAAAGTCTTCTCCCTTTTTCCATATGAATTTCGGCGCTGTAAAGCTGACGTTGATGCTGGTCGTCGCGTTGGGTGCGCTTGCCATCATCGGGCTTGACATCGCAATTCTCGCGGGCGCGATCAAAACCGCCATGACCGCCGTCGTGTGGGTGTCGCTGTTTGCGGCGGCGCTTGTGTGCGCGGCTACGCTTGTGATAATTTTGCGCAGTGGATACAGGTTTGAAAGCGATCACATCGCGCTGTTGCTTGGGTTTTTCAAGGACAAGGTGCCTTATGACGGCATTTCCGAACTCAAACAAAACGGCGACAACGGCGCGTATTTTATCGTGTCCGGCGACATGCAGAGCGGCACCAGCGTTCGGGTGGAAATTTTGCCGTCCGAAAACGATCGCTTTGTTGCCGAACTCAGAAAACACCTTCCAAATCTTACAATAGAGATCTTTATGTTGCCCAAAAAAGACAAGAAAAAGTGATTTGTGAATTTTTGTATGAATACTCTCGATTTTAAACCGCTTGACCAAGGCGCGTTGAAACTGATTGAAGAATTTGTTTGGGAAAACGACTGCATAAGCAGCGTATATTCCTATTTTGCATATTTGATCTGGTTTGACAGCGTTGAGTACGCCGTGTGCGACAACGCTCTGTTTTTGAGGTCGTTTTTCGGCGGGAAACTCAGATATTGGCAGCCGCTTGTGCGCGGCGGGCTGACGGTGGAAGAGGCGACAAAAATGCTCCCTCCGCTGTCCGAGTTGTTCAATTGCAGTGAGGACGTAGCCAAAAGCCTTGCCGACAGCTATGACGCTTCAAGCGATCGCAATTGTTCCGAATATGTGTACGTCGCCGAGGATTTTATATCCATGGTGGGCAAGCGCTACAATGCCAAGCGCAATCATATCCACAAATTCAGATCGCTTTACAACTACGAGATGCTTCCGTATCAAGCGTCCGACAGGGCGGAAGTGCTTCAGTTTGAGGAAAAATGGTTTGAAAATCACAACTTTGAAGGGCAATCCGCACAAAGGAGCGCCCTCAGAGAGAGGCAGATAATGTTCGCCGCGGTAGACGCGTCGCTTACGGGCAGGACGGTGTGCGACATATTGCGCGTCGACGGCAAAATCGCGGGCTTTTCGGTGGGCGAGCGCAATTCCGCGCTCAGCGCGACGATAATATACGAAAAAGCGGATATCTCCTACGACGGCATCTACAGTTTCCTCGCTCACGAATTTGCGGCGCGGAATTTCTCGGATTGCAAGTATATCAACAGGCAGGAGGATATGGGGCTTGAGGGGCTCAGAAAATCCAAGCTGAGTTATTGTCCAGAATTTTTGATAGACATGTACGCTCTCACCCCAAAACGGAGCGCAATCCCCACACATTTTGAAGCGAACACATCTCAAGGATTGAGGGTTTGCACGCTTGGCGCCGAACAGTTCAACCTCATTATGGCATTTTTGAAAAAGGGGATAGCGTCGCTGGAGGACAAAAAGAACTTTTTGAATTACACCGACGGCGAACTCATGGAGATATTGACGCGCGGGCATATGCTGGGCGCTTTTGACGGCGACAAACTTGTCGCTACGGTGGGCGTTGATCTTGACAGAAGCTACGGTGACGCGCTTGCCAAAATCTGCGGCGATGAGGGCAACGGACAGTACTACGAGTTCAGCGGGATAATGGTGGACGAGGACTTCAGAAAGCGCGGTATAGCGAGCGAGATCTGCAAAATTGCGATCGAGTGGGCAAAAAATCATATTGCGGGCTGCACGCTTTGCGCAGTGGTGCAACGAGGCAATATTCCCTCGCTTGCAAATCTGAAAAGGTTGGGATTTGAGCTGCGAGGAGAAGCCCCATACAAGGAATACGATTTTTTGTACCTCGCGCTGGATATTTGACGTTTGGCAATTTGGGACATCGCGGCGCATAACATAGTGCCGAGGTGGAACTATAAAACTGAAAGTAATTGTAGATCTGAACAGAATAAGGCAAAACATCGTCGCCATCCGCGAGCGAGTGGACAAAAGGGCGATCCTGATGGTCAAGGCGGACGCATATGGGCACGGACTTGTCGAAGTGGCGCTTGCCGCGCAGGACATCGTGGACGCGTTTGGGGTCGCGACGCTTGAGGAAGGGCTTGCGCTCAAAAGCGCGGGCATAAAAAAAGAGATCCTTGCGCTCGTCGTCGCCGCTGACGAAATGGAGGAAGCGTTTGAACGCGGGCTGAGCGTGGGACTGCACAGCGCGGCGCAGCTTGATATGCTTGAAAGGCTTGTGAAGAGAGGCAGAATCGACCCAAAACAAGCAAACTTGCACATCAAAGTCGACACGGGGATGCACAGGCTTGGATTTGCGCCCGATCGCGTGACGGAGATCGCCGCGCGGCTCAGCGAAATCGGCGTTGTCCCAAAGGGCATATATTCGCACCTTCGAGGGAGAGTGTATTCGCAAAAAACAGAGTTTATGCACGCAATTGAGCAAGTTAAAGCGCTTTTTCCGCAAATACCGGCGCACCTTGCGGCAAGTGAAAATCTGGATGTGAGGACTTTGCGCTTTGACGCTGTGCGGTTGGGAATTGCGGCATACCGCGGGGCAATGACAGTCGAGAGCGAGGTTGTCGAGTCAAGAAAAATAGGCGCGGGCGAACATGTGAGTTACGGCAACTTTGCCGTGCGCGACGACGCAAACACCGCCGTTGTGTTTGGAGGATACGCCGACGGCGTGAGGCGGGAGCGACCCTCGTTTGTGGAGATACGCGGCAAAAGGTGCCCTGTGCTTGGGCGAGTGTGCATGGATATGTTTGTTGTGGACACAGGCGATTTTCTTGCCGAAGAGGGCGAAAAGGTCACCCTTTTGTCGCCGGATATCGCGGACGACGTGGCAAAGGAAAGAGGAACTATACCGTACACCGTCATGACGGATTGGCGCGGACGGCTTGAGAGGAGATATATTTATGACAAAGGCGCAGGCGAGAAAAACGGCGCTTGACAAAGTGAAAAAGATGTCCGACGCGGAGCGCGAGTGGGCAAGCGGAGCCATCGCTGACGCACTGTCCGGGATAGACGCGTTTCGCGACAGCCGTCGTCCGTTTGTGTTTTTGAGCAAGGATCCGGAGCCCGACACGGAAGAGATAGTGGGGTTGTTGCAGATGTTGGAGCGCGACGTGTGCGTGCCGCGCGTGGAAGGCGGCGAGATGAAAGCGATCCGCATCACGCCATACACCAACTTCCGCAAAAACAAGTGGGGGATATCCGAGCCTGTGGGACGCGGAGTTTGCCCCGATCCCGACGTTGCGATAGTGCCGATGGTTGCGTTTGACGGGCTCAAACGGCTTGGGCGTGGCGGCGGATATTACGACAAGTATCTCGCGGGGCGGGACATATTTAAAATAGGGATAGCTTTTGATTGTCAGCAGGTGCGGGGATTGCCCGTCGAGGACTTCGACGTTGCGCTCGACATGATAGTCACCGAGAAGCGAGTCATTGACAAGGACGGTCAAAGCGAAAACATTTTCGGAGAAAAGCCATGAGAGTTGTTGCAGGCAAGTACAGGGGCAAAAATCTTATCTCGCCCACCGACGACAGGGTGCGCCCGACGACGACGCGCATAAAGGAAACGATTTTCAACGTGTTGCAGGGCTACGTGCGCGACGCGGTGGTGCTGGATCTGTTTGCGGGGAGCGGCGCACTCGGCGTGGAATGCCTTTCCCGATACGCGAAGGAAGTAGTTTTTGTTGACAAAAGCAAGGATTCGATATCCCTCGTTCAACAAAATCTGAAAGGCGTAGAAGGCAAATACAGCGTGCACCTCGCGGATTTTTCCGCCTTTCTCAGAAGCGCTCAGGCGCAGGGGAAAAAGTTTGATATGATCTTTCTCGATCCCCCGTACGCGAGCGGGTTGGGAGAGATGGCGATAGACATCATCATTTCGTGCGGATTGCTGGCGGACGGCGGCGTGATAGTGTTTGAGCACAGCGGCGAAAAGGAGTTCGCGCTGAGCGATCCCGCTTACAAAACGCGCACAAAGCGCATGGGAACGGTGACGGCGGAGTTCATACGCAAAAAAGACGTTGCGCTTATGACGGGGAGCTTCGATCCCGTGACGATTGGGCATGAGGAAGTTTTGAAAGAGGCGCTTTCGATCTATGACGAAGTGGTAGTCGCGTGCCTCGTCAATCCCGACAAGACATATATGTTCAACTCCGCGCAAAGACTTGCGCTTGCGACGGCGATGTGTTCGGCGTATGAGAATGCGATCGCGATATTTTCCGAAAATACCGCCGTCGACGTTGCAAAGCAATATTCGGCGAGCGAGATCGTCAGGGGGGTGCGCGACATTTCCGACAGAGGCTATGAGGCGGAGATGGCGGCGTACAACAGAGAGAGAGGAGTGCAAACGCGGTTTGTCGTGCTTGACAAGTACGCCGACGTGAGTTCCACGCTTGTCAGGGAGGAGATCAAACGCGGCGATTATCGCCATATCCCCGCGGCGTGCGTGCCTGTTTTGACTTCCGCGGAGTTCAAAAATTTGAAATGACTTTCAAACGCACAGTCGATCGCGCTTTTGCGCGTAAGGTGAACATCGTTGACGTTTGAAGCGACAAAATCTACAAAAATTTGCAATTGCTCTTGAAAATCAACGGCAATTGACTTATACTAATTTGCAAGTGAGGAAATGTTATGGAAGCAATCGATATGCTGTTAAACGACCTTGAAAGCGAGTTGCTCAAGGCAAAAAAAGTGACGTTCAGCAACACGGACATCGTCGTCAATCGCAAAACTATGTTGGAACTTGTTACGCGCATACGCGCCAGCTTGCCGCAGGTTATACAGGACGCAATGCGCATCAATCGCGACGAGCAGGAGATCATTGCGCGTGCAAACGCATATGCCCAGTCCACCATTGACGAAGCGCAATCGCGACTGCAGACTGCCGTTGATGAAAACGAGGTCACAAAGCAGGCGCAGCAAAAGGCGGCGGCTATTGTCGCGGATGCAAAAAACGAATACAATCGTATCATCCTCGACGCACGCGGTCACGGGCTTACGTTGCTCAACGCCGCCGAGCAACAAATGCAACATCTGCTCGACGTGTGCCACGAGTCCATGCAAAATTTGCAAAACGGGGTCTGACGAACAAAACAACGCGACCCGAAAAAGTTTCAAAAACACCAAACCGACATTATCGCCCGACAGCATGCAAAAGCGCCGTCGGGTTTTTGTTTTTACAATCGCAAAATGCGGCGATCAACATGTTTGCGACTTGCAAGACGGGGAAGGGGCGTTTGTGACAAAAAAATTAAAAGCGCCCGCTTGGGGCGCTTTGTTGACAGCAGCGTCAATCAGTTGAACATGTCCTTGAAAGCCTTACCAAACTTGAGGACGGGCGTTTTGGAAGCTGCAATGGTGATGGGCTGCTTTGTGATGGGATTGAAGCCTTGTCTTTCGGGCTTGTCCTTGATCTCATAGGAGCCAAAGTTTGCGATTGCAACCTTGTCGCCGGCCTTGAGCGTTTCTGCGATAACTGCACCGTATGCTTCGATCGCTGCGGCTGCGTCTTTCAGGGAAATTTCTGCCTTACCGGCAACTGCCTTGATAAATTCTTGTTTGTTCATATTTACCTCCAATTTGCGTACATACTTTCAAAATACCTTTTTTCGACGTAATTTTGCAATATATGTCGCTGTTTACTCTAATTCTAACACCAATATGCACTTTTGTCTATCTTTTTTTATATTTTCCGTCAGATTGTTTTCTAACAGGCAAAATCGAACAATTGTATGGTTTTCTTAAACATATTGATTATTTACAATTGTATCCCTTTTTGTTATAATAAATACAATGAGTCATTGTCAGGAGGTAAAATTATGACAGAAGATCTTGAGGGCAAAAAAGCGACCGAAGGATCGCAAAGCGATGGATATGGTATATCCAATTGGCAGGACGCAAAGGAAATTTATGCCGAACTTGCCAACCTTACGTCAAAACCGATATATTGCGTGTCGGACGAGGCGCTCAACAAGATACTTGAGCATTTCGACACAAAGTGCGCCGGCTCAAAGGAGATCACCGCAAGGGCGAAAAAGTATATCCCCGGCGGAGTTCAGCACAACCTCGCGTTCAACTATCCCTTCCCTATGTGCATGGTGAAGGCGGAGGGCGCGTATCTGTACGACTGCGACGGCAACCAATATATAGACTTTTTGCAGGCGGGCGGTCCTACCATCCTCGGCAGCAACTATCCCGCCGTCAAGGAAAAGGTGTTTGAGTTGCTCAACACTTGCGGACCCGTCACGGGATTGTTCCATGAGGGAGAACTGCTGCTTGCGCAAAAGATCAACGAACTTATGCCCGCGTGCGAGATGTTCCGTATGCTCGGCAGCGGCACGGAGTCAGTTATGGCGGCGATCAGAGTCGCGCGTTGCGCAACCAAAAAGAAACGCGTGATCAAAATCGGCGGCGCTTATCACGGCTGGTCTGATCAGATGGTGTACGGGCTGAAGATCCCCGGAAGCCGTCAATTCCTCGAATCGCACGGCATTCCCGGCAGCTACAACAAGACGGACGAGGTGCGGCCCAACGACCTCAAGATGCTTGAAAAAATGCTGCGCAGAAACAAACTTCGCGGCGGCACGGCGGCGGTCATTGTGGAGCCCGTCGGCCCCGAAAGCGGCACTCGTCCCATCGACTTCGATTACAACGAGAAGGCGCGTATCCTCGCAAAAAAATACGGCGCGCTGTTCATCTTTGACGAAGTTGTCACAGGCTTCAGAGTCGGCATACACGGCGCGGCAGGATACTTCTTCGGCACAAAATATCCTTACGGCGACGCTCCCGTCACGCTGCCAAACGGAAAGCCTTGGATGATCAAGGACAAGGTCGTGAAGGACGGCAAGGTCTGCAAGATCACAAGGCAGGGCACCAACAGGGATATGTATCCCGATCTCACCGTGTTTGGCAAGGTCGTCGCGGGCGGCTATCCTGCGGCGGGCGGAGTCGGCGGCAAAAAGGAGTACGTCAGCCTGATGGCGGCGGGCGTTGCGGGCATGGGCAAAAAAGCGTATGTCGGCGGCACTCTTGCGGCAAATCCGCTCAGTTCGTATGCGGGCTACGTCGCGATCTGCGAGATCGAAAAAAACGACGCTTGCGCAAAGGCGGGACGTGCCGGCGACAGGCTCACAGAAGGGCTGAAGGCGCTCATCAAAAAGTACGATTTGCCGTTTGTGGCGTACAATCAAGGCTCCATTTGCCACTTGGAGTGCACGGGCGCAATGAGTTTTGACTTTTCCAACATGAGTCTGCTCGGCTCGGTGATCCCTCTGCTCAAAAAGAAGCCGGATATGCTTCGTCGCAAAGTCGCAATGGAGCAGATGGGCGCGGCGTACATGGCAAACGGGATCGTGACGCTTGC
>CANQMD010000073.1 GCA_947624885.1 uncultured Clostridia bacterium
CCGCCCTCACTGCGTACGTTGACGAAACCGCTTGCTCCGCATTATCGCTCGGACACGGCAGAGTACTTGTATAAGTACACTCAGACAGAGGTTATACACAAAATTCCCGCCCACAAAGGCGCCCTCGTTCACGCTGTCATGTTGAGCCTGTTGAAACATTCCCATGTAACTCTCGAACAGGGCTTTGCTCATATTTGCTGTCATTCTGAGCGCAGTCGAAGAATCCCCTTTACAGAGGCACTCCGCCCGTTTCTCGTCACAAAAAAGGCTCCAATTCTCCTCTCAAGGCGCCCTTCGGGGTCCCAAAAAAATTACGAGGTGATTTTTTTGGGTGATTATAAGGGGCGCTGTCTGCCGAATATCGGCAGACTGAGGGGATTGTCCCCCGCTGCCTTTCTCCTCACTTTTGGCGGCACGGATCCAAAAACAGCACTGCGCCCGTATGCACGTCGGCATACGAAAAGGTCTTTTGCTCGCCCGTGTCGAGAGTGACCGAAAACACAGCGGGGTAAGTGGAAGAGATCTCGCCGCGCACAAGTTCGCATTTGCCTCGTCCGGAGCATATTTTGAACAGCACGGGCACGCCGACAAGTCGCCCCACGCGTTTTTTGACCGCCTCGATAGTCTGACCGATTTCTCTCATAGAATGGTTATTGCCAAAACGCGGCGATTTCAAACTGCGAGGAGCAATTTGACCAAAGGGCGCAAAATTCTTGCCTTTACGCGTGCAAAACAATATAATAAAGTTGCATTTCAAAGCGGAGGACGCGTTCGCGCCCGGAGGAATATGACGCAAGTTGACGTTGCACAAAAGGAAGAGGCGGAGTATAAGCGCATGACGCGATCCCCGATATTCGGGCTCGTGCTGAGGCTGTCCATCCCCACCACATTCAGCATGCTGGTCACGTCCGTCTACAATCTGGCGGACACGTTTTTCGTATCCTCATTGGGAAACGCCGCGACGAGCGCCGTCGGCGTGGTATTTTCGGTGCAGTCGATCATACAGGCGATAGGCTACGGATTCGGCATGGGCACGCAAAGTCTTATCTCCCGCAAGCTGGGCGAGCAAAAGACGGACGAAGCCAACATGTTTGGCACGTCGGGATTTGTGGCGGCGTTTCTGGCGGGGCTGGCGATGCTGTTGGGGCTTATTGATCTGCCCTTTCTCATGCGGCTGTTCGGCTCCACGGAAACGGCGCTTCCCCTCGCCTGCGACTACGGGTTTTGGATATTGCTCGGAGCTCCGGTATTCTGCTCCTCCTTTGTGCTGAACAACATATTGCGCGCGGAGGGCAAAGCGTCGTTCTCCATGGTAGGGCTGTGCAGTGGCGGCATAGTCAACATCGGGCTGGACGCGTTGTTCATCAAGGCGCTCAACATGGGCGTGAAAGGCGCGGCGATCGCGACCATGATCAGCCAGATCCTCTCGTTTTTGATTTTGCTGTCCTATTTTGTGTTCAAACGCTCTATCGTGCGCGTCAACATCTTCAAAACCAGCCGACATCTCGGCGACTACGTCAAGATATTCTGCGTCGGTCTGCCCACGGTATTCCGTCAGAGCCTTGGCAGCATAGCCACCACCCTGCTCAACCGCGCCGTGCGCCCCTTCGGCGACGCCGCGATGTCCGCAATAAGCGTCGCCAACAAGATATATCTGCTTCTGCGCAGTATGCTAATAGGCGTGGGACAAGGTTTTCAACCCGTCGCGGGCTACAACTTCGGCGCGGGCTATTACGACCGCGTGCGCGACGCTTTCAACTGCGCCGTCGTCATAGGCACGGCGTACGGCCTGCTCGCGGGGATATTGCTCTACTCCTGTTCGGGACAGATCATGGGCATATTCCGCCGCGGCGACCTCGAGGTCATCGCCATGGGAGGGAAGATGCTGCGGTTTTTGAGCGTCGCCCTCCCCCTATTGGGCTACTCCACCTTTGTCAACCAGCTGTATCAATGTCTGGGTTTCGTCGTGCCTGCGACCTTCCTTGCCTCCTGCCGACAGGGCATATTCTTTATTCCCCTCATTCTGACGCTGCCCGCCTATATGGGGCTTACGGGCATACAAGTCACGCAAGCCGTCGCCGACGTTCTCACATTTTTCATATCCATACCCTTCCACATCTCGATTTTCCGCACGATCCTGTTCTCGCCTCTTTTGCAACCCAAGCCGCCTCTCTTCCCCCGCGGAGCCTCCTCTTCGCGCTGATATTT
Source organism: uncultured Clostridia bacterium (assembly GCA_947624885.1). Lineage (GTDB taxonomy): Bacteria > Bacillota > Clostridia > Christensenellales > CAG-917 > CAG-475. The sequence goes on from CANQMD010000073.1 coordinate 2,209, forward strand.
CGCGCTTGCCGTCTGCTCCGATATTCGCTTATCCTCTGTTTTTCACACTCTCCCTGATTTTTTGCACTTTCCCTCATTTTTTCTCGCTTGCGCCTATCTATCGATCCTTTGCTGTGCGTCCTTTCACTAATTTTTCACTTGAATTTATTTTTCGCACTTGCGCACATCGCTCGTCCCTCTTCCTTCTCTCGCTCCCCCCTTCCTTCTCTCGATCCCCTCTTCCTTCTCTCGTCTTTGCTTTCCTCTTTTATTTCCTCTCTTTCCCGCAACTCTCGCCATAAAAAAACAGCCCCCGACATTCGGGGGAACTGCTCGTTTATCTCTTTGCGATTTTGACATTTTTGTCCGGCTTTTCTTTTTTGGGCTTTTTGGGTTTAGGCCGTTTTTCCTGCGGCTGTTCGCTCGCCTTTTTGCGTTTTACGCGCACGGCGATCAGCGTTGCCGCAACGGCGACGGCAATCGCGATGCCTATCACCAGCATGCTCAGGTCAAGCGGGCGCAGGATAAACGGTTTCACGTCCGCCACAAACGCCACGCCGGGGTTGACCACGGGCGGATTGTCGCCGTACTGCACGCTTATGACGTGTTGCCCCGCCTTTGTGGGCTTATACGCAAACGTCCTGCCCGACGCGACGTACTGCCTGTCCACGTACCATTTGATCTCGACGTTCGGGTCCAGATAGTCTATCCCCGTGAACGAAAACACCGTAGTCGCGCCCGTATACAGCGTGCCGCTCGTAGGCGCGGATTTCGGCGAGGCCGACGAGTATTCCGCGTAGGTCACGACCGCGTCCGCCGCCACGTATTTCAGATATTCTATCTTGATCTTCTGCACTCCCTGCACCGCGTAGCTGGTGTTGAATCTCAGCCTTGCCACAAGCTGCGTTTCGCCAAACACAGACGGCTTATATTTGAGGGTCTTTCCTGTTCCCAGCACGGTTTCCACGCCCGCCGAGTCCACCAGCACCCATTCGATATGCTCATCAAACTCAGGGTCCGTCAGCCCATACGGGGACAGATTCGCCACAAAATTTATCTCCGGCACGTAGCGCGGATCCTTGTAGTAAATGGTATCGTTGTTCGTCCCGCCCGTCTGCCCGTCGTGCGTGATCTTCACGCCCGTCGGCGGGTTAAAGTTGAAGTTGATCTCGTCGATGGGTTGACTGACGATCGTCATCAGATCCAGGCGATGTATGTCCGTCCCATTATACTCAAAACTGTCAAAGTCAAAACTTTTCAGCAGTCTTGCGATCATCTGCGGCGACGGCTCCGCCAAATTCTCCGCTCTGTAGCGCAATTTCACCAGCGCGGCTGCAAACGCCACCGTCGCGGAAGCCATGCTCGTGCCGCTGTCCGTGCCGTAGCCGTCCGCGCTGCCGTAAACGTCCGTCGCGGAATATATATCCTCCGCGGGAGCGGCGAGGTCGTACAGCGCTCCGTAGTTTGAGTTTTTGTACAGTTCCCCGCTGCTGTCATATCCCATCACGGAAAACACCCCGTCCAGCGCCGCGGGATAAAACGCGGAGTCCTCAAGTTGCGTGTTCGCCTTTTGTGAGTTATTGCCCGCCGCCGCCACAATAAAGCTGCTTGTCGCCGTCTGCTCCACCGTGTAGGACAGCGTGGCGTTCTCCGCCCATTCGTGCGTTTTGCCATAGGTTGTGCCGAACGACAGGTTGATTATGTCTGCGCCCGCCTTTTCCGTCGCGCGGCGAAGAGCCTCAATTACGTACTCTATGGAAAATATATCCTCTTGCTGATTGTCCACGGTCTTTTGCACGCTCGCCTTTATCGGATATATCTTGATGAAGTCCTCCAGCCCGAACTCGTGTATCAACATCGCGATAGTTCCCGCGATCTTGTTGCCGTGCCTTCCCCGCGATCTGTCGCTTATGTCGTCGCTCCCTTCTTTGCCGTCCGCGACGGTGCTGTTGGTGCCCAACGTTTCCCCCGCGGCGTTTGTGAGAAGCACGTCGTCAAACAGACCGTGCTTTGCCGTTATGCCCGTATCCACAACGGCGATCACCACGGGATCCCCGCTCAAGCCGTCCTTCCATTCGCCCACCGCGTCGACCGCGTCGTACACGTTCAGCGCGTCCTGCCCGTAGTACCAAAGCGAGGTCGCGTCCGTCCCCCCGTAGTTCCCCGCGGCGACAAAAGCGTATGCCGAAGCGTCGGCGGAGCATACGGCAAACCCCGCGATCGCAACAAGCGCGATCGCCGCCGCAAGCAAAATTGCCAACGCCCTTTTAAGCCCGCTCTTTGCCATATGCCGCTCCTTTTGTCTTATTCCGCTTTTTCAAGCAGTTCTTGTGAAAATTTCAATCTTTGCAGACTCTCTTCCTTGCCCAACACGATCGCCATTTCGATCGCGCCGCCCGGCGTGACGGGAGCGCCCGTCAGCGCCACCCTCATCGAAAACATGACCTGTCCCGCCTTCATGCCCGCGCCTTCCGCCGCCTGACGGACGCATTCCTTGATGCCCTCTTCCGTCCAGTCCGAAAGCGCCTCAAGTGCGCAAATCGCCACTTTAACCGCCTGTTTTGCAACGTTAAAGTCCACTTTCATCTTTTGGTGGATATACATGTTGAGATCGTATTCGCCAAACTCGTTCAAAAACGCCAGCTTTTCGCCGATATCCGACAGCACGTCCACTCTCGTCTGCATCAGCGCCGCCAACTCTCGCTTGTCCCACTTCGCGTCGCCTATCGCCTTTTCGACAAACGGCAGCGCGACCTCAAAAAACTCGTCCGCGCTCATCGCCTTGAGATATTCTCCGTTCAGCCAGCGCATCTTCTGCTCGTCGAATATGGACGAACTTTTTGAAATGCCGTCCGTATCAAACGCCTCGATCATCTCCTGCATGGACATCTTTTCGCGGTTGTCCTTGGGGCACCAGCCCAGCAGCGCGATGTAGTTGACGATCGCTTCGGGCAGATATCCCTTCAAAATAAAGTCCTCAAAGTTTGCGTCGCCAAAGCGTTTTGACAGCTTGCGCGTCGCGTCCTTCATAATTGGGGGCAGGTGCATATATTTCGGTCTTTCCCACCCGAACGCGTCGTAGATCAAGTTGTATTTGGGCGTGGAGCTGAGATATTCCGTCCCGCGAATGACGTGCGTGATCCCCATCAAGTGGTCGTCCACGACGTTCGCAAAGTTGTAGGTGGGCAGCCCGTCCGACTTCAGCAAAATCCCGTCCTCGATATCCGCGCTGTCCACGCTTATCTTGCCAAACACCATATCCTCGTATTCGCTCACCACGCCTTCGGGCACTTTTTGGCGTATCACATACGGCTCGCCCGCGGCGAGGCGGCGTTGCACCTCTTCCTCGCTGAGGTTGCGGCAGTGCTTGTCGTAGGTATGCACTCCGTTTTCGTCGCGCAGGGATTCCAGCCTCTCCTTGTCACAAAAACAGTAGTATGCGCCGCCCTTTTTCACAAGTTCCTCCGCGTATTGTTTGTATATGCCCATGCGCTCCGTCTGGATATACGGGCCGTAGCCGCCGTCTTTATCGGGGCCTTCGTCGTAGTTTATCCCCGCCGTAGCCAGCGTGCGGTACACCATTTCCACCGCGCCGTCCACTTTGCGTTCCTGGTCGGTGTCCTCTATCCTCAGGATGAACGTCCCGCCGTGCTTTTTCGCAAACAGATAGGCATACAGCCCCGTTCTGAGGTTTCCGATGTGCATAAACCCCGTCGGCGACGGAGCAAAACGTGTTCTCACTTTTTCAGTCATAGATATATATCCCGTCCTTAAACATCAGTTTCGATTTCCGTATGCGGTCAAGTTTTCCGCTCTCATCAAAGGAGTAGTACTCCGAGCCGCAAAAAATGAAGTGGTCCAGCAGTTTCACGTCCACATTGGCAAGCGTAAACATGATAGTGTAGGTCAACTCCACGTCCGCCTGCGACGGTTTGACGTTGCCGCTGGGATGATTGTGCGCGATCAGAATGCCGTTCGCCTTGTTCCGCAGCGCAAAATCCACGATATTTCTCACCGCGCCGGGCACGCTTCCGCCGTCCCCTTCGCCAAGTTTTTGACTTGCGATCAAGTCCTCGTGCACGTTCAGCGCCGCGACGTACAATTCCTCTTCCTTCATGCCAAACAGCTTGTTGCCCAAAAATATTCTTGCGGCGACTCTGCCCTTCAGCGAAGTCTTTTTCTCGTTGCGGTCCTCCAGATACGTCCTGAACACGCCCGGCAAAGCGCTCAGAAAAAGCGCCGCGTTTGCGGTCACTCCCGGCACCTCCTGCAGCCTTTTGGGATCCGCGGACATCACGTCGGAGATCGACCCAAACTTGTCGATCAGCGCATGCGCGATCGCGTTGGTGTCCTTGCGCGGCACATAAGAATAAAGCAGGTATTCCAACACTTCATGCTGTTCAAGCGATTCGATTCCCTGCTTGCTTATTCTTTCTCTCATCCTTTGACGGTGGCCGTCATGAACGTTTTTGTCTGCCATAGTCATTTGAAAAGCGCGGGATAGGCGGCAAAAACGCCGTCGTCCAGCTTCACCAGCCGCACCAAAACCTCAAGCGCCTCGTCCGGGTCCTTAAATCCGCACTGTTTCCCGATTATTTTCCACGCGCCGTACGCATGCAAAAAGTCGTACCAAAAATAACACTCGTCCTGCAGCTGAAAAATTTCCAGATAGCTGAATGACTCATATTTGCTCCACTTTTGCAAAATATCTATCAACGCCTTGACTTCCTCGTTGTTGTCGTAGCGGTCGTGGATAAACTTCAGCATGTACTTTTTGACCTCTTTAGAAAAGGTCATCACCCCTTGTTTTGCGTTCTCGATATCCTTCTTTATCAACGCAATTTCTTTATCGTCGCCATACTTTTTAAACAGTTTTTCGCAATTGTAAGCAAATGTATTTGTCATGCCTCAAGTATATCCCAAATCCCTCCCAAAATCAAGCGTAGACAGCAAATAAGTGTCCATATTTAATCATCCTCTCCAAAATATCGCCAAAACAACTCCAAATTATCTTCAAAATCCTCCTCAAAACGTCCCTTCCTCCCAAAAAAATTCCCCCTGTCATTCTGAGCATCGTCGAAGGATCCCTTTGCAGAGGCACTGCGCAAGTTTACTAATCAATGCTCCAATTTTCCGCTTAAGGCTCCCTTTAGTAAGGGGAGCCGTCCGCTCCACAGAGCGGACTGAGGGGATTGTCGCGGGCGGCAGCCCGCGCCCCCAAGCACAAAAATCGCCGAGCCATGACGACCGTTTTGGAATAGCTTCTTGACTTTCTTTCACGCGAGGAATCTGCGACCAGCGATTTTCGTGCGCGGAGTAGCGATAAAAT
>CANQMD010000074.1 GCA_947624885.1 uncultured Clostridia bacterium
GGGCTTGTATGCGATCGTTGCGGCGAGTTGGGTGCAGGCGTAAATCGCATTGAGCCTTTGGGGCACGACTTCTCCGACGTTATTGACGAGGAGGCGCCAACCTGCACGCATGTTGGGCACAAAGCGGGCAAAAAGTGCTCGCGCTGCGACGCTGTGGAAGGTTGCGAGTTGGTGGACGACCTTGGGCACGTCGAGGAAATTGTCGAGGGCAGGGCTCCGACGCAAACGGAAAGCGGACTTACCGACGGCAAACGCTGCTCGCGTTGCGGCGAGATATTGCAGGCGCAGGAGGAGATCCCACCCCTCGGCGGGGCAAACAACGCCGCTGGCGGAAACTCCACGCTTAAGTGGGCGCTCATAGGCGCCGCCATCGCGTTTGCCGCCGCCGCAGTGACTTTGACGCTTGTCCTCACTTTGCGCAAAAAACGCAAATAGCACAGGACTTCACCCCTTTTGCAATAAGTATGTAAAATCAAAAACTTCCGCGAATTGCGGAAGCGACGGAATCGGCGGCGATCAAATGTGATCGCCGCAACAATTTAAATTTTCAAAAGATTTGCAAAAACAGGCTGTTTAAGTTGGGGCTGTATTTGGGCTTTGACAGATAAATAAAGGCGGCGCAAAAGTCGAGCAAGACCAAACAGTTCTTTCGGTAGCGGCGGGAACAGATAGCGGCAGTGAGGAGTTGACGGCGGAGTTGACGACGGACAGCAAAAAATATGCCCCTGGCGAAGATTCCTACACCGATGAACTCACTTTCACCGTCGAGGTCAAAGACAAGATCGCATAATCTTCGCGGTGAGAAAAGAAAAAGCTATGTTTGACTTGATCGCAGTGACATTTTCCACATTGAAGAGCGTGACGATCGCAGTCACGGCTGTGAACGCTATTGTGCTTTCAATTGTGATCATTTTCTGATCTTGAGGCGATATCCGCCAAAGAAAGACAAAAAAGGGCAAGACGAAAGTTCATCTGCCAAGCCGAAAGAGTAAAACAAAAGGACGGAAGTTCGCTTCCGTCCTTTTTGACGCTTGAGTGCGAAATGATCAAAAATCCTCGTCGTCCTTGTCCTCTTCTTCGTCGTCCTCTTCGTAGTCGTTTACGTCGCCGTAGGTGTCAAAGTCGTCAGGCTCCTGATCGACGCTTTCCTCCTCTTCATCCTCCTCTTCAAACTCCTCATCCTGCAACTGCGAGAGGGAAACATCGCCGTCCTCGTCGTCCGCGATGGATTCGTCGTCGACAAAGTCCTCCCAATCGTCCTCCTCGCTCTTTTCGGCGGAGGAAGCGGTCTGTTCCGCTCGGCAGGCGGCGCAAATATCTTCGTCAGGCTCAAGGTAGTTCACCTTGCAGATGGGGCAGATCCTATCCTCCATGCTGAGGTCATCGTCGTAATCCTCCAACAGGCTTATGGAGCTGGCTTTGCCAAGTTCCGCCTTGCAGACTTCGCACAATTCCTCATCGACTGAGATCCAATTGAGCTCGCAGCGCGGGCACTTTTTGTATTTTCCCATAAGTTCACCTCTTTTATGCTGGATATATTATATTGATAAGATCAAGATCTGTAAACTGTTTTGCGCGATTTTTCAAAAAAAATTCAAGCGTTAAAATCGCAACGCGCAACGATGGGCAAAAGCGCAGGCGTAAAAGTGCGAAAATTTTTGAAAACACCACGCAAACGGGCAAGATTTTTTGTTGAGGGATCTGCTTTTTTTGAAAAGCGAAAACTGCAAAAATGCCTTCACAAAACAACGCCGAAACGGTCGCATAGTCCGTAGCATAGCACGCCGAGCGCCGCGCAGATGATTATGAAAAAGAAGGGGTGCAACTTTTTGCCTTTGATTTTGACGAACGCCAGCGGGCATACCGCGGCGAAGATGATCATGCCGATGTAGTCGGGCGATACGCTGTCCGCCGAGAAGATGTCGTTCACACCCAGAAGCACGCTCAAAAGAAGAGTGCAAAAGACGGACAACAAAAGCCCCGTCACCGAACTGCGCACGCCCGAAAAGACTCCCGAAACGGCGCGTTTTTTCATAAATCCCGAAAGAAGTCTGGCGACAAGAATGATGATCAACACGGAGGGCAACACAACTCCCACGGTCGCGGCGATCGCGCCGCCTATGCCCGACGTTTGCATGCCCACGTAGGTCGCAATGTTGACGGCGAAGGGCCCGGGGGTGCTTTCCGCGATCGCGATGAAGTTCATCACTTCCTCAAGCGAAACCGCGCCGATGTCAACGAGATTCGTGGTGATCATGGGGATCATCGCTTGCCCGCCGCCTATCGTGAACAGACCTATTTTGAAAAATGTCCAAAACAACATAAGCGCGTTCATCGTGCGCCTCCTTCGCCGTTTTGGGAACGGTCGCAACGTTGATCTTGCGGAGCGCAAGAGGGAGATACCGCAATCGTTTTGTCGCCGGTTTGAGAGTTATGTTCGGCGGCGGAATTTGCACAAATCGATGGTTTAAGCACGACAATGCTGTTGTCAACTGCCTTTTTTGAAAAATACTCGTCGTTTTCAAGCGGTTTGCCGACCCGCGCAGAGTAGTATTCCGGAGTGCCCGCGACAAAGTACCTGCGGTTTTTGTAACAGGTGGAAAACGCCACTGCGACGGAGCACACCGCGATCGTGCCGAGAATGATGAAGATCACATCGGCTTTGACGACAAACACCAGCACGAACGAGATCGCCATAAGCAGGAAGGAAAACAGCGTTTTTTTCATGCTCTTGAAAAAGGACAGCACCGCCTTGAGAATGAGCACGAGCACGCCAATTCGAATGCCCTTAAACAGAAAACCTACCCATTTGTTGTCTATCACAAGATCCAGGATCACGCTTATGACGGCGATGATGGCAAACGCCGGCAAAACCACCCCCAACGTCGCGACAATGCCGCCGACTATGCCAAGCCGCTTTGTGCCTATGAAAGTCGCCGTGTTGATGGCGATGGGACCTGGAGTGCTTTCCGCAATGGCAAAGATGTCGCCGAGTTCCTCCTTGGTGATCCACTTTTTTTTGTCCACCAACTCCGCTTCGAGCAGGGTGAGCATGGCGTAGCCGCCGCCAAACAGAAAAGCGCCTATCTTGAAAAAGATCCAAAACAGGGTGCACAGTTCCTTGAAATATTCGCGTGCGGAGCGCTTTTGCGCTTGTGGATCTTTCATATGGCGACGTTCAAATGAACTTGAAGTTCAAAACCTCCTGATTTGCGCGATTTTGGGATATGGAGTATTCCGATTTTATTTCCGACGCGAGCGCGATCCGCCGTCATAGGGCGGAGATCCCGTCTTGTTGCAACGTCCGTGCGCTTCAGCCTCACAATTGGCATTTTGTGTTTGGGGCTGTCAAAAACTCGTTGCCACCGTCAGTAGTCGAAACCTCTGAAACCGATGTGCCCGACTTTGCCCTCAAACGCCTTGGCAAGTTCCGTAACCTCCGCCTTGTCGTAGGCGTGATAGCCGTGAGATATGCAGCCCTCGCTGTCAACATAGTGCTGAAAGTAGAAGTTTTTTGCGCCCGCTATCCAATCCGCGATGGCAAGCATGTCCTCGTAGGTGTGGAACTCCTTGATCACGGTGGTGCGGAACTCGTAGTCCTTCGCCTTTGCCATGATGACGCGCATGCTTTCGCCTATGGCGCTCAGATCCACGCTTTTCAGCCCGCAGGTCATGGCGTATTTGGCGGTGGAGTTTTTGACGTCCATCGCCATGTAGTCGACCAATCCCGCGTCAAGCAGGTTTGCGATCACGTCGGGGCGCAGACCGTTTGAATCCACCTTGGTGATGTAGCCCATCTGGCGCACTCTGCTCAGAAAACGCGCAAGGTCGGGCTGAAGCGTGCTTTCGCCGCCCGTCACGCACACCGCGTCCACAAGCCCCTTGCGTTTTGCGAGGTATTGAATGACCTCCTCCTCGTCCTCGCGCTGGGAGGCCACGTCGCCTATCACAAGCGCTCCGTTGTGGCAGAACGGACAACGCAGGTTGCAGCCGCCCGTGAAAACAGTGCAGCTTATTTTGTCGCCGAAGTCGACCATTGAAAACTTTTCAAATCCGCATATCAACATAGTGACAATATCTTAACATATCCAAATGAAAATATCTACTGTAAAAAACAAAATAATGCGGCAATATGGCTAGGGCGGCGATTTTGATGAAATTTGCGCGAGGACTTGCCGAAAACGGAAAAAATTTTTTCAAAAGGCTTGACAAAACAAATATAGGATAATAATAATTGCAATACGGCGACCTCGAAGCCGAAAACAACTCCCGAAAGGGAAGGACATAGTCGGAGGAACGGTATGACTCATTTTGAATACAGAACGCAAGGGACGTGCGCGCAACTCATCACGCTGGACATTGACGGCGACAAGGTGCACAACGTGACGTTTTACGGCGGGTGCAGCGGAAATTTGAAGGCGATCCCCATTTTGGTGGAGGGGATGAGCGTTGACGAGGTGGTGGCAAAACTGTCCGGAGTCAGGTGCGGCAACAGACCTACCTCATGCGCACATCAGTTGACAAAAGCCGTGCTTGCGGCATATGAGGAAGAGCGGAAAAAGGGCTGAAACGGCGCCAAAGACGGATGACGGCACAAAAATAAAACTGCCGAGGATTTGACTCAAAACGGATTTTACATGCCAAAATCGAAAGATAAAATGCGGTTTTGTCAATTTTATCGGGCGACGCGACGGGGAGATCGGCGGGTAGAAGTCGTTGAATATTGTAGCGTGGCGGCGACAAAAAAAAGAAATGCTTTGGCATATATGATGATACTCATAAGCGCGAACATTTTTGGATCCGTCACACGGCGCAAAGTCCGTCGATGTCATTAGGCAATTTGAAAAATGCGAACGATCAAGATCTCAATACGCCAAGGGCGGCATAGCCGCTCTTTTTTGTTGTTTGCGGGAATTTTTGTTGAATATCTGTTGATTCTTTGATTATTTATATTTATAATATAGAATATATTTCGGCATAGGGGAGATCTTTATGGGGAAGTTACAGTCGTTGATCGACGCAAAAAAACAGAACGCCGAGTTTATGTGCGACGAGATCGCGCATATCTGCGGCACGATGCCAAAACGCGATCCGGGCAGCCTTGGCGAGAAGATGGCGTGCGAGCATATGGCGAACGTCGCAAAGGAACAGTGCGGCGCGGAGGACGTGAGGATAGAGGAATTCAAGGAAAATCCAAACGCGTTTTTCGGGTTTTTGTATTTCACGGTCACGTTTGCGCTGTTGGGAATGATATGCTTTTTCCGCCTGCCCATTCTTGGCGCGATCTTCATTGCGATAGGCTTGACGATTTTGATCGTGCAATTCGGGTTTTACAAAAAGGTCGTGGATCCGTTTTTTCCGTCCGCGACGGGGCACAATGTGACGATGATCAAAAAGTGCAGCGGCGAGGTCAAGGGCAGAGTGTTTTTCAACGGGCATCCCGACGCGGTGTGGTGCTGGCCTTATCACAACAAATTCGGCAGCAGATTCAACATGTCTATTCAGATCGCAGGCATACTCGGCTCGCTTATTTGGCTGGTGTTGGACATCATTGCGGCGGCAAAGAGCGGATGCGCCCCCATCACAGGCACCGTGTATACGATGTTTGACGTTTTGGGCAAGCCGTTGGTCATAGTCGCGTTTGTGTGCCTGATCTTTGCCGTGCCGCTTGTCATGCTGTACTTCATGTGGGACGAGAGGCGCATAGTGGACGGCGCAAACGACAACCTCACGGGCTGCTATATGGGCATCGCCATCTTGAAAGCGCTCAAGGACAGCGGCATCGAACTTGAGCATACCGAGGTGGGCGTGATAATCTCCGGTGGAGAGGAAGCGGGTCTGCGCGGCGCGATGGCGTGGGCAAAGGCGCACAAGGGCGAGTTTGACGACGTGCCAACATGGATATATTCGTATGACACCATCCACGAGAGCGAGTTTTTGGGAGTGAATTACCGCGACCTGAACGGCACGGTCAAGTCGGATCCCGAAGTGTGCGACAGTTTTGTCGCCGCCGCAAAGGACCTCGGCATAAGCTGCATCAAGACGTGGGTGCCTCCCTTTGGCGGCGCAACGGACAACGCCGCGTTCAACAAGTACGGCTTCAGATCCGCGGGGATCACCGCCATGAATCACGTGTTGCAATCCTACTATCACACGATGGAGGACACCGCCGACAACCTCAATCCGGAATGCCTTGCGGACTGCTTTGCGGTTTCGGTCAAGGCGCTTGAAAACTTTGACGCGCAGTTCGACAAATGACGCGAAGCGTTGAAGGCGGCGCATTTGCGCCGCCTCGCGCGTGTATGCGCATGTATGCGTGCGATACAATAATATAAACGATCGAGGGCAACGGAAAGCGACGGGAGAAGAAGAAAAACCCCAGATGTTGTGGAATAAAAAATTTTGAAATACAAGAAAAAATTTTTTTGAAAAAATATTAAAAATTTTTTGAATTTTGAGTGAAATTCGTTTGACAAAGGGGTACTGTTTAGTTATTATATTGTAGTATCTGCCTAGGCAGAGGTTTGTTTTGCGCCGAAAAGGCGGCAAAAAAATATAAAGACACACGCGGATAGGTGTAAAAGATAATAAGATATCCGCGGCGAATATCTAGGAGGCTAAAATGGCTGGACAAAAAATCAGGATCAAACTTAAGGCTTACGACCACAACCTTATCGACCTTTCCGCAGAAAGGATCGTCGAAACCGTCAAGAAGACGGGCACAAAGGTTTCCGGTCCCATCCCTCTCCCCACGGACAAGGAGATCATCACCATACTTCGCGCTACGCACAAGTATAAGGACAGCCGCGAGCAGTTTGAACTGAGAACGCACAAGCGTTTGATCGACATCTACAACCCCACAAAGAGCACCGTCGACTCTCTCATGAAACTCGACCTGCCCGCGGGTGTGGACATCTCGATCAAACTTTGATCAGACAATTTATTTAGGAGGGTGATCTTTACATGGATAAAGCAATCATCGCAAAGAAAATAGGCATGAGCCAGGTCTTTACCAAGGAAGGCAAGGTCATTCCGGTCACAGTGCTGGAAGCGGGTCCCTGCCCCGTGGTGCAAATCAAGACCAAAGAGAATGACGGCTACGAGGCGATCCAAGTCGGCTTCGGATACGTCAAGGAAACAAGAGTGACAAGACCTGTCGCAGGGCACTTCAAAAAGGCGGGCGTGACCGTCAGAAAGTACCTGCGCGAACTGAAACTCGCAAACTGCGCAAGTTACAAACTTGGGCAGGAACTGACCTGCGATATATTCAGCGAGGGCGACAAAGTGGACGTCACCGGCACCTCGAAAGGCCATGGATTTTCCGGCGTTATACAGAGATGGAACTCTCAACGCATCGGCTCCATGACGCACGGCACGGGCCCCATACATCGCCATCCCGGCTCCATGGGCGCTTGTTCTTCTCCGTCAAGAGTG
>CANQMD010000075.1 GCA_947624885.1 uncultured Clostridia bacterium
CCACAGCGGAACTCCGTACGGCAATGCCGTGAGCTGCTCACCGGCGGCAAGCCATATCGACGAGCCTTCCACTCCCTCCGCCTGCTTTGGCACGGTCACAACATGGTCAAGGGGCAAATTCATAAGCGCAATATACGCGGTGAGAATTTTGGTGGTGCTTGCGGGAAAACACTTTTCATCCTGATTTTCACCATAAAGCACCCTCTTTGAGGACTGCTCGATCACGACCTTCCCGGACGCGCCCGATGTGACAACGCTGCTTTGCGAGGCTTTCACGCTTTTGGAATTTGCGGAGTTTTTGTCGCGTTCGGAATCGGGATCGTCGGGAGATACGTCGTCTGAAAGCGCTGATCCTCTTTGTTCATCATTAGGCTCAACGCCGTCTGAAATGTCGAATTTATCCTGTTGAGTATTCCCATTTTTGATATAATTTGTAATACTTTTGAGCAATCTTGGCTGAAAACCGCCGCGAAAATCCGAATTGAGTATGAACGAATTTGCAGCAAACAGCGATATGACCAAAAAAGCTATGACTGCGATCGTCTTGAATCCTCCGCCTGAATTTTTCATGTCAATCCTCCTTTTTGAGCGTCGCGAGCGCCGCCCTCAACAGATCGCTCCATTTGCCATCGGACGTGCTTTGATCAAGAGATATAAAGCGCTTTTCCCTGCCGCATATCAAAAAGCCGAGGGGCGTTACGGTCACGCCTCCGCCGGACGCGCCTGCGTAAGGAAGTCGGTTTTGCTCCGCTTCGCCATACTCTCCCCCTCCCGATACGAAGCCGTAGCTGAGTTTGCTGACGGGCAATATCACGCTGCCGTCAGCGGCAAGTATGGGTCTGCCCACGATCTCGTCGCTTTCGACTGCGCCGCGTATGCACTCTATCGTGCGTTTCAACATCTCGTCAAGTTGCATATTTTCCTCCGCTCAGAGCGCGATCTGCGCGATCTGAAGCAAATTTATTTTGAAGTTCAGCTTGAAATCCAACTCGAATGCCTCTCCCGTTGACGCGTATATCGCCGCATTTTGCACGACGGGCGACATGAAAGAATGCAATATGCCGCATAACATTGCGGAGTCCTTTGCCTCTGTCGCGCCGACGCTTGCTACGACGGACGCTTTCATCACCGCGCCGGATCGCGCAAAACGGCTTGGAACTGTCATAAGCGTGCGGAGTTTGGGACGACGGTCGGGGAATCGCTTGCCGTTCAACGTGAGCTTCAACTTGCCTTCCGCCCGCCTCAAACGTATGCTGGCGATCCTTACGCCATACAGACTGACATCGGTTTGGATCGCCATGTGCGCAAGCGACAAATGCCCCAATACGCGCACGTTTAAAGGCGCAAAGGCGATGATTATGACCGCTTGCAGGCATATGAGCGCGATTTGCACTTGCATAGAAATATTTTGCGTAAAAATTTGAAATATATGAGATGTTCAAATAAAAATTAGGGGATGTTTCGACTGCTCTCAACATGGCAGGAAATATAAACAAAGCCCTGCTAAATCAACTATAGGGGGCTTCTTCGACAGGCTCAGAATGACAGAGAAAAATAAGCAACGCCCAGATAAGGCGTTGCGTTGTGTATAAGTTTGCTTGGACAGGGGGATTCTTCGACTGCGATCAAAATGACAGGGGGAAATTAAGAGAGGTCACTCGTAGGTGTCGATGTCCTCGCCGACGAGGAAGTCGGGGAGTTCGTCGTCGTCCTCAAAGAAATCGTCGTCTTCGCCGACGGAATCGCTTGCAGCCTCGCTCAATTCAGGTTGAGGTTGCCGCTCCTCGTCCTCGATCGCGCTTTCGTCCTCGATCGTGCGATTGTGGAAAAGGCTGTCGGAAATAGGCGCGTTGATAAGAATGAGTTTTTCGAGGATCTCGGAGTAATCGGGAAGATCGGTTATGTCAGTCAGTTGGAATTTTTTCAAAAACTCGTCGGTGGTGCCGTAAAGCAGCGGTCTGCCGACCGTGTCCTTGCGCCCTACCGCCTGCACCAATCCCGCTTTGAGAAGCCCGGACAACGCGTACTCGGAGTTTGTGCCGCCCCTCATGTCGTCGATCTCCATCCTTGTGATGGGCTGTTTGTAGGCGACGGTGGCAAGCACTTCGAGAAGCGTGCGGGTGAGTTCCTTCTCCTTGAGAGGCGTGAGAACGTCGGCGACTACATCGCCGTACTTGGGGTTGGAACTGAATTGAACTTTGCCGTTGAACTCAAGCAGGACTACGCCGCTGTCGCCGCCGTACCTTTTTTGAAGGGTCCTTATGATCGAATTGAGTTTTTGATGCGTAAGATCGGGCACTTTGTCGATGATGTCGGCTTTTGCGATCGGCGTACCGCTTGAAAAGATGATCGCTTCTACTATCTGCTCAATATTTTCCATCGTCGTCCTCCTCAAACACGAGCGGCGCGTCGGCTGCCCCGTCAAGCGCCTTGATGGTGATCACGCCGAAATTTTCGGTCTGTACGACGCTGATAACGCCGTATTTTACAAGTTCAAGCACTGCAAGAAATGTCGTCACTATGTCAGATTTGTCATAGTCCGGCTCAAACAGCTGAGTGAATTCCATCTCAAGCCGTTCCGCAATAAGCCCGCGAATGTACTCCATCTGGTCGTGCACGGAAAAAC
Source organism: uncultured Clostridia bacterium (assembly GCA_947624885.1). Lineage (GTDB taxonomy): Bacteria > Bacillota > Clostridia > Christensenellales > CAG-917 > CAG-475. The sequence continues at coordinate 2,627 of CANQMD010000075.1, forward strand.
GATCCTTGACGACTTTTTTGGGAATGACCTCCTGCTCCCGCCTCTCGGCGTTTGCAAGCATCTTGGCAAATGCCTCCACCAACTTCGGCAACGAAAAATTGACGAGCGCAACGCGATAATCCTTGTCGGTGTAGGTGGGCAAGCGATAAAAACGGTTGATGGTTTCGAGCTCGCGCAACTTTTCGCTCTCTTCCTTTAAAAGCGCGTACTCCTTGAGTTTGTTGATAAAAAGCTGTTTTTCGTAAGCGGGATCGTCCTCGCTCAGCTCCTCTTCGTCCTTCGGGAGGCTCCTGAGCGACTTGAGATAGACAAGTTCTGCCGCCATGACGATAAATTCGCCCGCATAATCATAGTCCAACTCCTCCCTCGGCGTGTTGTGGATGATCTCGACGTATTGCTCGGTGATGTCGGATATGAAAATGTCCTCGATGTCTATCTTTGCGTCCTTGATCTGTTGATAAAGCAAATCCAACGGACCGTCAAAATCCGTTATGTGATATATGATCTGCGGCTTTTCAAACGGCAGAACGTTGTCGTCGTATTGAACGCCGGCGGATGAAGAAAGGTCGCCGTCGTTTGCTGCGCTTGAAATATCCTCGATTGGAAGTGTTTTTGGGTTGTCGTCTTGTGACATCTTTGCTCCGATGTGTATGTTTAATAATAGTAATATTAACATGTAAAGCGCAAAAAGTCAAAACAAATTCCTCTAAACATCTTCATATAAAGACATGCGGGAAGTTTTATGTAAAAACGCGACGGAAGATCCGTCGCGCACCATTTGGTTTTACTGCGATCACTATTTGATTATACAGCGATCACTATTTGGTTGTGCCGCGATCATTATTTGACTGCACCCGCCACTAATTGGGCGGGCGTTCTCATATTGTTTGGTCAAATCAGCGCATGCCGGTCGCCCAATGTTTGCCGATCTCGCCTATCGCGTCAAACAGACTCATGCTGCCAACAGAGGATAGCGCGACGACGTTGGTTTGGGAGATCACTTCGCCGTCCTTGACAAGATAGGCGACACCAAGCCTGTCGCCCTGCCTTACGGGCGCTTTTACGCCTGAGGACAACTCCACCTTGACTTGATAGTCGGAGGCATCGTTGCGAGATGTGAAACGCGTCACGTCGCTTTCCACCGTCACCTCCACCCTATCCCGCTTGCCGCCGCGAACGGGCACCGTCCTGTCGAGAGGGTCGCCCGCCTTGATCATAACTTGGTTGGAATAGTTGGCGAATGCGTCGTCAAACATCGCGCTGACCGCCGCATTGCGCTCCTTTGAAGACGGCGCGCCTATCATCACGGCGATTATGCGCATGCCGTCGCGCTGAGCCGTCGCCGCAAGACAGAACTTCGCCTCGCCCGTGTAGCCCGTTTTGCCGCCGTCGCAGCCCTTGTAAAAGCGCACGAGTTTGTTGGTGTTGGAGATGGTGGTCGTCCTGCCGCTAGGATGGGCGTACTCCTCAAGCCATACCTTTGAATATTCAAAATAGACGGGATGCTTGATGAGTTCGCAGAACATTTTGGCGACGTCTTCCGCGCACGAAAAACTTTCGGCGGCGGGAAGCCCCGTGCAGTTTTTGAAGGATGTGTTTTGCATGCCCAACTCCTGTGCGCGGGCGTTCATCTTTGAAACAAATCCGCTTACGCTGCCCTCCAGCTTTTCCGCAAGCGCTACGCAGCTGTCGTTGGCGGACGCTACGATGACGGTTTTGAGCAGGTCGCTCAACTTGTGCTGACTGCCCGCGTCAAGAAAGACTTGCGATCCTCCCATGCCCGCGGCTTCGTCGCTGACAGTAACCATATCGTCAAGAGTGACTTCGCCTCTGTCGACCGCCTCAAGTGTGAGCAGAGTTGTCATGATCTTGACCATGCTGGCGATGGGAAGTCGCGCCTTTTCGTTGCGCGAATATATCACCGTGCCTGTGGCTTGGTCGATCATGTACGCCGCCTTGCCGACGGTTTTGTAATCCGTTTGCGCATACGCCGCTTCTGTCGCGCCCGTAGAAAGGAACAATGGCGCGATAAAGGCGCATATCGCGACGAACGCCAGCGCCGCGAACGTCAATATTTTGATTTTTGAAACCGAATGATCCATAAATACCTCGCGATAGTTTTTTATTAGCGTGCATAACATTTCAAAATTTATTCATATTTAAAACGGCTCAAAAGGATAAAAGCCCGCGCGGTGCGCGAGCAAATGTGCGGTGTTGCGATCAAAACAGCGACGGAATGATCACTCCGCCGACGAGCGCCCCCGCAATGATGAAAAACACAAAGCATACGGCGGCGTTCAGGGCAAAAAGTTTGACTATGTCCAAAAAAGACGGCTTGAATCTTGAAGTTTCGCAGCGCTCGCAACAACCCGCCGTCAACGCTCGCACGGTGGCGAAAAGCAACAATATCAGCGAAAAAATGAACGCGGGAAGATATACGAAGAGAAAGTTGAGCAAGCCGAACAACTCGTAACGGCAGATGAGAGCGGCGGAAAAACGCCCCAACATAAAGCCGAGCGCAAGATATGGGACGCAACATAAAAATACCGTCTTTTTGTTTGCGCATGAAAGCAATATCAAGCCGTAACAGCCCGCGAGAATGATGAGCGACAGCAAAAATACCTTGCCCGCACCAACGTCGGCATCCACTCGCGCGACGGTTTCAAACTCGCCGCCGACCGCTCTGAACGCGAGCGTAACGCCAAGCGCTATGCCGACCAAAAACACAGCGGCGACGCTCACGACGACTTTCGCATTGCTTTTGAAAAAGTCGCCGATCTCACTCTTTATTATCCTCATACGCGCAGACGACATACTATACGGTACTGCTTTTGCACCCTCATTATGACAAAAACGCGCAAAATTTCTTAAAGTCGGGCACTTTCAGCTACGCCCTGTAAAAAACCGTATGATATCCTCTTTTTGTGAACGAAAATCAAATCAAAGCAAAAAAATATCTGCTTGCGCTTGGGTTTGCCCCAAACCTCAAAGGCTACAAACTGCTTGCCGCCCTGCTTGAAATGACGCTGGACGGCGCTCAGATCCTGCCGCTGAAATTCTGCGGCTACAAATTGCTGTCGGAACGCTTCGACGTGGACGTTGCCTCAGTGGAAAAGGATATCCAAAACGCGATATCCTCCGCATGGCTGCGCGGCGATGTGGACGTGCTGTATCGCGAATTTGGGGAAACCCTGGACGAAAATAAGGGAAAACCTACAAATAAACAATTTATTTTGACAGCTGCCGAGCATATCAAGGGCTATGCCGCTTCAGTATGACTTTGTACTGTGCGAGAAATGCCCGTGTGCGGAATATTATGCGCGAAAGCACCGATAAAAGTAGTATGTATGCTCGGACGGAAGCCGAGCATATATATGGTTACGCCGCGTCCTGCATGTAGTCAAACGAGTAGGCGCTGTCAACCATAAACCTGCTGTGCACGGCGTATCCGCGCGTGGGATCCTGCACAAAGACGTGCGTGACCGCGCCGATGAATATGCCGTTTTGTATGATCGGACTGCCGCTCATGCCCTGTACTATGCCGCCCGCTTCGTCAAGCAGGCGCTTGTCGCGCACAGAGATCACCATGCCCTTTTCATCCGCTTCGTTTTGAGAAACCACCTTTACAATGTCGATGTCGTACAGCATGGGGCTGTCGCCGTGAATCGTGGTGAGCACCTGCGCCGCGCCCATCTTTGCTTCGCCCTTGCGCGCGACTCGCGTGAGTTCGCCCTTGGGCTGCGCCGCATAGTCGCCGAATATCCCGATAAGCGCGTTGAGGCGCACGCTGCCAAGGGGTTTGAGCAGTCGGTTTACGTCCGCCTGCAATCCTCCCGCCTTGCCAACTTCGCTTTTTATCACGCCGTCGACGGACGTGGGATAGATCATGCCGCTTTGCAACTCGTCCGCGAGCCCCGTTTCGCCGTCCTGTATGAAATGCCCCAACGCGCCGAACGCGCCGTCCTGCGTGACGAAAGTCAAGGTGCCGACTCCGCCGACGTCCTCTTTGAGCATAAGCCCCAGCCGCTTTTGCCCCGTGATATCCTCCGCGGGCAGGATCTGCGCTTGGAAAGTGCGATCTGCTCGCTTCAGCGTCAGCGTCACCGCGCCGTCAGCCTCTTCTATCGCCTTTTTGAGGTGATAGAGGGTGGCGACCTTTTTGCCGTTTGCCGACACGATTATGTCGCCGTTGTCAATGCCGCTGTCCGCCGCGGGATCAACGTCGCCGTCTGCCGTTCGCACCGGTCGCCTTCCCTGCACTATCAGCCCGTCGGCGCCTATAGATATGCCTATCGGATAACCCCCTATATGCACATACTCGCTTTGATCGGCGCGGGCGGAAGTTGCGCGGAACAGCGCTCCTCCGTCGGACGCGGGCGCTGCCAAATCGCGATCGGTACGCATAGGCAGAACAAACGCGAGGACGGTCAGCAATGTCGCCAAAACCGTCCACGCGAGCCTGCTCCCCCTTTTGAAAGTTTTTTCGCCTGTCATCTGCATACCAATAGCTTTTGCAATCCGCAAGAAAATTTTAGTGTAAATTTATGGAATGCATGAAAACGAAAAGCCCCTTTGGAGGCAAGCCCTATTTTGCCTGCGACCGGAGGGGCTGAAACGAAATTGCTTGAACGTTGCGCGGCTGAATCAAAACGGTATGCCCAAAATGTTCCTCGCCATCAAAACGCCCATGACGGAAGCCATCATGAGGCCGCGCGTCCAGCCGCTGCTGTCGCCGAGGCAATGCAGACCTTTGATAGAGGTGTTGAGATTGCCGTCCATTTTGATTTTATT
>CANQMD010000076.1 GCA_947624885.1 uncultured Clostridia bacterium
CAGGAGAATCAATGCGAAAAGTATTGCGTCCGTCGTGAAAAGGCTGGCGGATCGGTGTCGATAGGAGCGCTTGAAAGATATGTCGCAGACAACGCGCCGGGCGATGTCGTATCTCCGCACGCCAAAATCGGGCTGAAGGTCGCGGTGGTCGGCTCTGGTCCCGCGGGACTGTCCTGCGCGGCGGATCTTGCGCGGGCGGGCGCGGAGGTCACGGTTTTCGAGGCGTTGCACACGGCGGGAGGAGTGCTCTCTTACGGCATTCCGGAGTTCAGGCTCCCCAAGGATATAGTGCGCCGCGAGATCGCCGCCGTGCGTTCGTTGGGCGTGCAATTTGTGTTCAACGCCGTGATAGGCAAGTCGCTTTACGTCGACGAGTTGCTGAGCGCGTATGACGCTGTGTTCATAGGCAGCGGCGCGGGCTTGCCGTCGTTTTTGGGCATAGAGGGCGAAAATCTTGCGGGAGTATATTCCGCCAACGAGTATCTCACGCGCGTCAATCTCATGGGCGCGTACCGCGATGATTCCGTCACGCCCATCATGCGAGGCAAGCGGGTGATAGTTGTGGGCGCGGGCAACGAAGCCATGGACAGCGCCCGTACGGCGCGAAGGCTTGGCGCAGAGGTCACGCTTGTATATCGCCGAAGCCGTGCGGAAATGCCCGCGCGTAGGGAGGAAATATCCCATGCGGAGGAGGAGGGCGTGAAGTTTGAACTGCTCGCGACTCCCACTCGCATCCTCGGCGACGCGGACGGCTTTGTGAAGTCGGCGCAACTTGTTCGCATGCGCCTTGGCGAGCCAGACCAAAGCGGTCGTCGTTCTCCCATCCCCGTCGATGGCCGCGAGTTCGAGATCCCCGCGGACGAAGTGATAGTCGCGCTTGGCACCACTCCCAATCCGCTGATCAAAAACAGTTTTCCGCAACTATCCGTCGGCAAACGGGGCACAATAATTGTGGACGAGTGCGGCAGGACAAACATTAAGGGAGTCTATGCGGGCGGCGACGCAACAACGGGCGCGGCGACGGTGATCCTCGCCATGGGGGCGGGCAAACGCGCCGCAAAAACAATACTTGAAGATATGAAAGGCAGGACAAGCAAATGAATATGTTTCTGGATTATGTCAAAATTTTTATCAAAGCGGGCAACGGCGGCGACGGAAAAATATCCTTCCATCGAGAAAAATTTGTTCCAAACGGCGGTCCGGACGGCGGTGACGGCGGCAAGGGCGGCGACGTGGTGTTTGTGGCGGACAAGGGCATAAACACGCTTATAGATTTTCGTTTTCAAAAGTTTTACAGGGCGGAGAACGGCGGCGACGGCGAAAACAAAAACCGCACGGGGCGATCCGCTCCCGATCTTGAGGTCAAAGTCCCTGTGGGTACCGTAGTGCGCGACACCGAAAGCGGCAAAGTGATCGCGGATCTGTTTGAGGACGGCGAACGCGTCACGCTTCTGACGGGAGGCAGAGGCGGCAAGGGCAACAATCGCTTTGTGCACGCGCAGAGGCAGGCCCCGACTTTTTCCCAACTCGGCGAAAAAACGCAGGAGCACCAAGTCACTCTCGAACTCAAAACCATCGCCGACGTAGGGCTTGTAGGCTATCCCAACGTAGGCAAAAGCACGCTTTTGTCCGTTCTTACGTCCGCAAAGCCAAAGATCGCCAACTATCATTTCACTACCATCAACCCAAATCTTGGAGTTGTGCAGCTTTATGACGACAGCTTTGTCATTGCGGACATTCCCGGTTTGATAGAGGGAGCCAGCGGCGGCGCGGGGCTGGGGCACTACTTTTTGCGCCACATCGAGCGCGTGCGCCTCATCGTGCACATCGTTGACATAAGCGGCAGCGAGGGCAGGGATCCCATTGAAGATTACAAAACCATAAACGGCGAACTTGCCGCCTACAGCCAAACCCTGGCGAACATTCCGCAAATAGTTGTCGCGGGCAAGGCGGATCTGCTTGAGGATGGCGACGCGATCCGCAAATTCGAACAGGCGATCGGGCAAAAGGTGTACGCGATCTCCGCGCTCACGCACGAGGGGCTTGACGAACTGCTCTCCGTCATCAAAAGCAAGGTCGACAAACTGCCGCCTCCTCAGCGCATTCAGCCCGACGAGGATTTCCAACTTGAGCCAAAGGCGGATCAACGCTTTGAAATATATCGCCTCGACGACGGCTCGTTTGTGGTAGAGGGCGGACTTGTCGACTTTCTTGAGCAGAACGTCACGCTCGATTCTCGTGAGAGTTTTGCATTTTTCCAAAAAGTGCTCAAGGATCGCGGCGTGATCTCCGAACTCAAAAAGAGAGGCATGAAAGAGGGCGACACCGTGATCATCGGCGACATCGACTTTGAGTGGATAGACTGATTTGACGGGATAGATTTTTCAACTGAAAATTTTCAGGCGGCGCAACCGATCCGCGTAGCAACTTTAATACGCGGCGGCGTGCGTCGCTTTTTATGTGCAACTTTTTTCGTATTGCAACAGTTTAGCGTATTCCAATCGCCAATACAGGCGTTTCAAAGGCGGGCAGACGGCGCATATCGTGTTCAACAACGGGAAAAACAAAAAAGGATACACTCGCTTTTTGCGGCGCTCTATGCCTCTGATCACGCTGTTTGTCACCGCCGAGATGTTCTGTCTTGGGGATGGCAATCGCACGTTATCCACGTTTTTGCCTTGCACCGCGGCGGCGTAAAAGTTTGTCCTTACGGCGACGGGATATATAGTTGTCAAAGATATGTTATGCGCAAGTTCGCACCTCAGCGCCTCCTCAAAAGCGTTGAGCGCCGCCTTTGTCGCTCCGTAAAGCGCGTAGCCCGGCACGGGGATCTTTCCGATTCCCGAAGCCACGATCGCAAATTGCCCGTCTTTTGAGCCAAGGCTCGCGGCATATTTTTGAAAGCAATAGATCGGCGATATGGCGTTTGTGGCAAACATGTCGCGTATTCTGTCATAATTCACGTAATCTAAACGCTCAAAATATCCAAATCCAGCGTTTGCCACAAAAATATCAATGTCGCCCAACTCCTTTTGGGCAAAGTCGAACAAGTCGTCCGCCGAGCGCTGAAGCGCAAGGTCCGCAACAAAAATTTTGACGTTTGGCAGATCAAGTTTTCGCAGTCGGAAGTCGTCCTTATCTGCGGCGACGATTTTGTTGTACGGCGCAAGACGCTTCAGCAGATCCAAGCCGAATCCGCTGTTTGCGCCGGTGATCACAATGTTTTTGCCCGTTATCATATCAATTTTCAAGTTCCTCTATGCAGATTTGGTCCGGCATGCTCATCACGGCTTTTTCAAACTCATCGCACATTTTCGGGGCGCTGTACGAGCCGTTTCCCAGCGGAGTCAGCGTCAGCGCGGCAAGCACAAGCGCGACGGACCCAAACGTCAGATAGTATATTTTCAGCGGCGTGATGAACGACGTGAGGATCAGCGCCGCTCCCGAAAACGCGTATGCTTTGAAGTTTGCTCTGTTCAGCACGACTCTCACAAATCTTTTCAGCGACGGTTTTTCTTTTATGGGAGCAAGATCGGGCAGCGCGCCGTATTTTTTCAACAGTTTGTACACCGCTCTTATATGCACGGGATTTAGGCGCACGCCTTCCAATTGCGCGACCGCGTATGCCTTTCGATCGATGGTGCGGCATATCAAAAAAACCTGCTTTCGGCAATATTTTTTTGCGCACGCGCACGCCGCTCCTATATCGCTTATATTTAGCGCCGAAAACTTGAAGTTTGCGATCAAAATGCTTTTTTCAAGCAGGATGTAGTTGCTTCCCGCGCATATATCCGGGTTTTTCAACGCGCTTTTAAGCAGCGATATGACGTACTCGTTTCCACGGATCCCAAACTCCAGCGCCAACCTGTCGTATGTATACGGTTTGCCCGTCTTTTGTCGAATGTAGCGCAAAGTCACCACCGCGATCAAAGTGATGGTGCATGACATTATCAGCGCGGGCAGAGCGCTGTCAAAGGCGAGCGCCGTCCACACAAACGTCAGCAAAAACGTAATTATTGTCAATGAAATGTAGTCAAAAAGTTTAGCCATATTCAAATTGTTGCCAAAATTGATGAGAATTAAGCGGATTTTGCGGAATTTTCCGCTTTGCGCTATTGAAATTAAAACATTTCAATTGTATAATAAAGTTATGGCAAGAACATTGATATTCGGAGGGGCGTTCGATCCTCCGCATTGCGAACATGTTGCGATGTGCAAGGCCGCCATGCGCGAACTGAACATAGACCGCCTGGTGCTTGTGCCCACATATCTTCCGCCTCACAAGGGGGCGGGGACTCTCCCGTTTGAAACCCGCGCTCGACTCGCCGCGGCGGCGTTCGAGGGTGAAAACGTCGTTGTGGACGACATCGAACTTGAGCGGGGAGGCGACAACTACTCCGCGCTTGTGCTTCCCGCATTGAAGCAAAAATACGGCGACATCGTATATCTGATAGGCGGCGACAGCCTGCAATACTTTGACAGATGGTATCATCCGGAACAGATCGCAAAGATCTGTCCCATCGCGGTATGTTCCCGCGGGGGTTACACGGACGTTCAAAAGTGCGCCGACGAGGTCGTATCAAAGTATGGCGCACAGATATATATTTTGAAATATTCAGGCAAAGACGTATCGTCGTCCATGCTCAAAACGGAACTTCTTTTGGGCGAGGAGCCCTCCGATTTGCCGGGCAGAGTGCTTGAGATCATCGAGCAAGATGGGCTTTTCGAGCAATATTTTCCAATGCTGGAAAAACTGAGGAGTTTTCAAACGGAGGAGTTATTCGCGCACAGCAAGGCGGTCGTAAAACGCGCGATCGACTTCAACAACAAGCACAATCTCGCGCAGGATTTCGGCAGAGTGTTCTTGGCGGCGCTTTTGCACGACAATGCCAAACAACGCCCATCTCTCGACGGATTGAATGTGCCCAAGGACGCGATCGGCACGCCCGTACTGCATCAATTTTTGGGTGCGGAAAAGGCGCGGCGCGACTTTGGCATAGAGGATGAGGGCATACTTGACGCCATTCGCTATCACACCACCGCAAAAGCGGGCATGACGGGGCTTGAAAAACTCATTTACACGGCGGACAGCCTCTCCGACGACAGGATGTACGCGCCCATTCCGGAACTTCGCCGCGTCGCCGACGAGGATTTTGACAAAGGATTCAAAGCGACTTTGAAGTTCACATACGACAAACTTCTGTCAAAGGGCAAGGGGATATATCCTCTCACCGTGCAGGCTTACGAATATTACATAACAAACGGGCAAAACTGATCATAAAGCGAGCCGCGCCCAAGCGCGACAGTCGACAATCGATATCCAAGGAGGAAGAATTATGCAACCCATCGAAATGAAAGAGATCATCTGCAAGGAACTTGACGAGCACAAGGCAGTCGACATCACGGTGCTTTACGTCGAACATCTGACAGTCATGGCGGACTACTTTGTCATATGCACCGCAAAAAGCGCAAGGCAAGTCAATTCGCTCGGCGAGTTTGTGGTCGAACGGCTTGAAAAGGAGGACATACGGCCTTTGCACACCGACGGTTTCGGCGACGGCAAATGGTGCGTGCTTGACTACGGCGGAGTCATAGTGCACATTTTCAACGACGAAACCCGTATGTTCTATTGCCTCGAAAAACTCTGGTCAGACGGCAAAAACATTCAAAAATATCCCGAAAGCAGGCAGTAAGTATTCCAAATTAAGCGCAAAATTGTAAAACTTATCAGATTTCAAGCGATATTTTGCTTTCAATGATATTGTGCGCGGCGCAACGAAGTTCCTTCGTTACGCCGTTTTGCGTTTTGCGATGCGGATCAACTCTTCCTTCTCGTTTTGATTGAGGTCGCCGTCCATCTGCCTGAACAGGTGCATATCAAACGCAACCACAACGTCTGTTCCGCAAACTTGTTTCAACTCCTCTTCAAGATCCTTCCTTGCCGCGTCCCTTTCGCTCTTCAAAAAGAACGGCTCGGTGAGTACCGCGATCAAAACGCAATCGCCGTGCCGTATTCCTCTTGCCGCCTGCACAAACTCTTTCTCAAAAACTTTGTTCAGCAGCGCGTCAAGCAAAACTTCTTCATCATCGTCAACAAGCGTAGGCGGAACGCTGTCGCCGTCATAGGGCATATTGCTCATATTTTTTTCCTCAGACGGAAACACTGGCAGGGGAGTCGGAATGTCTGCGTCCGACAAAACCTCGCCGTTGAAGCAAAGCGCCTCGTCCTGTTCCGCTTGTTGATATATCGCCGTATTTTGCGGCATAAACACCTGCATATACATTGTTTGCATACGCTTATTATGGTCGCGCATTTCAAAAATATTTCATAATGTGTTGACAGAGCGCGTCAACGGGTATAACATAAATATTGCTTCGGGGCGAGGTGCAATTCCTCACCGGCGGTATAGTCCGCGAGCCGCAAGGCTGATTGGGTGCGATTCCCAAACCGACGGTAAAGTCCGGATGGAAGAAGCGGCAATTCAAATATCTTTGCCGTTCCCCCTCCAAGCAGGAGGTTTTTTTATGGAAAATGATGTGAAAACGGACGAGCAAACGTCGACGGATCCGGGCGACGTTTATGCGGGCGGAAGCGATCCCGCTCAAAACAATTCTTTGTCGTCCTCCGACGGCAAAGCGCTTGATGGAACGCCAAAAACAGGTGCTCTAAAGGATTATTTTGCATATTTGAAGCAATTTTTCAAACGTCTTGGCAGCTTCAGATTTTCGGCGGCATACGTTGCAAAAATGGCAATTTTGACCGCAATATCGTTTTTGCTTTATTATCTGGGGCGATTTGTCAAACTGCCTTTCATGTTTCCAAGTTTTCTCGATATGCAGATATCCGAACTTCCCGCATTGCTGGCGGGTTTTTCGCTGGGGCCTATCAGCGGCTGTCTTGTGATAGTGTTCAAATGCCTGCTCAAGTTGCCTCTGTCCTCCACGTTTTACGTCGGCGAACTCACGGATATTTTGTTGGGAATATCTTTCGTATTGCCCGCCTCGCTCATATATCGGTTGCGCCGTGACAAAAGCAACGTCAAAAGCGGCGTTGCGCACGCGCTCATTGGGCTTGCGGTGGGAAGCGTGGCGCTCACGGCTATATCGCTTGTCGTCAACAGGTACATATCCGTGCCTTTCTACGTGGAAATGTTTTTCCAAGGCGATTTTGAAAAGATAATCAGCATGCTGTCCACCCTTTACAAAAAGATAAACGGGCAAAATTTTTATGCCTATTATTTGCTGTTGGGAGTGTTGCCATTCAACCTGTTAAGATGTATAATAGTGTCCGTGCTCACGTTCTTGCTTTACAAGCGATTGAGCGTACTTCTGCATTGGGAGGGCGACAGCTTGCTCAAAAAGAAAGTTCCAAGCATATTCGGAGCGCACCAAAGCCATTGTGTGGA
>CANQMD010000077.1 GCA_947624885.1 uncultured Clostridia bacterium
AAACTTGGCTATCACGTTTGCGGTTGCCGGCGCGATCACCATGACGTCCGCCTTTTTGGCAAGAGAGATGTGCTTCACATCATACTCCTTTGCAGGCTCGAATGCGTCGAGCACAACGGCGGATCTTGCCAAAGTCTGAAACGTCAGAGGCGCGACAAATCTGCAGGCGTTTTCCGTCATGATGACATCAACGCCCGCACCCAACTTTTTAAGCCGCGAAACGATTTCGCACGCCTTGTAGCACGCTATGCCTCCGCTTACGCCGAGAACGATGTTTTTTCCGTAAAGCATCTCTTTTGAAAATCAGTCGTGAATGATTTTGATCTTGCCGTCGTAAATTTCCTTGCATGCAAGCGTGATGGGTTTTTCTCCACTGGCTTCAAGATAGGAACTTTCGCTTGTGACAAGTTCCCTTGTGCGCTTGGCGACGGCGCATGTGAGCGCATATCTGCACTCAGCGCGTTTGATGAGTTTGTCAATCGGGGGATCGATCATCATAGTTTTTATTTCTCCTCGTCGAAAAGATTGTCAAGATTTTGGCGAGATACCCGCAGGTGCTCGCTTCTGATGATTGCCACTATCTTCTCCGCGCATGTCCGCGCGACGTTGTTTGTGACAACATAGTCGTAGTTTGCTATCTCTTTGCTTTCCGCCTCGATCTCCTCAAGACGGCAAGCGATGTTTTCGGGATCTTCGCTGCCCCTGCCGATGAGCCTCGCTTTGAGCGCGTCTATAGACGGAGGAGTGATGAAGATCGTCACGCAGTCGGGATACAGCTTTTTGATGTTTTTCGCGCCGACAACGTTGATCTCAAGCAGAACGTCAACTCCCTTTGACAAAGGTTGATCGATCTCCCTCTTGAGCGTGCCGTAGCGATTGGTGAACGTGGTCGTGTACTCCACAAATTCGCCCGCTTGCACTTTTTTTTCGAACTCTTCGTCCGTCAAAAAGAAGTAATCCACGCCGTTTTCCTCGCCCGACCTCGGCGCGCGAGTGGTGCATGATATTGAAAATTGTATGTTGGGCAACGATTCGAAAACCATCTGTACTACGGTGCCCTTGCCTACTCCGCTGAAACCGGAAATGACGATCAACATACTTTTTTTTGTGTTCATAATACGCCTCTTGAAGTTATTTTGTCAGATCGCGGACGGCACTTGTCACTCTACGTTTGCCGCCTGTTCGCGAAGTTTTTCTATTTCGTTTTTGATGATCAACACTTGATTGGTGACGCGAATATCGTTTGCCTTCGAGCCGATGGTGTTCGCCTCGCGGTTGAATTCCTGAACAAGAAAATCCATCTTTCTGCCGACAGGCTCGTTTGCGCAAAGCAGACCTCGCGTCGCAGCTATGTGCGCGTCAAGACGAGTGATCTCCTCGTCTATGCAACAATGATCCGCATACATTGCCACTTCCGTCGCCAGACGCTGCTCGTCAACCTTTGTGGGATCAAGAACTTCCGCGACGCGGGCAAGCATGTTTTTGCGATAAGTTTCAACCACGTCCGGAGCAAGCGCGCGTATAACATCGAGCGCCGCCGCAATATTGTCAAGTTTTTTGCCGATGTCCGCTTTGAGCGCCTCGCCCTCGCGCTGCCTCATGATCAAGAGATTGCCTATCGCCTCGCGGAGCGCGTCGGAGGTCAGCTGTTTGAGTTGCGCCTCAAGCGTGGCGGGGTCCTCTGCCGCCTGCCTCCTTGCAAGAATGTCGGGTTGCCTCAGCGCCTCGTGAAGTATGACGGCCTCCGCATTGCTTGGGTCTGAAGCCTTCATCACAAGTTTTGCAAGCGCGTTTGCCGCGCCGATGTACTTTGCCGCAAGCTGCTCGTCCAAAACAAAATCGTCCGCGCTGCCCGCCTGCTGTTCGTATGTGACAAACACATCGATATGCCCGCGGGAAACGGAGCCTGCAAACATAGATTTGATCAAGTCCTCAAGAAAAAGGAAATTTTTGGGGAGTTTTATCCCCAGATCAAGATACCTGTGATTTACGCTTTTGAGTTCGACCGTGACAGTTTTGCCGCCGCTTGAAGCAACGCCTTTGCCGTATCCCGTCATGCTGTACATACGCGCACCATATAAAAAATATTTTTATAATTGTAGCATATAAAATCTGTTTGCACAACAAATTTGCAAAAGAATTTGCAAAGTAAAATATTCATCTGAAAAAATTGAAAAAATCGCCGCTATCGAAATATCCGACAAAGATCAATCTATGCCGAGCATGCGTTTGAACTCCGCCTCGTCAATGATCTTTATGCCCAACTTTTGCGCTTTTTCAAGCTTGGAGCCCGCTTCCTCGCCCGCAAGGACAATATCCACCGTTTTGGATACGGACGCGGCGACTTCACCGCCGTTTTGCTCTATCATGGCGGTCGCCTCGCCTCTCTTGTAGGTGGGAAGAGAGCCCGTCAAAACTATGCGCATGCCGATAAACACGCCCTCCGCGCGTTTTGCCTGCTCTATCGTTATGCCGCTGTCGATAAGAGCGCGAACGTATTCCCTGTTTTTTTCGGAACGGAAATATTCGGTGATGTTGTGGGCAAGGATCGCGCCGATGCCGTCCACCTCAAGCAGATCCTCCTCGCTTGCGTTCATGATCCCGTCGAGAGATCCGAAACGTTTTTGAAGATCCCGCGCGGTCTTTTTGCCTATGCCCTCTATGCCGAGCGCAAACAAAAATCTGTCGAGAGTTGTGCGTTTGGATTTTTGGATCGACTCGATCAGATTGCCGATTTTTTTCTCTCCAAAGCCATCGAGCCCAAACAGATCCTCCTTTGAAAGACGCATGAGCCCAACGCCGTCGACGATATGGCGCTCGTTGTACAAAAGTTCCGCCGTCTTTTCGGAAAAACCGTCGATGTCCATCGCGTCCTTCGAGGCAAAGTGGTCGAGCGCCGCGATAAATTGCGGGGCGCAATGCTCCCCGGTGCAATACAGAAACGCGCCTTCTTCCCTGACGGGCGATCCACACATAGGGCACGTCGTGGGTTTTTCGATGTCAACGGCGGTCGCGGACGGTTGCGCTACGCCCATAATTTCCGGGATCACATCGTTGCTGCGACGGATAAAAACTCTGTCGCCAAGGCGCACTTTCTTCTTTTGAATATCGCCGAAATTGTTCAGCGTTGCACGCGATACGGTGACTCCGCCTATGTCCACAGGCTCGAGAATGGCGATGGGGTTGAGTTTTGCGCTGCGCGACACCTGCCACTCCACGTCAAGCAACTCCGTCGTCATTTCGTCCGCTTTGAATTTGTACGCGACAGCCCACTTGGGGAACTTTTCGGTCACGCCGATCTCATCACGCAAAGGCACGCTGTCGACTTTGAACACTACGCCGTCAATCAGATAGTCGAGGCTTTCGCGCACGCTTTCGGTTTTATCCGCAAAATCCATGGCCTCGGCTGCGCTGTTTGCAAGCGTCCAACCGCCTTCGACCTCAAATCCTTCCTTTATCAAAAACTCATGCATCTCGTGCTGAGAGGAAAATGCGATGTCGCTGTAGCCTATGTTGTAAGCCATAAAACTCAGTCCGCGTTGCGCCGTGACGGAAGGATCGAGATTTCTTATTGCGCCAGCCGCGCCGTTACGCGCGTTCTTGAGCGGCTCGGAAGCGGTGGCATTGTATCTTTCAAGCTGACTGAGCCTGAGGATCCCTTCGCCTTGGATCTCAATTCTACCCGTATAGATTATGGTTTTTGGCAGTTTTTTGATGGTCTTTACTTGCGCGGTAACAACCTCGCCAACGCTGCCGTTGCCTCGCGTGGTGGCTTTGACAAGTTCGCCGCCTTCATAAAGCAAGTTGAGCGTCAATCCGTCAAATTTGTACTCGCAAGTGAGAGGCGGAAGATAACCGAGCGCTTTTTCAACGCGCGAACACCAGTCGGCAAACTCTTGTTTTGTTTGGCATTTGTCAAGACTGTACAACTTTTTGAGATGCGCGGACTGCTCGAACTTGCGCTGAGGCGCTCCGCCCACTCTGTGCGTGGGGCTGTTTTTGAGCGCGTAGCCCGCCTCTTCCTCAAGTTTTCTCAATTCGTCGTAAAGGCGATCGTACTCCGCGTCGGAAACGATGGGAGAGTCCTCCTCATAATATAGCCTTGCCCACTCGTTCAATGTGGAAACAAGTTCCTTCATCCTTGTCAATTTGTCCATACAGCCTCTTTGTTTTGTTCGCAATTACTGTGATGTAAAGATATTATATTTGTTTAGAATGTCTAAATCAATTTTCGATTATCGTAAGATATGGAGCGGCGATCGCAAGCGCGAAACGCTTCACTCCCAGACCTTTGAAGGCGATGGCGGCAATTTTGTCCTCGCCTTCGCCGCTTGTTTCAACGATTATGCCCTGCCCGAATTTTGTGTGCGCCACAACGGTATTTTTGACGAACTTCGAAAAGTCGATACCACTGTCCGCACTCTTGACTTCCGATTTTTTTGGTGCGAAGGGGTTGTTTTTCATCACAGATCCCGCTCCCGCGGCGTTTGCGCCAAGTCGTATCCTTCCGCCGTTGCCCTGTGCGTAGCCGGAATTTGTGTAACGCACGCTCTGCTTTATGCCGCTCATCTCACCGACAAAACGGCTTTTGGGCATATATTCCGTCTTGCCGAAACGATAGCGCGAACGCGAATTGAGCACAAACAGCTTGCGCTTTGCGCGAGTGATGGCGACGTACATCAAGCGACGTTCCTCCTCTATGTCGCCGCTCACGATGGCGCGTTGAGTCGGGAATATCCCCTCCTCAAGCCCTACAATGAATACGTTTTCAAATTCAAGTCCTTTGACGGCGTGCACGGTGGCGATCGACACATAGTTTTGATCGTCCATCTCGTCAACGTCGGACACCAGCGCTACGGACTGCAAAAAGTCGGATATTCCAAGCGTTGGATTGTCCTTTTCGAATTGGCTGACGGCGTTGACAAGTTCCTGCACGTTGTCAAGGCGCGAAGCGTCCTCGATGTCCGTGCTTGTCGACAAAAATGTTTCGATCCCGCTGCGCCTGAGCACATATTGCATAAATTCGGTCGGCTTCATGCTTGCGCTTGCGGATATTATGTCGCAAACGATACTTTTGAAAGGCTCAAGTTTTCTCGCCGCCCCCGCCGAAAGCTGAGCGCCGCTCATCAACGCGTCGTAGACGGATATGCCCTGCCTTGCCGCCGAAGAGATCAACTCGTTCACGGTGGACTCGCCAAGACCGCGTCGCGGATAGTTGATCACTCTGAGCAAGCTGTCGCTGTCCGCGGGATTGATGGCAAATCGCACGTAAGCTAGCGCGTCTTTGATCTCCTTCCTCTCGAAGAAGCGGAAACCGCCGAACACTTTGTAAGGTATGCCGTTGAGATTGAATTCCTCTTCAAAAAGCCTCGTGAGCGAATTTGCCCGCACAAGCACCGCTATATCTCGATATGTACTGCCGCCTTTGACAAGCGTCACGACGGTCTTTGCGACTTGCTCCGCCTCGTCGCAGTCGCTGTACGCCTCGTAGTATTCGATGGAATCGGAACCTGCGATGTCGCTCCAAAGAGTCTTGTCTTTGCGGGCGGTGTTGTTTTTGATGACTCGGTTTGCGGCATTGAGAATGGATGTGGTGCTGCGATAGTTCTGCTCCAGCTTGTAGACCTTCGCGCCCTTAAAATCCCGCTCGAAATCGAGAATGTTGCGAATGTCCGCGCCGCGCCAGCTGTAGATGGATTGATCCTCGTCGCCGACGGCAAACACATTGCCGCTGCCCTGCGCGATCAACTTCATGATCTTGTATTGCAAACGGTTTGTGTCCTGAAACTCGTCTACGTGCACGTACAAAAAACGCCGTTGATACTTCGCGAGCACTTCGGGACATGTTTCAAACAGTTGGACGGTCTTTAAAAGCAGATCGTCAAAGTCAAGGCTGTTGCAACGTTTGAGTTCCTCTTCATACTGCGAGTATATCTTGCGGATGTCGTCAGCGTCGGAGTCGTCGTTTTTGATCTCCTCCCAATACTCGTCGGGAGAGAGCGCAAGCGTTTTGGCATGCGATATGTGCCAAAGATACTCGCCTTTTTTCTTGGGATCAAGCGAGGGCATGTTCATAAGCAAACGCTTGATCACGCGGTCGCTTTCCTGCTCGGTGTAGATGGTGAAATCCTTGCTGTAGCCGATCTTGTCGATATCTATACGCAAAATGCGCGCGCACAACGAGTGGAACGTGCTTGTCCATACCTGCGAGGTGCCGATGGAGCGTTCTATGCGCTCCTTCATTTCGTCCGCGGCTTTGTTTGTGAAAGTCAGCGCCAAAATGTTGTACGGCGACACTCCGATCTCTATCAAATGGCAAATGCGCTCGGTCAGCACTCTGGTTTTGCCGCTGCCCGCGCCTGCTATGACAAGGATTGCGCCCTCGGTGTCCATCACCGCTTGCTTTTGCTGTGGGTTGAGTTTGGGATCCATAACGATATATATAATACCACATATTGTGTTGATTTTCAATTTTTTTCTGAGAAAACCACAAAATTTGCCATAAATAATTTTTGTTGGGTGTTGATTTACAAAACATCTTATGTTAGAATATATATAATAAAGTCAATAAATGGAGATTTCTGCAAAACCTGCAGCAAAGGAGCAGTATGGAAAACATTGACGAAATCATCTTTTTGGAAAGCGAAGTCATAGAGGACGACGCGGACGCGCCTGTTGGCACACTGGTCAAAAAGGGCGACGCGGCGCCTCCAACTGAAACTGTGCAAGAGCCGGCTGAAGAGCAAACGCCCATTGACAACGAGGAGATCGAAGCGCTTATGCCCGAGGAGAAGGACGATCTGCCCTATGAGGATGAACAACCTCAGGAAGAGTTTGAGTTGCTTGAGCCTATAAACGAGGAGGAGCCTCAAACGCCCGCTCCTTATGACGAGGGCGAAACCTTGGACGATCTGCCGGAAGATATTCTTGAGGAACAGGAAGAGGCTCCCGAAGAGCCCGAGGAGATCCTACCGCTGCAAGATGAACAGCCGGAGCCTGCCGAAGAATATTTGCAAGATGAACAGCCGTCCGACATCATTGAACAGCCCGAGGATGAGCAACCGGCAGAGGAATTGTATTTTGAGGAGCAACCTCAGGAGGAAGCGCCCGAAGAAGAGGACGCTCTG
>CANQMD010000078.1 GCA_947624885.1 uncultured Clostridia bacterium
AGAAATGAGTGACGACGTGGCGCTATTAATATGTAGTGCACTTGTATCACGAATTTTATGGGGTATAGCTGGGGAGTCCTGAGTGGAGTGTGGCGTAACGTTGCGTATATATCAGTACTAACTTTATCGCTGCACGTAACGAAGGGAGGGGTTGGGTTGTCCTTTGACCTAGTCCGAGTGACAACGCTTTTCGTGCTTTAGTTCTATACGTGCTTTGTCAAAACGGGCGCACGTATATAAAGCGAAATTCAAGTCAATAATAGGCGTATGAAAAATCGGATACATAAAATTTGCGTCATTTTGGCAGCGGCGATCGTCGTGCTTGCGGCAACGGCGCTTGCGCTTTGCGCCTGCGACGGAACAAGACAGCGCAGACTTGCAGACGAGTGTTTGCGCATACACATTCGAGCAAATTCAAATTTGGCGGAGGACCAAACCGTTAAACTTGCCGTGCGCGACGAGATCACGCAGTACCTGTCGAAAAGACTTGAAAATTGCAGGTCGAAACAGGAGGCGATGAGCACGATAAAAGAGGAATCGCAAAAGCTGATTGAAATCGCAAATTCGACGCTTTATCTGCACAATTTTGAATATAAAGCCTCGATTGAGATAAACAATGAATATTTTCCCGATCGCAATTACGACGGCTACGACTTCCCGGAAGGCAACTACGACGCGGTTATAATCAAGCTGGGATCGGGCGAGGGCGACAACTGGTGGTGCGTGGCTTTCCCGCCGCTGTGCTTCGTCCCCGGCGACGGTGAAAAAATCGTGTATAAGTCATGGATAAAGGAATTGCTGGACAAACTGTTTTGAAACTGCGATCGCTTAAAGCGCCGCAAAAATCAAGCTGAATATTTGCGCGAAAGCGGCGCATGCTAACTGCGGAGGCTAAACAATATGAAAATTTTCAGAGAGATCGTCAGAAACACCGCAATGGGCGCTCAGTCCATAGACAACATCCTGCCGTACGTGGAGTGCGACAAGCTGAAAAACCTCATCCTGTCCCAAAAAGAGGTCATGGAGGACTTCTACCAAAAGGCAAAACAGGAACTCGGCGAGGACGAACTTGACGACGCCGTGACAAAACCTTTTCAGCGCACTATGTTGAAAATGGGAGTGAAAATGAACGCGGGCTTCGACAACAGCAACACCCACCTCGCAAGCATGCTGATCGACGGCTACAATATGGGCATAACCAGCGTGCAAAAATGCATCAACGAGCTCAACCGCGACGGCGTGGAGGTCCCCGCCCTGGCGCACGACTTGATGAAAACTTACGACAAGAACATCAAGGCGTTGAGAAACTATCTGTGAAACAGCTTGAAAAACCGCCGAGCGCAAAAAAGCGTTCGGCGGTTTTTTTTGCGCTTGGGGGCAAGGAGAACTTTGGGCTGAGGATAGAAGACAGGATGAGTGACTTGGACTAGGCAGAGTGCGTGTAATGGGGACGGCACGGACAGAGGGGGTGTAATGGGAAACAATCCCCTCAGGCACCTGAAGGTGCCGGCTCCCCTTACTAAGGGGCGCCTTTTTTGAAGAGTAATGGGCGTTATACATCTACAAATGGGATGTTTCGACTTCGCTCAACATGACAGGGGGGGGAATGAGGACGCTCGGACAAGGGGATTCTTCGACTGCGCTCAGAATGACAACTGAGAAGGGGACGCTCGGGCATTGCGTTACGTTGAGTATAAGTATCTCGGACAGAAGGATTATTCGACAAGTTTGGAATGACGGGAGGAGGGAAAGGCGCGGGGAGAGGAAGGAAAAATTTTGAGGTAATTTTTATTGACTTAAATACTTATAAAAGTTATAATATCCATAAGTGCGCATACGTGCGCATGTAAGAAATGAGATAATTTTTTGGAGGGTTATTCCGGTTATGAAAAAAATGACAATTGACGGCAATACCGCGGCGGCGCATATTGCGTACGCATTCAGCGACGTTGCGGCAATCTACCCCATCACTCCTTCCTCCCCTATGGCAGAAAACTGCGACGATTGGGCAGGTCAAGGCAGGAAAAACATCTTTGGCAATGTTCTTAAGATAGCCGAGATGCAGTCGGAAGCAGGCGCGGCGGGCGCTGTGCACGGCTCGCTTGCCGCGGGCGCTCTCACCAGCACTTTCACAGCAAGTCAAGGCTTGTTGCTGATGATCCCCAATATGTACAAGATCGCGGGCGAGTTGCTCCCCAGCGTGTTCCATGTGTCCGCAAGAAGCGTGGCAGGACATGCGCTGAACATCTTCGGCGACCATTCGGACGTTATGGCGTGCCGTCAGACCGGTTTTGCGATGCTCGCGTCAAACAGCGTGCAGGAAGTCATGGATCTTGCGCTTGTCGCGCATCTGAGCACGATCGAATCAAGCGTGCCCTTCCTCAGCTTCTTTGACGGATTCCGCACCTCGCACGAGGTGGACAAGATCGACGTGATCGACTATGAGGAGATCAAAGGCCTTGTCAACTTCAAGAAGATAGACGAGTTCCGCGCACGTGCGCTCAATCCCGAGCATCCGCATCAACAGGGCACCGCGCAAAACCCCGACATTTACTTCCAAAACAGAGAGGCTTCAAACAAATACTACGCCGCCGTGCCCGGCATCGTGCAGGCGCAGATGGACAAAGTGAGCGCTCTCACGGGCAGAAAGTATCACTTGGTTGACTACTACGGCGCACCCGACGCGGACAGAGTGATCGCGATCATGGGCAGCGGCGCAGAAGCTGTTGAGGAAACGGTGGACTATCTCAACGCACGCGGACAAAAGGTCGGCCTCATCAAGGTAAGGCTGTATCGCCCCTTCCCCGCAGAAGCGCTTGTCAAAGCTATCCCCGCGACCTGCAAGGTCCTCACGGTGCTGGATCGCACCAAGGAGCCGGGCGCTCAGGGCGAGCCTCTGTATCTGGACATCGTGTCCGCGCTGAACGAATACGGCAAACAGCTTGAAGTGCTCACGGGTCGCTACGGCCTCGGCAGCAAGGAGTTCAACCCCTCCATGGTCAACGCTGTCTACCAAAATATGGCGGGCGAAAAGAAGGATCGCTTCACGGTGGGCATCACGGACGACGTGACATTCCACTCGCTGGAAGTCAAGGAGAAGATCGACGCGGCGGACGCAAGCGCGATCTCCTGCAAGTTCTATGGGCTTGGCAGCGACGGCACCGTCGGCGCAAACAAAAACTCCATCAAGATCATCGGCGACCACACCGAAAAATATGCGCAAGCGTACTTTGCGTACGACTCCAAGAAGTCCGGCGGCATAACGATATCCCACCTGCGCTTCTCGGATAAACCCATCCGCAGCACATACCTCATCGACCAAGCGGACTTTGTGGCGTGCCACAACGAGTCATACGTGCTGCGCTACGACATGCTTTCCGACCTCAAGGAGGGCGGCACCTTCCTGCTCAACTCGCAATGGGCTCCCGAAGAGATGGACAGCAAACTGCCCGCAAGCATGAAGAATATGATCGCCAAAAAGCATATCAAGTTCTACACCCTCGACGGCCTGAAGGTTATCACCGAGATCGGCGCAAAGAAGGGCGTGAACACCGTCATGCAGGCGGCATTCTTCAAACTTGCCAACGTCATTCCTTATGAGGACGCAGAGCGCTATATGAAGGAAATGATCAAGAAGTCCTACGGCAAGAAGGGCGACGCTATCGTCGCAATGAACTATGCTTGCGTGGACAAGGCGATCGAAGGACTGAAGGAAGTCAAATACCCCGAAAGCTGGGCGACCACAACAAAGGGAGCGGCTCCGCTCGAAGTGCCTCAAGATGAATATTTCAAGACATTCATCGCGCCCATAACCGCGCAGGAAGGCGACAAACTGCCCGTTTCCGCATTCAATCCCAGAGGCTACGTCCCCACCGGCACGACCAAGTTTGAAAAACGCGGCATCGCCGTCAACGTCCCCGTGTGGATCAAAGAGAACTGCATCCAATGCAACCAGTGCGCACTTGTCTGCCCGCACGCGACTATCCGCCCCGTGCTTGCAACTCCCGAAGAGCTCAAAGATAAGCCGGAAGGTTTCCAGACAAAGCCCGCGACAGGATTCAAGGGATACGAATTCCGCATTCAGGTCAGCCCCTACGATTGCACGGGTTGCTCCAACTGCGTCGCCGTCTGCCCCGCAAAGGAAAAGGCGCTCAAGATGATCCCGCTGGACGAATCCATCAAACAGGACGCGCAAAACTGGGAATATGCGGAAAATCTGAAGGAAACATCTGCGCCCATCAAGAGCGTCAGCGTCAAAAACAGCCAATTCAAAAAGCCGTTGTTTGAGTTCTCGGGCGCATGCGCAGGCTGCGGCGAAACCCCCTACGTCAAACTTATGACTCAGCTGTTCGGCGACAGAATGTTGGTTGCAAACGCCACGGGTTGCTCGTCGATCTACGGCGGCAGCGCTCCTACCTGCCCCTACACCGTCAACGACAAGGGTCACGGCCCCGCTTGGGCAAACTCGCTGTTTGAGGACAACGCGGAGTTCGGCTACGGCATGCACCTCGCCTACGAAACTCGTCGCGGCGTGCTGACAAACACCATCAAGGAACTGCTCTCGCTGGGCGTTTCGGAGGAGTTTGCGGCGGCGCTCAACGCGTGGCTTGAAGGCAAAGAGAACGCCGAACAGTCAAAAGCGGCGACCCAACAGATCCTCGCTTTGATAGACGCGGAACAGAAAAAGGCGAACGGCGAAACGCTTGAGTTGCTCGGCAAGATCGACGCTATGAAAGATTGCCTCATCAAGAAGTCCATCTGGATCGTCGGCGGCGACGGCTGGGCATACGACATCGGCTACAACGGCGTTGACCACGTGCTGGCAAGCGGCGAAGATGTGAACATCTTGGTGCTTGACACGGAAGTGTACTCCAACACCGGCGGACAAGCCTCGAAGTCCACTCCTACGGGTGCGATCGCAAAATTTGCCGCAACAGGCAAACGCACCAAGAAAAAGGACCTCGCCCTGCTGGCAATGGACTACGGCTATGTGTACGTCGCGCAGGTGTCTATGGGCGCAAATATGAATCAGGTTGTCAAGGCGTTTGCAGAGGCCGAAGCATATCACGGACCGTCCATCATCATCGCCTACGCTCCCTGCATCAACCACGGCATCAAGGGCGGCATGGACAACTCGCAGATGGAGATGAAGAAGGCGGTCGAGTGCGGATATTGGCAACTGTTCCGCTTCAATCCGCAACTCATCGGCAGCGAGGCCGGCCCGCTCTCGATCGACAGCAAAGAGCCTACAGGCAATTATCAGGAGTTCCTCATGAACGAAACGCGCTACGCGTCGCTCGCAAAGATGAATCCCGAAGCCGCACAGTCCCTCTTCGCAAAGAACGAGCAGGACGCAGCCGACAAACGCGCATTCTATCAGAAGAAAGCCGATTCCTACAAGGCGTGAACATTGTGATTGCAACAAAAACAGAGCGGATAATCCGCTCTGTTTTTTTGTGACGAGGAATGGACGTTTATCAATGGGATTCTTCGACAGGCGTTGTCACTCGGTCTAGGCTGAGCGCTTGTATGGGGACGGCTCGGACAGGGGGATTCTTCGACTGCGCTCAGAATGACAGGGGGAAATAGGCAACGCTAGGACTAGGTTAATATCGTATTTTCATTGGGGACGGGGCAAAAATGAAAATGAATTTCCATTTTTGCCCCGTCCCCAATGAAAACAAAACGAGTGTTGTCACATAAAAAAAGGCGTCAATTGACGCCTATTTTCTTGTTTGTTGCCGCTCTTTCGACCTTTTTTTCCTCTATGACTTTGTTGTCTTCATAGTTGCGCCAATAGTTGCCGAGGTTGTCACGATAGCGCTTGTAATATTGATAAGCGTATGGCGAATCGGGGTCATAGTCCTCGGTCATCTCGACAAACTCCAATTTGAGGTGGTTGCCGTAATCGTCGATCACTTCAAGATATTCCTTGCCCTCATCGTCGTCATCCGAATAGGTTCCCGCGCGGGGCTTGCCCAAAAGTAAACCGAATCCATTGTCGCAAAACGTGCCGAACGGATGTTTGCCTTCGATCATATAGCAGATGAAATCCGCCAACTTGAACAACA
The DNA here is from genome assembly GCA_947624885.1 of uncultured Clostridia bacterium. Lineage (GTDB taxonomy): Bacteria > Bacillota > Clostridia > Christensenellales > CAG-917 > CAG-475. The sequence continues at coordinate 6,072 of CANQMD010000078.1, forward strand.
GCAGGAATATCAACAATATGATTGCAATGACGATAAATTGCGGGAAGGACAGAATGTAGACAGCCAAGCCGTCCTTGCCCAATTTTTCACCGCGCCTCTTCATCACACACAACAAGATGTGCCCAACAAACCCTACCAGCAACACCGGCAACAAGCCGTTGAAAAACAGGTCCGCTACATGTGCAAATATTTGCACCAACAGGAGCGTTACGCCTGCAACATAAGACAAGATCGTCAATATCCAACTTGCGATTTTCATTCAAAATTCTCCTTTTTAGCTGATTTTTTTACATTATATTCTAATTATAGTTAGAAGTCAAGTAAAAATTATAATTATTGTTAGAATAATATTATGAAGGTTTTCGATTCAAATGTATTCGGAGAACGTTTACGCGCTTTGCGGCTTGAAAAAGGCATAGGTCAAAATTTGCTCGCCAAAGAATTGGAGTTGAGCAATGCCTCGATAAGCTATTGGGAAACGGGCAAACAGGAGCCCGGCGCGGCGGCGATATTCAAGCTGGCGCAGTATTTTGACGTGAGCGCGGATTATTTGCTTGGCATCACGGACGACTAAATCGACATACATAGTACTACTGCTTGTTGGGCGGAGTGGCTTGAACAAGGCTTTTGGCGTAGAATAGCGAATAAGCATTGTCACTCGGACAGGGTTAATGAATGACCCAACCCCTCCCTTCGTTACGTGCAGCGATAAGATGAGTACAAATATAAGCGTAACGTTCCGCCACACTCCACTCAGTACTCCCCATCTATACCCCATAAAATTCGTTCCACGTGCTATGCGTTTCTACACCGTGTCACGTCGTCACTCATATCTGCACCCAATAAAATCACTTTGTGATTTTTTGGGACCTGCTATGGGGAGCCCGAATCGCTCGGACAAACGCTTGGGTAGTTTTGTTCAAGCGGCGTTCCCCCGTCCCCGAACGAAAATATACAGGCGGAGGGGGTGTAATTGGAAACAATTCCCTCAGTCTGCGCAGGGCGCAGACGGCTCCCC
>CANQMD010000079.1 GCA_947624885.1 uncultured Clostridia bacterium
ACCGATGAAGCGCATACGCTCGGCGACAACCTCAAGGGGGGAGAGTGCTACCGCGACAAGGTCATCCCCGCGATGGCGGCGCTCAGAAAGACCTGCGACGAGATCGAATTGAACATGTCAAAGGAGTACTACCCCATGCCCACTTACGGAGATCTCCTCTTCTCGGTGCATTGATTAAATTGTCGTCGTGTTCAACAAAATCGGCAGTTTACAATGCAAAAATCACAGCGTAAACTTCCCTTTGTGCAAAAATTTCAAAAGTTCCTCGGCAATTGTCGAGGAACTTTTTTCATTTTCTGTTGCCATATCTATTTGCAAAAACGCACATTCCCGTCCGTTGCCGTTTGTTGCGCCGCGGCATGATCCTACCCTTATCCCCGCAATGCTATGTCCTGTGACAACCCGCAAAGCTATGAATTTAAGACGGCGAAATATATGCGCAAGACGCGCGAAAATCCCCTCTTTGTTCGCTCGATATTATTTTTTGAAATTCGGCGCAGTTTTTTGAAATTTATACTTGCATTATCGCTTTAAAACTTTTATAATATTGTAGGCTGAAATTCAGCCGACAAAAACAAAAAAACTAAAACCTTTTTGGAGGAATAATTTATGGCAAACGTAAAAGTAGCTATCAACGGTTTCGGTCGTATCGGCCGTCTGGCATTCAGACAGATGTTCGGCGCAGAGGGTTATGAAATTGTCGCTATCAACGACCTCACCAGCCCCAAGATGCTCGCTCACCTTTTGAAGTATGACTCAACTCAGGGCAACTACGCCAACAGCCACACCGTCGAGTTCGGCGAGGCAACTGAAACAGAGCCCGGCTACATCACCGTCGACGGCAAAAAGATCACAGTTTACGCCGAGAAAAACGCCGCGGATCTTCCTTGGAAGAAGCTGAAGGTTGACGTGGTGCTTGAGTGCACAGGTTTCTACACCTCAAAGGCAAAGGCGCAAGCACACATCAACGCAGGCGCTCGCAAAGTCGTCATCTCCGCTCCCGCAGGCAATGACCTCCCCACGATCGTCTACAACGTCAACCATCAAACCCTCACCGCAAACGACGCGATCATCTCCGCCGCAAGCTGTACGACAAACTGCCTCGCACCCATGGCAAAAGCGCTCAACGACTATGCGCCCATCCTGTCCGGCATTATGACCACTGTCCACGCCTACACCGGCGACCAGATGCCTCTTGACGGACCGCAAAGAAAGGGCGATCTGCGCAGATCCAGAGCCGCGGCGATCAACATCGTCCCCAACAGCACCGGCGCAGCAAAGGCGATCGGCCTTGTCATTCCCGAACTCGCGGGCAAACTCATCGGCTCCGCACAGCGCGTTCCCACAGCGACGGGCTCCACGACTATCCTCATCGCAGTCGTCAAGGGTGAAAACATCACCAAGGAAGGCATCAACGCCGCAATGAAAGCCGCCGCGACCGAGTCCTTCGGTTACAACGAGGACGAGATCGTTTCCAGCGATATCATCGGCAGCCGCTTCGGCTCCATCTTTGACGCAACTCAAACGATGGTTTCCAAGATCGACGACACAACGTATCAGGTGCAGGTCGTCAGCTGGTATGACAATGAAAACAGCTACACATCGCAGATGGTGAGGACGATTAAGTACTTCTCCGAACTCGCCTAAAAACTGCACAATTTGGCGAATAGCTTTGTCAACGCCCTTTTTTCTCACGTCACGTACAGGAAGTACGCTCGTGCTCGAAAAAAGGGCGTTTTCGCGCTCTTCATCCAAATTGTGCAGTTTTTGCAAATAATACCTCTTTACAGACAACGCTCGGACAAGGCTGAGTACTTGTATAGGGACAGCTCGGACAAGGATTTGGGCGCTATTTGTTTATCTAATCAACAAAAAAGCGGGCAAAAGCCCGCTACATGATGACTGAATTTTTTCACTATGCGCCGCTATCGTCCTTTGGCGAGGCGTTTTCCCAAGCGGGCTTATCTGCGAGCGGATCGGCGGCGGCGAGGCTTTCATCGGTCGTCGCATTTTCATTGTCCGCGGGCAATTTCTCCTGTTTGTCGCTATCGTCGGACGCAGGGCGCAACTCGTTTGGATAATACAGATCCGCGCGGAAATCCGAAGCGAGTTTTTGCAGCTTGGAAGCGAGCGAATATGGATCCGTCTGATCAAAGATCACGCCGGCGGTGCCTGCGGCGGTGATGTAGATGTCGCCCACCTTGCACACCCTGTCTATCAGCCCTACCTTTGCGACGACGGATTCTATCTTTTCGTAGTAGAAAAATTTGAAGTCGATGCCTATCACGCCGCTGCGCACGATCACGCGCTTGTCGGTGAAGGCATACTCGATATTTTTGATTTCGATTGTGGATTTGACTATCCTTGATATCCAGATCCACACAGGCGCAAGATGCACCAGAAAAAACGGCACCAGCACACCTAGCATGGCTTTTGGCATATTTCCCTTGCTGATCTCGATGCCTATGAGCGTCAAAAACGCCGCGTCAAAGCAGAGCCATATGATCGCGATAGGCAGCATTTTGAGCGCTGCCGCCATCACGTACGAACGCTTGTTCGGCTTTGAGCGGAAAAGCACTTTTTCGCCGTCCTCAAGCACGCTGTCGATAGTGTCCCCGCTTTGCGATCTTTCAAAATACTTTTCGTCTACTTGCATATCGCATCTCCACATTATTATATTTTTTTTGCATTATCGGCACTTTAACATGGCATTTAGACAATATAAAATGCCGATCACAGCAATTTCAACAACTCTTTCGCAACGGCGGCGCAATCGTCGTCAATGATGATGTCCGCCATATCGTCATACGGAGTCCCGCCCTTGTTGACAAACGCGAGAGTGTCCCCGCAGTAGTCGTACAACAGCGAACTTGCCGAACTGACCTGAAGCGACGTGCCTATCACCAAAAGCATATCCGCGTCGCAAACCGCTTTGCTCGCGCCCCTCACAACGTCGCCGTCCAGCCATTCGCCGTACAGCACCACGTCGGGTTTGATCATGCCGCCGCATCCGCACCTTGGCACTCCGCTGCATTGTGTCACTATGTCCGTACCGGGGTAACTCCTGCCGCATCTCATACAGCGGTTTCTTCTCACGCTGCCGTGCAACTCATACACCCTCTTGCTGCCCGCGTCGCTATGCAAGCCGTCGATGTTTTGAGTGATCACGCAGGACAGTTTCCCCTGTCTTTCCAATTCCGCAAGCAGAAGGTGCGCGGCGTTTGGCTTTGCGTCGGCATAGATCATCTTTTCCCTGTAAAACTTGAAAAACTCGTCGGGATGATCGTCAAAAAAGTCGCGCGACAACATCACTTCGGGCTTGTAGTCGCCGTACTTTGTTTTGTACAATCCCGCTTCGCCGCGAAAATCCGGTATGCCGCTCGGCACGGATATACCCGCCCCCGTGAGCGCCACGACGCATTTTGAGGCTTTGATCGCCTCATACAATTTTTGCACTTCTTTGATACTGTTTTCTTTGAGTTTCGACATAATTGTTCTCCTTTGCCTTTCTCATATTTTAGCACTTGAAGTTGCGCTTGTCACCCATTTTTTATTTGCCAACGCCGCAAAGTGATGATATAATTGTTGTTAATTATTTTTAGGGGCGGACATATGTTCAACGACTACATGCTTGAGATAGGCAGCCATCTTTCAACCATAAGAGAACTTCACGAGTTTGGCGCACAACGCGCGGAGCAGTTGGGGCGCGACAGCGTGTATGACTTTTCCATAGGCAACCCCAGCGTCCCTGTGCCCGAAGGCGTGAGGGAAGCGATCCTTGCGCTCGCCTGCGACAAAGACAGCGTCGCCGTGCACAGCTACACCTCGTCGCAAGGCTCCAAGGAGGCTCGGAGCGCCATTGCAAAGGGCATAAAAAGCCGTTTTGGAACAGATATTTCCGAAGATTTGATATATATGACCTGCGGCGCGTCAGCGGGGCTTGCAATATCCATCAACGCGCTTTGCGAAGCGGGCGACGAGTTTGTGCTTTGTGCGCCGTACTTCCCGGAATATGCCGTCTACGTCAGATCCGCGGGCGGAAAATCCGTCACCGTGCCGTTTGAGCCCAACTTTGACATCGATCTCGCCGCGCTTGAAAGCGTCGTCACTCCCCGCACAAAAGCGGTGGTGATCAACTCCCCCAACAATCCCAGCGGAAAAGTTTACTCGCGCGAGCTCATCATGAAGCTGTCGCGCATCCTCACGCGCAAAAGCGAGGAGATCGGCCGCCCCATCTTTGTGATCGCGGACGAGCCGTATCGCGAACTTGTCTACGGCGACGCGGAAGTCCCGTATATGATGAACTTTTATCCCCACTGCCTCGTCTGCTACAGCTATTCCAAAACGCTGTCCCTTCCCGGCGAGCGCATAGGCTACATCGCGGTGTCACCCGACGCGTACAAAGCGCACGAGTTGTATTCGGCGATCCTCGGCGCGGGCAGAGCGCTCGGCTACGTATGCGCACCGTCCCTATTTCAGAAGGTGGTGGCGATGTGCGAAGGTCAAAAGCCGGACATCCAAACATATCGAGAAAATGGCAGTTTGCTTTACAACGGCTTGACGGAGATAGGATATGAATGCGTGCACCCGGACGGCGCGTTCTATCTGTTTGTCAAAGCGCCGGGCGGAGATTCAAAGGAGTTCTCATCTCGTGCGCGAAACCTGGGCGTGCTCATCGTGCCCGGCGACGATTTTGCGGCATGCGGCTACTGTCGCGTGGCGTATTGCGTTGAAAAAAGCGTCATTCAACGCGCCCTGCCACTGTTTAAGGAGATCTTTGAAAGCTACTCCCTGTAAAGTTCTGGGTTTTGCCGCAGTTTTTCACCGTCCGCCGCGGTCATTTGCCAAGGCAGATATACACAACAAAAAACATCACTGCGATCGCCGCCGCCAAAACAATCATTTTCACCCCTCCAAAACGCTTGATATCGCTTTTATGATACGATATAATATGTACCGAAAAGGGTACATATTTTGTTGTAAGATAAATTTGTAAGCGTGATGATGATATCATGCGGACAAAAACCACAAAATTCGGAGGCGACAAATGGGCGCAAACAAAACTTTGATAATCAGGATATATCAGATCCTCGACAAGTATTCGGATCAGGACCACGAACTCACGCAGCAACAGATCATCGACCTGCTCGCGTCAAGCTACGGGATCGAGTGCGAGCGCAAAGCCGTGGCACGCAACATCGCCTATCTGCAGGACATAGGTTGCGACATCCAATCGGACGGCAAGGGGGCGTATCTTGCGTCGCGCATGTTTGAGAGGTCCGAATTAAGGCTGTTGATAGACAGCGTTTTGTGCTCCAAGCACATCAATTCCGTACATTCCAAGCAACTCATCGACAAACTCATAGCGCTTGGCGGGTGCGGCTTCAAAACCCATGTGCGCCACGTGTACTCCGTCAAGGAGTGGAGCAAAAGCGACAACCGAGCGTTTTTCCTCAACATCGAACTTGCGGACGAGGCGATTGAAAGTCGCAAAAAGATCGCCTTTGACTACTACCACATCTCCCCCGACAAAAAGCCGAAAACATCCGGCAAGCACACCGGCTCGCCCTATCAACTGCTGCTGCACAACCAGCACTACTACCTCATGTTGCACGACGACAAATACGACAAAGTTTGCTATCTGCGCATGGATAGGATCAAAAACATGAAGATCCTGGGCGACGACGCGCTTCCCATCGATCAAAACCCCGGCTTCAAGCATGGGATAGACTACGGCGAACTCGCCAACGGGCTGCCATATATGTACAACGACGCGCTTGTCACGGTGACTCTGCGCTGCCCCAACTCCATGATGGACGACCTCACGGACTGGTTTGGAACAGATTTTTCCGTGCAAAAGGTGGACGACGAACACTTTTTGGCGACCTTGCGAGCAGGCGAGAGGGCTATGCTGTACTGGGCGCTGCAATACAACACCAACGTCGAGGTGCTCTCCCCCGCCTCCCTGCGCGACAATGTGATCTCCGCCCTCAAAGCCACCCTCAAAATGTATCAGAACGATTGACATCCAAGCCCCAAAACAGCCGAGTATGCCGCCAACTACCAGCATAAAAATCACGGCGCCGCCCAAATGAGCGACGCCGTGTGTTTTTCAGCATAAAATTTTTGCCGATTCAGTTTTTGTCAATCCTGCTTGACCCACACTTCCGGAGTATTGGTTTCCTCATTCCAATGCCAATATTTCTCGCCCTCCGTCGCCGTGCCTTCTTGATACGGATCCTGCGCACTGAAATAATAGCGCTCTGCATCTTTAAGGTTATCGTTGCCGCCTTCTATTGAGATGCTGTCCCATTGCTCGCTTGTACCCTCATAATACACCGTCTGCAAGCCTGTGCAACCATAGAATGCACTCTTGTATATGCTTTGCACGCCTTCGCCTATTGTGACCGACTGTAAACCTGTGCAATTATAGAATGCATAATCATCTATGCTTTGCACGCCATTCTCCATTGTGACCGTATGCAAGCCTGTGCGACCGGAGAATGCTGAAGAGCCTATGCTGGTGCACCCGTCAAGAATTGCAACCGCCCCTTCAACTGCTTGCGGCACAAGATAAATTGATTTATCAGCTTTTTTGTACAGAACACCGTCCTTGCTTTGATACACAGAGTTTTCTTCCGCTACATTAAATGCTTTCAAGCCTGTGCATCCATAGAATGCCTCTCCGCCTATGCTTGTTACGCTGTCGGGGATAGTTATCTCGGTCAAACTTCTGCAACCAGAGAATGCATGTGGTGAAATCGTAACCGTGCCCTCTTGGATATTTATAGTTGTGTTTTTGGGCATTTCACCTTTATATTTATACAGAACTTTATTAATGTAAACAACTCCGTCGGGAAGAGCGTTATACCAAGATGTGTTATAAAATGCATAATCACCTATGCTTTGCACGCCGTCGCCTATTGTCACCGTCTGCAAGCCTGTACAATTATAGAATGCCTCATCGCCTATGCTTGTCACGCTGTCCGGTATTGTGATCGAGGTCAAGCCTGTGCAACCATA
>CANQMD010000080.1 GCA_947624885.1 uncultured Clostridia bacterium
GCTTGCGGAGGGGAGGTGCGATTACATCGCGCTTGCGCACCATCGCGAGGATCAGGTGGAAACGGTGCTTATGCGCATACTTCGCGGCACGGGAGTGAAGGGGATCGCGGGGATGAGCCCCGTGAACGGCAGGTATATCCGCCCTCTGCTGTCCGTCCCGCGCGATGAGATAGATCGCTATGTGGAGGAACATGGACTCGCGTTCAGAGAGGACGCGTCAAACGGAGATATCCACTACACCCGCAACTTTTTGAGGCAGGAGTTAAACGTGCTGAGGACGCGATTCCCAGCGCTGGGCGACGCGGTGCTCAGACTGACCGCCAGCGCCCGTGAGGCGGAGGAGTATATTGACTCGCAAGTGCCGGATATAGATATGAAGGACGGCGAGGCGTATGTGAAGATAGACGACCTCAAAGAGCCTGCGATCGCAAAGCGGCTGGTGTTGAAGGCGGCGAGCGCTTTGGGCGTGAGGCAGGACATAGAACAGAGGCATTTTCCGCTGATATTTGCGCTTAAAGACGCGGAAAACGGCAAGATGATCCAACTTACGCATTCGCTTGACGCGCACAAGCAGAACGATCGGCTGGTGTTCGCGCTGAGGCGGGAGAAAGCGAATGAGAACGAAACGGAGTTTGAAGAGGGCATATTTGCAGAGTTTGGCATAAGCGTTCAAAAATTGCCTGTGAGCGCGTTTTACGCCGCGCAAAGAGGGGACGGAGCGCTTTTTGCTGACGCGGACAGCGTGCCCCATGGCGCGGTCATACGGCGCAGAAGAGAGGGCGACTGCATCGAAAAGTTCGGGGGCGGAAGCAAAAGCCTGGGCGACTTTTTGACCGACAAAAAAGTGCCGAAACGCAAACGCGACTCGCTTGCGGTGATCGCTTGCGGAAACAATATCCTCGCCGTGGCGGGGGTGGATATCAGCGCCGCTTGCAAGGTGACGACAAGCACGCGATATGTCTACAAGATAGAAGCGCTTTGAAAAAATTTCACAAATAAATCCGGATGTACCGAAAAGGTCGCGTCAAATAAATTATCATCATATTGCGAGGTCAAAAAATGTACGGAAATGAAATCGACAGAATACTTGTTTCAAAAGAGGCCATCAGCGCCCGCGTCAAGGAACTTGGCGAACAGATCGTGAAGGATCTGAACGGAGAGAGCGTGACGATGGTGTGCACTTTGAGAGGAGCATGCGTGTTTTTTGCGGATCTGATCAGAGCGATGAACTGCGATATGGAAATAGATTTTATCGCGGTTTCAAGCTACGGCGGAGGTACGACGACGAGCGGCGAAGTCAAGATGATCAAGGATCTCAGCTCGCCTATCCAGGGCAAAAACATCATTATCGTCGAGGACATAATCGACAGCGGCGTTACGCTCAGCTATCTCAAGCGTCTGCTTGAGGCGAGAGAGCCAAAGTCAATCAAAGTGTGCACTCTGCTTGACAAGCCTTCCCGCAGAAAAGTGGATTTTAAGGGCGATTACGTCGGGTTTGAGATAGAAAACGAGTACGTCGTGGGGTGTGGGCTGGACTACGACCAGCGCATGCGCAATCTGCCCGACGTGTGCGTGCTGTCGCCCTCCGTTTACGCAAAGCCGTGATGGGAGCAAATATGGCGAACAAAAACGCGCTTGACGGCGAACTTGTTCAATTGGCAAAACTGTTTGCGCCGTATACCGCGCTGTATGCGGTGGGCGGTTGCGTGCGGGACAGAATAATGGGCGTCGCCTGCCACGATATCGACATCTGCTCGCCACTGAGGGTGGAGGATGTGAAGAGGCTGCTCAGCGGGTCGGAATTTCAGCTGTCCGACAAGAGTTTGCGTATGGGCACGGTGATAATCTCAAAGGGAGATTTCCGCGCGGAGTACACCTGTTTCAGGACGGACAGCTACGAAAAGGGCAGCGGGGCGCACTCGCCAAGCGAAGTGAGGTTTACAAACAGCATCCTCGACGACGCTCAGCGGCGCGATTTTGCTTGCAACGCGATATATCTGGACGTGCTGAAAGGCGAGTACGTCGACCCATTGGGCGGCATCGAGGACATACGTCAAAAGCGACTGCGCCGCGCCAAAGAGGACGTGTTTGAAGCGGACGGATTGCGCATTTTGCGCCTCGTGCGTTTTGCCGCGGAATTGGGATTCGATCCCGACAAAGCCACATGGGACAGCGCCGTCGAAAACGCGTGGAGAGTGCGGGATATAACCGTGGAGCGCGTGAGAGAGGAGTTGATCAGCTGTTTCGAGGCGGATGTCAAACACCCCGAACTCAAAAGGACAGGCGCACACCTCGAAGCGTTCAGAGCGCTGGACAGCCTGGGGTTGGTGGATATGCTGCTGCCCGAACTTGCGGCGCTCAAGGGGCTGGAACAGCCGAGGCAATATCACTTGTACGACGCGTACGAACACTCGGTGAAGGCGTTTGAACTCAGCCCTCCGCACCTGAGATGGGCGGCGTTGCTGCACGACGTGGGCAAAGCGCCTATGGTGGCGCAACACGGCAATATGCACGGACACGACGTTGCGGGAGAGGAGATCGTAGGGAAAATATTGGAGAGGCTGCGCTTCAAAAAGTCGGAGATACGGCGCGTCACGCAGCTTGTCAGATGGCATATGGTGGACATCAACGGCAACACGTCCCCTGCAAAACTGAGGCGGTTTGTCGTGCAACACGCGGATATCGTGGAGCAACTTTGCGAACTTGTGGACGTTGACGGTCTTGCTTCGGCGGGGAAGTTGACAAGACCGAACAGGCTGAGAGAAGAGTACGAGTTTTTGAAACGTAACGGCGTGCCGCTTTGCGTGAAGGAACTGTCGGTCGGAGGCGACGATCTGATCGCGCTGGGCGTGCCCGACAGCATGCGGGCGACGGCGCTTGAGGAGTTGCTTGAGGCGACGGCGATGGATCCCAAACTTGCGGACAGGGAAAGGGCGCTGAAATATCTGGCGAAGTTTGCAAATAGGATGTGATCTGCACGCGGCATATTGTGCGGAAGGCGGAATGCGCAACGCATATATGCCGAAAAAAATAAAGGACGAGAGGAAAAAATATGATCGGAGTGTACATTTTGGCGGCATTGTCGCTGGCGGTTGCGATCGTGACGTTGGTTGCGGTGATTTCGCTTGCCAGGCGCAAGGACAGAGCGGGCGTAACGGGCGAGGATCTGAGGTTTGAGTGCGAAAAGTTGCGCGAGCATGTGGAAAACGATATGAGATTGCAAAATTCCGCGCTTGTCGGCAGCATAAACGCGCAGGTCGACAGTTCGAGGCAGATGCTTGGCCGCACGGAAGCATTGGCGAACGCAAACGTGGAAAAGATAGACAAGATCGGGCGGGAACTTACTCAAAGCATGAACAATTTCCGCGCGGAGCAGATAGACAGGCTTGCCGAGTCGTCAAAAGAAACGATCAATCAGTTGAATTTGCTGAAACAATCCTACGCGCAGTCGATGGCGGACTTGCGCGCCGAACAGGTCAACAAACTTGTCGAAATGACAAAGGAGTTGTCAAAACAGTTGGACGTTATGCGGCAAGCCAACGCACAGGCGCTTGCGGAATTGCGCGCGTACAACGAGGCGGAACTTGAAAAGATCAGGCAGACGGTGGACGAAAAACTTTCCGAAACGCTGGACAAACGATTCAATCAATCCTTCCAACTGGTCAACGAGAGGCTTGAGGAGATCAATCGCACGTTTGCGGAGTTGCAGAGTTTGCAGAGCGGCGTGAAGGACCTCAACAAGCTGTTCAGCAACGTCAAGACGCGCGGCACGTGGGGCGAAGTTTCGCTCAAAGCGTTGCTGGAGCAGATCTTGATCCCGTCGCAATACGCGGCGCAGGTGAAGTTGCCTCGCAGCAGCGTGGTGGTGGATTTTGCGATCCGTATGCCGGGCAAGGGCGACGACGAGGTGCTGTTGCCGATCGACGCAAAGTTTCCCGTCGAGGCGTACGGCAGATTGCAGGAGGCGGCGGAAAAAGGCGAGCGCGAGGCGATCGACGCGGCGGTCAAGTCGCTGTCAGAGGTGATCAAGGCGCAGGCGAAGAGCATAAGCGAAAAGTATATCAAACCGCCCAAAACGACGGATTTTGCGATAATGTATCTGCCCACGGAGGGGCTGTACGCCGAGGTGGTGCGCAATACGGTGTTGCTTGAGGAATTGCAACAAAAATATCGCGTGGTGGTGTGCGGGCCGACGACGATCGCGGCGTTGCTCAACAGCCTGCAGATGGGATTTCAATCCCTGGCGGTGGAGAAGCGTAGCAAGGAGATCGGCAAGCTGTTCCGCGCGTTTATAGGCGATTTTGCCAAGTTTGAAACGCTGTTGCAACGCACGCACCAAAACATAACCACCGTCGGCAATACGCTGGACAAGGCGGAGGCGAGGACGGCAAAGTTGCGCACGCAACTCAACAAGGTGTACGAATTGACCAAGGACGATCTGGACGAACTGCCTGCGGGCGGGAATGGCGCGGACGAACTCCCGTCTGTCGACGGAACGGAGGACGCGGACTACGATATCGAAACAAGCGGCGACGACGAAAATTGATGTCGTTGCGAAGGCTGAAATTGCAACGGGGGACAGACTATGAAGGCTGATCTGCATATACACACAACGGCATCGGACGGCAGACTTGCGCCGCGCGAGGCGGTGGCATGGGCAAAAGCATGTGGTATGGACGCGCTGGCGATCACGGATCACGACTCCGTGGCGGGGCTTGCGGAGGCGGAAGAGGCGGCGCGAGAGATGGGCGTCGGCTTTGTGCGCGGCATAGAACTCAGCTGCTACTCGGTGTGCGAGATACACATTTTGGGCTACGGATTTGAGCCGAACGCGGCCTTTTTGGAGGAACTTGACGCGGCAAAGGCGCTGCGTCGCGCACGCAACGAGGCGATAGGGCGGAAGTTGACGGCGCTGGGAATTGACCTTGGCATAGACTACCTCGCGGACGGCGTGGGCAGGATGAACATCGCTCGCAAAATGGTGGAACTTGGCGTTGCGCGGGACGTGTCGGACGCGTTTGACAGGTTTCTCGGCGCGGGTGGGGCGGCGTATGTCGAAAGCAAGCGTCTGACGCCAATCGGCGCGGTTAGAATGTTGAAAAATCACGGCGCTTTTGTCAGCGTTGCTCACCCGAAAAAGTTTTTGCAGGACGGCAGATTGGATATGCTGTTGCAGGGCTTGAAACGCGGCGGTTTGGACGGGCTTGAGGTGAATTATCCCGGACACAGCGACTTGGACAGGGTCGCTTTGCTGAAGATGTGCGACAAGCACAGGCTGCTTCCCACAGGCGGCAGCGACTACCACGGCGAGGACGAACGCGCGTTTGAAAGCACTCTTGACCCGCGTACCGCCCGCAGATTGGGACTGAGGTGAGTTAAGACAATCCCCTCAGGCACCAGAAGGTGGCAGCTCCCTTTGCTAAAGGGCGCCTTGAGAGGAAAAATGAACTTTTAAAGTTTTTGAATATTTTTGAAATACTCAAATTTGTATTGACAAATGGACATAATTTGGGTATAATTTGGGTACAAATTGAGTATAATATTTGAGGAGGTATAAAAAATGTTTGCTCTTCCAATCACGGACATCATCCCTATGAAGGATCTTAAAGACACGGTTTCGCTTGAAAAAAAGTGCGCGGAAAAAGGCTATGTGTACGTCACCAAAAACGGCTACGGAAAACTTGTGGTGATGGATATGGACTATTTTCAGCAAGTGATGGGCGATGTGATGCTGTCGCAGGCGATCAAAGAGGGCTTGGACGACATCAAAGCGGGCAGAGTTGTCAGCGGCGAACAGTTTGAAGCGGAGATGAAAGAGAAGTATGGATTCTGAATATAAATATCTCATTACGGAAGTCGCGTCCTCAAACATACGCGATACGGTATTGCATATTCGCGACAAACTTCTCAACCCAATGGCGGCGCATAAACTCTATGACAATTTGATCGCTTGTTTCCACAGGCTTTGCGCATTTCCGAACATGGGCGCTCCGCTTTTGAGCGATGTGGCGCAGCGTGAAGACTTGCGTTATTGCTTTGTTGACAACTACATCGTGATTTATTTTGTTGATGACAAAAAACGGATCGTTTCTATTGCTAGCGTGAAATATGCGCGAAGCGAACTTAACGACACGATAAAACGGCTTTGACAACTTTTGCAATTATGGCGAACTCCTCTCCTCCCGGTGGCGGGGGAGAGGAGTTTTTTGGTTGGATAGGGAAATTAAAATTGTTAAAAAGTGGAAATGTAATGGGGTGAAATTGAGGGGGAGAGGTGGAAAAAGAAAAAAAATTGAAAAAAAGCCAATAAAATGTATTGCCAAAAATGTATTATTAATATAAAATATCTTTGATATATGCGCAGGAGTGCGCATATTGCGGCAGACCCGCGCCGACAAAAAAATAATGTGTGCGAGGCAGGACGGTGTGATACCCGGAAGCGGAGCAGAGAGCGAGTGCGAGGCTAGGACTGGGTGATACCCCGGAAGCGGAGCAAGAGCGAGTGCGAGGCAGGACTGGGTGATACCTGCGAAGCGGAGCAAGAGCGAGTGCGAGGCTAGGACTGGGTGATACCCGGGAAGCGGAGCAGAGAGCGAGTGCGAGGCTAGGACAGGGTGATACCTGCGAAGCGGAGCAAGAGCGAGTGCGAGGCAAGGACTGGG
>CANQMD010000081.1 GCA_947624885.1 uncultured Clostridia bacterium
GCAGAAATTGCGGTGGGCTTTTGTGCCAAATTGCTGTCGCAATTAGGCAAAGCCCTGAGCAATTTCAAGCGTGTCATTCCGAGTTTGTCGAGGAATCCCCCTGTCTAGGCGGATAGTACCCCCTCTATCCGAGCCTCCACGCCCATTCCCTATCCTCCCTCCACACAAAAAAAAAGCGCGGACATCAAGTCCGCGCTTCCCCATTCTTATTTTTCATTCTCTCATGCTTTTCCTTGCGGTTTTGGATCAAGTTTATCGCACCTATCAAACGCGTCTTCAGCCACCTCTTCAAGGCCTGTTGCTCCGTCAAACTTATTCAGCGCCGTACACCCTGCAAACGCTCTATCCTTGATCGTCTTAAGCGCTGCGGTTGCCGTCACAGTCATCAATCCCGAGCAGTTGGTGAACGCGCCTGCGCCTATCGTTTCGACGTTTTTGCCCAGCGTGACCGACTTGATCGCCGCCGCTCCCTGGAACGCGTTATCCGCGATCGCGACGATCTTGTACTTATTGAACGCATACTCCAACTCATCCCCGATAGTCACCGTGTCCGTCTTCGCGTCAGGTGCAAATCCCGTGACGGTCGCCGTCATATTTATGCGGTCGATGCTGTATTTATAATCGCCCTTGACCACTTCTGACGGGATGATCGGTCTTTGCATGAGGCTTGTGCAGCCGTCAAACGCGCCGTCGCCTATGGTATCCAAGGCGTTATCGCCCGCAAAAACAAACTCGCTCAACGCGGCGCATCCCGCAAACGCGCTGTCGCCGATCGAGGTCACGTATTGCCCCAGCTTCACGTATTGCAGATTTACGCATCCCGCAAACGCCTCCTTCGCGATAGCGGTCACCTTGTATTGTTTTCCGCCGTCGCTTATCTCGTCGGGGATATCCGCCTTGATGATGTCGTAGGGTTGTTTGACGACGGTTGCGTTCTCCGCGCCCTTTGCTATCATATAGCGCACTTTGTTCTGCACGACATAACTGTTGCCGTTCGCGTCCGTATCGCCGCCCTTATCAATGACCGGGCACCCAAAGCTATTCCAGCGGCTGCCCCAGCCTGTCTGCTTACTCTTGTCTGCGTTGCACGTGATCGTCAGCGCGGAGCACTCATAAAACGCGTTATCTTCCACCCTAGTCACATTCGCGCCTATCGTGAACTCCGTCAGCGATTTGCAGTTATAAAACGCGTTTTCGGCGATATTTGTTATATTATCCGCCGTCAGTTGCAAGTCGTTCAGCATATAGCAATTTCTGAACGCCGCCACCAATATTCTCGTCACGCTCGCGGGCAGTTTGACCGAGGTGAGCGATCCGCAATTCTCAAACAGGTTGTTATCCACTTCCTTGATCTTCGTATTTGACAGATCCACCTTGTCAATGCCCGTATTTGAGAACGCGCCGACGCCTATCACGGACAGATTTGTCGCGCCCGTAAACGTATTGTCCTCAAACTTCAGGCTTGTGCAGCCGTAAAACGCGTTTGTGCTGATAAATCTCAACGACGAACTTATTTCGTCCGTAACGACGTATCTGCCCTTGCCCTGTTCGTAGAACATCACGTTATATTTGCTGTTTCCTTCAATAGACGCGCCCGTCGAGTCGAGCACCTCAAACGTATTGATCACCGTGCTTGGGAAGTACAGATACACCGACCTGCCCTCCGAGTTTGCGGGCAGCTTGATCTTATCCGCGATCTCCGTGATCCTATAAATCACGTTCTCCTCATCAAATGTCATATCCGCGGGCAGCGCCAGACCGTAATATTGACCTCCGATATTCGAATAACTCGCGCTTATGTTTGTCAGTTTGACGTGTTTGATGGTCACATCCTTGCCGTTCACCTTTTCCTTGGTGTCGGGGATACCCTTGATCTCCTCAAAGTCCGCCTTCTGCCATGAAGCCGGCTGAGTGGAGGACAGGATCGCCGTCCTGATATGCCCAAGCATAGTCAGTCCCTCAAACACTCTCGTGCCGATGATCTCGATATTTGAGGACAGATACACCGTCTGCAGCCTTCTGCAATTGCCAAACACGCTCGCGAGGTTGCTCGCCGACGACGTCATCTCGCCGATGCCCGTGACCTTATATGTCCTGCCGTCCCTCTCGTATGTTTCGGGGATGATCACGGTTATCGCGTCCCTGTTGGTATATCCCACGATCGTCGCCGTACCGTCGTATATCTTTTCGCCGTCCTCATAGATCGGCGTATCGGTCAGCTTATATTCGAAGTCTTTCTCATTGGATTCCAGCACCACCGTATACACCACGTCCACGCTTACGCTTCTGCCGTTGAGGCACAGATCCGTGCGTATAAACGTCGCCGTAAACTTGTGCTGTCCCAGATTTGCGGAATCAAGTCCCGCCGCCCCCGTCGATATCGCAAAGTCCTGCGTTGAGATGGTATACGGAGTCGTGCTACCGTCCTCCGCAAGCAGTTGCAGCTTTGTCGTCGCGGCGATCTCCGCCACATCCGCGTTGAGGGGCACCGTGATCGCGGTCGTCTGTTGCGCGCCCGTAAACAGCGCCCTTCTCGACGTGTAGTTATATCTGAACACGTAAGTTCCCAACCCGTGGAAGTTCACGGCAAGGTTGACCGTTGTGGGAGGCGTTTCCTCCTCGATCACAAATCCGTCCACGCTGTCGAGGTCGATCTTTATCTCGTGCTGCGCGCCCGTCACGTCCTTATAGTGGAACACCGCGTCCAGCTTTTTCTTGTCCGTCGACGTGAAGTATGTCGGCATAATTTGCGCTGTCACGTCGCCTTCAAGTCCCGTGATCCACATGCTACCCGCGTCTGACGTATATTGATCGTATCTGCGTTGCGTCGCAAAATTCTGATTTTGCGGACCCTGCACCGCCTTATATATGGATATGATCACGGAGTCCTCGCCCTTCCTGAACACGTTCGGATAGTTCGGATCGTAGTCATACGCCATAGTATATTGCGCCGCGTCCTTGTCATACCTCGGGTCTTTTTCGTCCTTGAATTCCACAAAGCTGACCTTTTCGAGGTTGAAGTCCTCATACCTCGCTCGTTCGCCTGTATTGCTGTACACCACGATCGCCTGCTTCAGTTCATCCGCATGGGTCGAGTAGTATGCGTCAAAGATCTTTTTCGCCTGTGCCACGCTCGGCGCGGTAGTTTCGCCGTCCGAATACGCGGTCTTCAGCGCGCCCTGTTTCAGGGTCACTCTGTCTATCTTTTCTTCCTTGAAGTTCTCTTTGTTGAGTTTATAAAATTCCACCCACTGTTTTGTGATCGCGTCCTCGATATCCGACTTGGACGAGAGCGTTTCCAGCAACTTCAGCGCTCCTGCGTTGAAAAACAGCGTCAGATCCTCTCTCATCACGTCGTTCTTGTCCGCAAACGCCGACATATCTATCTCAGGCGCGCCCACAAGCACATTCTCCGTCGCGGTTATGGAGGACAGGATCACGGATTGCAGATTTTCCGCGCCCTTAAACGCGTATGCGTCGATCTTCTGCACCGAATTGGGGATCTTTATGGTCTTGAGGTTGCCCGCAAACGATCCGAACGCGTCCTCGCCTATCTCCCAGATCTCCTTCTCCAGATTTTCCAGGATGATTTCCGTAGTCCTCGGCCCGTAAAACTCCGCCAGGATATGGTTGATCGTGACGTAATGGGGATTTGCTTTTTGCGTAAACGCCGTCCCTTGAAAAGCGTCCGCGCCGATATATGTTATATTTTCCTCTTTTTCAAAAGTGATATTCGCGATCTCGGAGCACGCGTAGAACGCATGCGGCGCGATGATATTGATGGGATATTCCACCTCGCCCAAGTTGTAAGTCGCGGGCACATTGATCGTCGTCCTGTTCCTCTCGATCTGCGCGTAGTAGATGTTTCCGATGAGTATCGCGCCCGTTTCCGAGTTGAAGTTTCCGCCCTCCGCGGACATAAACAGCGAGCACCCCTCGAATGCTGTTTCGCTCACAAACTTCAGTTTGTATTCGGGTCCTGTCGCAGCCTTCGTCCCTTGGGCTCCTTCTCCGGAATCCTCCTCGCTATCCGATCCGTCCTCAGGTCCTCCCTCCGTATATTCCGCCTTTGTGACGACCAGCTGTTTAAATTTGGCAAGTCCGCTGAACGCGCCCGCCTCGATATCCTCGAAGTTCGCGTGCAATTTCAGCGTCGTCATATTTGTCGCTGTGGAAAACGCGCCGCCCATTATGCGAGTCGCCCCAAGCAGTTGCGCGTTGAAGTATTGCGCCAATCTCTGTTTTTCCTCTGCGCCCAGGCTTGTTATGTCGTCAAAATTGTCCGCCGTGTAGTATTCCGCCTTGGTGAGGTCCACCACTTCCGCCTTCTCGTCGCCCGTGTACTTATAGATCAGCTTGTTTATGATGATGAAGTCAAGTCCGGACAGGCTCTTATATCTGTCCTCGTAGGCGGTATTCGCAAACGCGTCGCGCCCCACGATGGATATGTTGTTTGTGTGCGGGTGTTCTGCGTCGCTCGTATCGGGTTGCGTAAACTCCACCAGATTGCTGTCGTATGCAAACGCCTCCTGTCCTATCGTGGTCAGGTTGTCCGCCTCGCTCATATCCACCGTATGCAGCGATTGGATGTTCGCGCACGCTCTCGGCCCTATCTCCGTGATAGGTCTGACCTCGCCGTTAAACTTGACCGTCGCGGGGATCTTGACAATGTTGACGGAGTTGTCCTTCGTGTTGTCTATGCGCACGGAGCCGTCCGACTTCAGGCTCATAGTGAACGTCGCGTTCAGATAGTTATCAATGGCGTTTTCTCTGGATTCGTCCAACGTCCAGCCGATATAACCCACGCGATCGCCGCCCACGTTGTCGTCGTTTTGGTGACCGCTGTCCGCGTGCGACAGTTTTTTGGTGCATTGATAGTCCTCAAACAGTCCCGCAAACTTCAAATATTGATCGTTTTTCACAAACACGCGGTTGCTCGTCGCTCCGCTCAACTCCGCGTATATCTCCGAAAACAGCAACATGACCTTTTTCCCGGTTGCGTCCACCGTCACTTCCGCGACGTACTTGTCAAAGTCGTCGCCGAATTTAAACCCTTCAAAAGATATTCTCATCAACGCGCCGTTGTTTGTGAACTTGGTGTTGCTCGCAAGCAGCGTATATCCAAGCCCGCCGCAGTTCTCCGCGGTGATTGTCGTTTCGCCCTTCTTTGACGGCTGGATATCCGCGCGGAATCCGCCGCCCATCGGGTACACCGTATACGAGTACGAGTGCTCCACCCACTTTGCATACAGTTCAATATCTTCGTTTCCAACGCTCTTGCTGAAGTCCCACAGGCGGTCAAGTTCCACCTGTCCGCTATCGTTTTTCTTTGTGCGGTACCAGCCTGAAAAATACAGTCCCGCAAACGCGTTGAACTCGTCTGTGACCGGTTTTATCACCGTACCCACTCCGCGTTGCACGGGAATGTTGTAGTACTTTCCGCCCTCTGCAAACAGCGTTCTGGGATCCGTTTCCGCCGTCGTCTGAGCGTTCTCTGGCAGATTGAGGTTAAAGCGGACGATGATCACGTCTGCCGTCCATTCAAGGGTGAATTGGCAATTTTTATCTATAACAAACGGAAATCCTGCGTCTTTGCTCAACTTTTTCGTCCCGCCGTCATATGAAACGTTGACTGCGGACAGCGCATTTTGCGACTTTGACAGCCTGAACAGATTCAAAAATTCGTCCCAGCTTGCAATCTCGCTCCCCCCGTCTATCTCCGTCACGGCGTACCTCTTGCCGTCCTCCACCGCCGAGTAGCCGAAAAACGCGTTCACGCCTTCGCCCAGTTCAAACTTCAACTCTACGGGAGTCGTCGCCTGCGATCTGTTCTTCAGCCTCAGCTGAAACATTCCCTTCACAGTCGTGTTGCCGTCCAGCGCCGCGGTGACGTGGATATAGTGGTTGCCCGCTTTCTTCAGCAGAGGCAGATCCGCCAGATCCACCATATTCTCGCTCAACCCGCCCATCGGTTTTGACGATATCTCGGAGTTGTCCGCCGCGAGGTACACAAATGAGTAGTTGACTTTCGAGATGTCAAACTCGTCGACGTAGATCGCGTTGAACACCGAGTTCGCATACGACGGCATGCTGAAGTTCAGCACCACCTTGCTCGCCTGCGCCTCGAGCCCTTGCGGAGGGGTAGGATCTATGCTCGGCGGAGGAGCCTCCTGTTGCACTTTCCAGTTGCACGCCGCAAGCGTCGCGATCAAAATCATCGCCAGCACAATTATCAAAATCAAACTCAGCTTTTTTCTCATAATTTCACCCTTGGGCATATTACGCGCGCATCGCAGCGCATATTATACCGATACATATATAATATTATCCCAAAAGCCTCATCTTGTCAATGCCGTATTTCAAATCCCTCCCTCTCTTAAAAAATTTTCCTTTTTCGCCTTTGTAATTCGTAAATCTCAGACAAGTGTAATTCGCAGATTCGGCTTTGCCATCCTCCGCCCAATTCCTCGCCCCAAAAAAAGGCTCCAATCCTCCTCTTAAGGCGCCCCTTCGGGGTCCCCAAAAAATTACGACGTGATTTTTTGGGGTGATTATAAGGGGAGCTGTCCGCCACAAAAAAGCGGGCAACAGCCCGCGCCCCCAAGCGCAAAA
>CANQMD010000082.1 GCA_947624885.1 uncultured Clostridia bacterium
TCGCTGGTCGCAGATTCCTCGCGTGAGAGAAAGGCAAGAAGAGTTGCAAGACGCTCGTCATGGCTCGGCGATTTTTGTGCTTGGGGGCGCGGGCTGTCGCCCGCTTTTTTTGTGGCGGACGGCTCCCCTTACTAATGGGCGCCTCAATTGGAAAAACGGAGCCTTTTTTGTGGCGAGGAACGGGCAGGGTGCCTCTACAAAGGGGATTCTTCGACAGGCTCAGAATGACAACATGACCAGAGAGCCTTTTGGGGGGGGGCGAGGAATGGGCGGGTGCGTCTGAATAGGGGATTCTTCGACTGCGCTCAGAATGACAGCGGGGAATGGGAGGAGGGAATTGCATACTATATGCAGAAATCGGGAGA
Organism: uncultured Clostridia bacterium; assembly: GCA_947624885.1. Classification (GTDB taxonomy): domain Bacteria; phylum Bacillota; class Clostridia; order Christensenellales; family CAG-917; genus CAG-475. The sequence goes on from CANQMD010000082.1 coordinate 366, forward strand.
AAATGAATAAAAATTGAGGAAAAATGCATAAAATCAAGAGAAATTTTATAAATATTCAATTTTGGGAACGCAAAAGTGGGTGGATTTGATTGACAAATGGGGGAACACGTTGTATGATACGTGGTATATTAGATTATTATAATTTCCTGAGTATAGACTGAGTATAGATATTATAATTTTCAAAATATAGTGCAAAGTTAACGATTTTCAACGGATATGTAAGATCGGCGGGAGCGTCGGCGCGAGAGATAAGATTTCGTAGTGCGCGAGCGGACATGGTGAGAAAACTATTGAGAATTGGGCGAGCCGAGTGAAAAACGCGAGGAAAAACGGACGCGGCGGGCGTTGGCACAAGAGAGGAAAGATGTGAAGGGGGTCGGAGAGCGGACCGAACGGAAAGCGATATTTTGTAAATGCGGCTGATGGAAACGTACATCAGCGGCATGGAAGTATAAATAAATCTTGAGCCGAACATAGAAGATCGGCGGGAGGGCGTATGAAAAGAAAAATAGCGTTGGTGTTGGCAGTGATTTTGGTTGTGGCGCTTGCGGCGGTCGTTGCCGTTGCGTGCAACGAAACCGAAACGAAGGTGACGTTGAGCATAGACAGAGGAGGCGTGGGCGAGAATATCGAGATCACGGAGTTGCCCGGCACAGATGTGTCCGAGCTGATCCCCTTGCCGAACGACACCCAAAGCTACTACTTTGGCGGGTGGTATGAGAACGCGAACTTCGAGGGCGAGGCGGTGGAACTGCCGACAAAGATGCCCAACGCGGATAAAAGCTACTTTGCGAGGTGGTATGTCAAATACGCGGTGGACGTTTTGCTTGAAAAGCCGAACGGACAGTTTGAAAAGAGCGAAGAACTGTCGTTTGCGGGAGAGGCAAATAAGGGCGCGACGCAAGCGACGTTTGAGATGAAAGCTCCCGCGGGATATGTGGACGCGGGCGATCCCAAGACGGGGACGCTTGCGGGAAGAGATTCCGCATTTGAGATCAGGTTTGAACTGAGCAAGGCGGTCGTGACTTTCGACTTTGGCGGCGTTGGCGAAAACGTTGCGATAGAGGCGAAGAGAGGCACGGATATTTCAGCGCAACTGCCGACGGCGGCGGATACGGCGGAGTACTTTTTCGGAGGCTGGTTTAAGGACTCGGCGCTGACGCAAGAGGCGGGCGACGAGATGAGCGCGACTCCGGACTTGAACACGACGTACTTTGCGCGGTGGTACAGGACGTACAAAGTGGAGGCGTACAAGCAGAACGAGGGGCATACGGGATATGACTATGTTTGCGAAAAGTCCTTTGAGATAAACAAGGGAGAGGGCAGCGCGACGGTTTCCGCGGCAGTGTTTGACGGAGAGGCGCAACTTGCGGGATATCTGAAACCCGCGGATATAAGAGTTGAGATAACAGCCAAGAGCGGCAGTGTGGGCAAATTGTACTTTGACCGCAACGACGCTACGATCACATACGATTTTGGCGGCGCGGCGGAAAACATTGCGGACTACCTGCCGAAAGGGGATGAATACACCCCAAGCCTGGACGAGGCGTTGAAGAGCGAACTGTATGCGAAGGGATACCGCTTTGTGTGCCTGTCGCTGGACGGGACTTCGCCCGCGGGCACGTTTGCGGCAAACGAGGACACCACCGTCTTTGTGGTGTTTGACAAGGCGTATACCGAGAGAGGCGGAAGCAGCGATCTGCTGTGGCTGCCCAAAAATGAGCAGGGAAAGGCATACCTGTATCGCGAAGGACTTGACGAATTGCAGGGCGTGTATACCGAGGCGGACGGAATGTTCCGTTTTGAGAAAGAAAACCTGACGGGCAAAGTGTACGACGACAATACGTTTGCGACTCAGAGAGAGGCGTATACCTTCAAATTGTACGATCCGGAAGAGGGCGCGACGGACGAGGTGACGCTGGCGCTGAACGGCCTTGACGGCGGTACGCTTACAGTGGCGCAGGGCGGCGATCTGACCATGTTGATATATGTGGACGAAAACCTCGTTGAGAAGTTGCCCGAACTTGAAGAGAGCAAGAATACATACGCGGAAATGTCCGTGCCGTCGGGGACGTATCAGATAAGCTACCGCACGGATCCTAATCCTTGGGGCGATACGGCTGTGAAGTTTGTCGTGGAGAAAGAAGGCGAGTCCTTGGATGTGGAGTTGCACATCCATCTTGGCATGTCGGAAGAGCCGGATCTGACCTGGACGGATATATTTGTGATGAGAGGCGAGGAGTTTGGACTGTATCACGACGAATATGCGGATATACTGCTGGACGGCTACGGATATGCATACTATATACTTGACGACGGAAGATATACGATCGGGCGCTATCAGCAATTGAATATCGAGAACAACATATTCGGAAAGCCCGAATACTACGCGGCGTTCCTGACAGGATCGCTGACGTTTGAAATGCCCGAAGTGAGAACTCCAGACGAAAACGGGATCCCGACTGCGGATATTGCAAGATACGACGGCATATACGGGGAGTTTGTTTGCAAAAACGGCGAGGAAACGCTGTATATTTCCGGATACGGATACGCATATGTTGACGACCTGAACGACGAGAGCGCGAGATACAGCTACGTGTTTGAAAACGGCGCCGCGCTTGCGGGATATTATATCCACTTCATCACGCTGCTTGACGACAAAGGCGAGGTCAAGATGAAGGCGTTGGTGAACTCGGAGATGGGGGAATATTACAAGCTGACCGACAAGAACGCGATGGTGTATGCGACGACATTTCTCGGCGGACCGGCGGAGATATTGACGATAGACGGCGACGTGGCAATGCATTTTGTGAATATAGAAGAAAATTTCAAAGGCATTGTCGGAGAGATAAGGGACCTCGGCGAGAACGATGACGGCGTGACGATATATCAATTCTACTCCGAAGAAGGAGAAGGGGTGGAGCCTGAAGAGGGCGAGGTGGAGCCTGAAGAGGGCGGATTGGATCCATACGATTTCAATTACTTTATGCTGGAGTCGGAAGGCGTGATATCCTGCTACTATGAGGGAACGCCGGTGTATGTGGGCACTTTTGAAGGCGAAAGAGGAGAGAAAATGACCCTGAGCGCGTTTGGCGAGGCGACATATGTGGCGGCGGACGGCGCGGTGCACGAGGGCAGATATCTGAACTTTACGTTTGACGGCGTGATGTACTTCATGTGCTACAACGACGCGGAGCCGTCCTGCACGGAATGTTTTAACTTTGTGATCGAGGACGGAGTGTTCAAACTGTACGTCGAGAGCCTCGAGGACGCGGTGGATCTGAAATTGTTGTACGGCTCGTCGGTGTACACCAACTTTACGCTGACGATCGCAAAGGACGGCAGCGCGACGGTCACGGCGGAGGATCCCGAGGACGAATCCAATGGATTTGTGGTGCGCGGGAAGGCGGAGATGTATGACCTCATAAATATATTCTCGACTTTCTGGACGTTCAAGGTCGAGAGCGTGACGGGCAACAGAGTGCTTGCTAGCGAATGGGAGATGGCGAGCGATTTCAAATTTGAGTGGATCTCTGTGATGTTGGAAGACGATTATATTGACGTGTTTGTGACGCAGGACGGTCTTGAGGGCGAGTACGACGTGGACGGCAACACACTGACTTTGGACGGCTTCTCGAACGGAGCATTCCTTGGCGTTGCGGGGCAGTATCAGCTGTATACGGACGGTATGGACGGAGAGTCGCCGCACTATCTGCTGGACTTCTGGGACAATATGGGCAAAGAATACTTCTTTGATATCGAGGTGACTCCAGACAGCTTTATATTCACGAAGAGGGGAGCAGAATTTGTGACAACAGGGTACAATATGTATCTGGAAAACGGGAATTGGATCCCGCAAATTGTGCTGATCCCGGACGGCAGAGGAAACGTCGAGGTGGGATATATCTCATACGACGACGGCGGAACGACGTTGTACAGCATGGCGATAGGCAGGTACGAGGCGGACGAAACCCTCACGCTGCACGTGCATGACATGACATATACCCACTGGGTCGTAGACGACATAACGACGCAGGAGGAGTGCGACTTTTTGAATGAGTTGGCAGCCGATCTGCAGACGGACGGCGGAATGGGCGCAACGTTTGACGTGACGCTGTTTACGCTGGATAACGACACCGAGGACAACCAATACTTCCAAGTGTTGAACACCACGCTGAAAAATGCGTTTGTGCTGGAGGACTTCAGCGTGCTGTTTTTGAACGGCTTTTACAGCGCGAAATATATAAATCGTTACGGCGAAGCCGTTGAGGGCGAATACTCGGCGACGACATACATCGTGGAGGACGAAAACGGCGATGAAAGCGAAGTTCAGCTGGTGCGCATACCATCGGAGGAACTTGCCTTTGTGATCGAGGACGGCAAAGCCGAAATAGTGGGCTGGGAATACGGTCTGTACGCTCCTGAGGGCGCGGAGGAAGGACAGGACTTTGACGCGATCTCGCTGGACGGCAGGGGCTGTATAATCTATCTGGCAAGCGACGGCAGCCAACTGTTGGGCACGTATACGGCGGATATCGACACAATGACGTGCTTTGCCGAGATGGAGGACGACAGCCGGTTGGCGTTCAGGTTTGTCACGGATATGAGCGTGTACATCATGCGCGACGACAGCGTGGCGGGAGAGTATGTGTGCGTCGAAAAGGACGGCACCGAAACAGGAGATATCCTGACTATGGACGGCATGGGCAGGGCGTCGATCGTGTTTGGCGACGGCGGCTGGCAGAGATACGACGCGTATGCGCTGGGCGGCGGCGTGTTTGAACTTGACAACCACTACTACGAGGACGACATCATCAACGTCAAGCTGAGCAAGTCGGACAGCGGAAATACCTACCGCGTGAGCGACGGGTTGATGATCGTGCCGGATCCGTACTTGCCTTTTATCACCGAAGTTAAGTTTGTCGACTTCAAGAACGGCGGAACGCTTACGGACGACAAGTTGACGATCGACTCGTTTGAGGTCGTGCGCGTCAACGACATAGAGATAGGGTACGTCACGACTTCAGAGGAGTTGGACTCTTACACGACGATCTACAACATCGCGAAGAACGACGGCGGCGAAACAAGGTTTTTGGTGACGTTGAATACCTTTAAGTATGGATATGGTGTGATGATCGCTACCGAATACGACGCGCAGACGGACCATGAGTTTACGGACGCGAAAGAAATGGGCTACCCGCTGTACTTCAACGGATTTGGCATTGGCATGAGAGAAGGCAACGCGCCCGACAGCCGAAACGACTCTTACAACGCGATATACTGGTTTGAAGGCGAAGAGTTGCACGTGGACGATCTGATTGCCCCCAGGTTTGGCGAGAGGAGATATACGCTGAATTTTGAGGACCACACATATGTCATGGACGAGGAAGATTTCCATGCCCTCTTTACGGTGGATGAAAACGGCGTGCTGACCAAATACAACGGGACCAGTTCCGATGTTGTTTTACCGACGGATATGGGCATAAGGGAAATAGGAGAAGGCGTGTTCAGCAAAAATACGCTTGGTTTCTACATGAGGTCTATAGACTTGAGCGGAGTTGTCGAAGTCATTGGTAAAAACGCGTTTACAGGCGAAGGGCTTAGCTATGGGCCGAGTTCTATCATCGGACTTGAGAAAGTGAAGAGGATAGAAACCGAAGCGTTTAAATATACGATGATAACCGAAGTCGAATTGCCGTCGATCGAATATATCGCGGAGAAAGCGTTCTTTGCCATGAAAACCATGAAAAAGATAGTGCTTGGAAGCGATAACTCGCAATGGGCACCGGAAGGCATTGGAGATAATGCATTCAGCACAATGGAAAAAGTGCTTGACGTGTATATAAACACTCAGCATGCGCCAAAATTGGGAACATCCGCATTTTTGTCGGCAACAGCAACCAATAGAGCGCGTAATTTCTACTTCAAGTATTCAAGCGCTTATAACGAGGCGAAAGACGCGAGTTCGGAAATCGGCGCAAGTTGGCAGCAATATGACGGCGTAAATGATATCAATTTTGTAGACCTCCCGACTCAGGGCTCCGAAGGAATATCCTTGCGGGCGGCGGCTTTCGATATGTTCTTCGAGGACAAGAGAGCGGCATGACGAATGAGGTGAAGCCGACAAAATAAGGTGGCGCAGAGGTTGTGCGCGTACACCCTTGAATGAAGTTGCTCCGTCCCCAATGATCTTCTGAAGGGCGGAGCGATTTTA
>CANQMD010000083.1 GCA_947624885.1 uncultured Clostridia bacterium
GTCAGTGCATTTTGTCCACGCCGTCATGTACGGCAAGTACATTGGGCGGCTCGACAAACTACACTTCCTTGTCTAACGCAAAATATCCCATTTCAGGTCCGGACAGCAAACAGGGGATGTGCTATTTTGTGTGATACTTCGTCAGTGCATTTTGTCCACGCCGTCATGTACGGCAAGTACATTGGGCGGCTCGACAAACTACACTTCCTTGTCTAACACAAAATATCCCATTTCTGGTCCGGACGAGCGAACAGGGAATGTGCTATTTTGTGTGATACTGCGCCGGTGCAATTGTCCTTGCTTTATGTGAGGGAAGCGCTTGGAACGGTCTGTCGAAGGTGTTTCGGCACAAAAAATATGATTTCAGCCCATTGTGGGTTGATATAGCAACCAACATGCCGTGCGGCGCTTGTCCGACGGTCACGTAGTAGGGGGAATGCAGCGTCTACTGAAATCGCTTTAAGCGTAACAAAACGATATGTCTGATGTAAAGATAACCAAAGACGTGTACAAGCAGTACGCAAAAAAGATTGCCACCGTCCTCGAAAACGAGGAATTTTACGAGCAATTCAAAAAGCGCGTCGACAGCGGTGCGTCCAGCTTTAAACTTGGCAAAAAACGTCTGATTCAAGACATCTCCATTGATTGGATAGACACGATCGAGGAGATCCTTCCAAACCTCGACACCATCGTCCGAAACCCCCGCCGTTTCATTGTGCAGGAGGAAGATATTGTGGACGTGTCGCTTGCCAGAAGCATCTCGACCGAATCCGTCAAATTCCTCGCGCAGCACACCAACATGATATCCAAGGTTGAGGATGACGGCAGCGTCATACCCAGCAAGATACTCAACATCACCAAGGAAGAATCTTTCGAGATCTATGAAAACCGCTTCATCTACACGCTTTTGTTGAAACTCAAAGATTTTGTCACGATGCGTTATGACAAAATCAAAAAAGCCTCCGCAACTCAGGACGTTTTGGAGTTGGATGTGGAGTCGCGTTTCAATTTGCCAAGCAAAAAGATCACGTTCCGCACGGAGTACTTCGCGCAGCTGTCATTCGATGAAGTGATGAGGCTCGATCCCGATACGCTCACCAAGATAGAGCGCGTCGCAAAGATCGACCGCATCATCACGGACTTCCTGTCGTCGTCGTTTGCAAAGTCGATGAGGAATTCCGCGCCTGTGCGTCCGCCTATCATGCGTACAAACGTCATTTTGAAGGAGCCTAACTTTAAAAAAGCGCTTGTACTTTGGCAGTTTATCGAAACTTACAATCAAACCGCGGGCTTTTCCACGTCCGACGACGTTGAGGAACTCGAACTTGAAAGCACCAGCATAGAAAATCTCCGCCATATGATCACTCTCAATACAATGCTGTTTGAAAGCATGTATGAGGACTACGAAAGGGATATGGATATGGAGGACAAGGAGTTCGGCGATTTCCTGCGCGTAGGCGATATGGACTTCCAAAAGGACGAACTTGACCGCGACGAGTATGCTCAAAAACTCGAAGATAGAAAAGAAAACGACGAGGAAGAGCAGAATATCGAGGAAGTCCGCCCGGAGGAACAGCCCGACGCGGAGCACGAGATCCCGCCCGAACAACCTCCCGAACAGGAGCCTGTCGAAACTCCTCCCGACGAAAAGCAGATAGTGCAAGAAAAGGAAGTGGAGCGCCCCGTCGAAGTTGAGCGCTTCAAAGAGATGGCTCCAAAGGCGGACCAAGAAGAGGTCGACCTTGAGCCCGACGCGGTCAAATTTGACCAGCACCTGTTTGAAGTGCGCAAGCTGTATAAGCGCCCCGACGACGACAGACTCAAACAGGAGGATATCGTCAAAGTGCGCGACGCGATCGACCGCTGCCTGACATCCTATCGCAGGATCAAGCAGGAGGAACTTGACGAACTCGAACGTCAGGATCGCATACGTCGCCGCAGGGAAGATATGCAAAAACGCGCCGTTGCGTTCAATAAGCAACGCGAGGAACTCAGCAAATCCGTCGACAGCATGCAGAGCACGGACATCTTCTTCGGTATGGACCCGTTCAGCTACCAGAAGGCGAAACTTGCAGCAGAAAAGCTTGAAGAGGAGCGGCTTGAAAAGCTGAAACTCAACAAGGACGAAAAACTTGAACTTGAGGGCGATCAGGACAAGATAGAGCAGGAGATCCTCGATATGGAGGCGGCAAAGGCGGAACAGCAGGACGATTTGGCTGAAACGGATCAACCAATCGCTGAACAGCCTGAAGTCGTTGACGAGGCTTTGTCCGACCAGACCGAGGAGGCCGAACAACCCGTCGAGGAGCAGCGTCTGCCCGCAAAACGCGGACTCAGGCTTGCAAAAGGCGACGAGGAAGTGGATCCGTGGGCGGCAAAACCCTCCAAACCCGCAAAGGACATCGAAAAAGTCGACGAAAGCAAGGTTGCTGTCGGCGGCATAACCTTCAAGGACGGCACAAATGTGGACGATCCGTTTGGCGGACCGTCGGGGATCACGTCAAACAGGGCGGAAGTGCGCAGAGAAGAACCCGAGCCCGCTCCGAAACCCGAACAATCCGACAAGCCAAAACGTCCGCGCAAAAAGAAAAAGCCCGCCGATAAGCCTTTGGACAACTCCGAACAACCTGTTGACGCGCTCCCCGCGGAGAAAGAGGCGGAGCCGCAAACTGCGACAGATCCAGAGCCCGTCAAGGACGAGGCGTTGCAAAATGTTTCGGAAGCGCAGGACGCGCCCGCAAAGGACATCGAAAAAGTCGACGAAAGCAAGGTTGCTGTCGGCGGCATAACCTTCAAGGACGGCACAAATGTGGACGATCCGTTTGGCGGACCGTCGGGGATCACGTCAAACAGGGCGGAAGTGCGCAGAGAAGAACCCGAGCCCGCTCCGAAACCCGAACAATCCGACAAGCCAAAACGTCCGCGCAAAAAGAAAAAGCCCGCCGATAAGCCTTTGGACAACTCCGAACAACCTGTTGACGCGCTCCCCGCGGAGAAAGAGGCGGAGCCGCAAACTGCGACAGATCCAGAGCCCGTCAAGGACGAGGCGTTGCAAAATGTTTCGGAAGCGCAGGACGCGCCCGCAAACGAATCTGATGAACAGCCTCAAGCGGAAAGCGATATCGCGCCCGCAGAGCAGCCTGAGGAACACGCCGACGACGCGCCGCAGGACGACGAAGCGACTCCTGCCGAAGCCCCTGCGGAAGACAGCAAGCAGGACGATGTTGCGCCGCAACCCGCAAAGCCAAAGCGTCCCCGCAAGAAGAAGGGCGAACTCAGTCACACAACAGTCAATCAAAAGTACTCCAAACCCACCGGCAGAAAACTCAATCTCAGCGCCGTTGACGAAGACAAGGTGGGGATCGGCGGCATAACTTTCAAGGACGGCAGCGGCATATTCGATCCGTTTGCGCTCGCCCCGATCAGCGATCTGAGCAACAAGGCGGAGGACTCAAGCGAGGATCAAGACTAACAATCGACGGCACTGAGCGATCGGTGCCGTATTCATTTTGTGAGCATGAAGACCGAACAACAGCCAAAAAAAACCGCGTCAAAAGCCAAGAAAGTGTACAACATCGTATCTACGACGTTGGTGCTTTTGGTGTTTGCATTTTTGATCGCAATTGTCGGCGTAGTGATGTATCAGCGCACTCACGGCGGCGAGGTCAGCCTGTTCGGCTACTACATGTACAACGTCATCAGCCCCAGCATGGAGCCGACGATCGACGTTGGCGACGTGATCATCGCCAAGAAGGTTGAGGACGCAAATTCGCTCAAGGAAGGGGACGTAGTGACGTTCACCGCGCCTTCGGGGGACTTCGCGGGGCGCAACATCACCCACCGCATCGTCGAAGTCGTTCAAAACGAGGACGGCAGCGTAAAGTATTTCAAAACCAAAGGCGACAACCCGCAAGCAAATGTGGACAATTGGCAACTCAAGCCGTATGACGTCAAGGCAAAATTTGTGCGCGTATCGCCCTTCATTTCGGGCTTCAGGGAGTTTATATCTCATTGGTACGGCTACGTGGTGCTCGTTGTCATTCCGCTTGTATTTGTAGGCGTGCTGATAATCGTAGGCTACGTGCGCGACAAAATGGAGGAGGCAAAGGCGGAGCAAGCGGCGACCGTCCACGCCGACGATCTCACCGACGAGCAAAAGAGGGAACTCCTCAGTCAGTATCTTTCGGGCATGGACGCTTCGTCCGATCCTTCCGCAACAGACGGTCAGCCTTCCCATACCGCCGAAGATTCGCGATCTTCCAAGCAGGACATGCAAGCGGAGGACGCGGCAATTCCCGACGACAAAAATGATGAAACTTGATCTTCATTCCGCCGTCAAGATTGCGTGAAACCATATGGGTTTTTGCTTTTTCAAGGCATTTTGTATATGTCAAAACTTTGACAAAAATCTGCATGTAAATTCATTATAAGCAGTTTACCTCTCATCAAACGGCAGTTTAAATGCCGTTTTTGCGATTTAATGTTATTTTGTCGCATAATATTTTCGACCTAGATCGCAACAAATTTCGCAAAAATCAAAAATTATTTTTCCTCCGTTGTCAAATAAACTTTTGCCTAAAATCTGTTTATTATTTTGACAGAGGGAATTTTCTATTGCCTTTTTGCTCGCAATATGCTAAAATTCATTGATAATATATATAGGGAGCGACGATATTTTGTTCATTTGCTCTCTGCAAGGAGAAATCTATGCTTGCTTCACTCAAGAGTTATGCGCTGGACGGGCTCACCGGCTACCAGGTCGACGTTGAGATCGACATCAACAGCGGGCTTCCGGGTTACGACATGGTGGGACTTGCTTCGACCGCCACAAAGGAGAGCAAGGAGCGAGTTCGCTCTGCGATAAAAAACAGCGGATTTATGTATCCCGCAAAACGCATCATCGTCAACCTTGCGCCCGCGGACACCAAAAAGGAAGGCCCGTTGTTTGATCTGGCGGTAGCGATCGGCCTCCTTGCGGCGACAGGGCAGCTTGAAAACAAGGCGTACAAGGACTATGTGCTCATCGGCGAATTGTCGTTGGACGGCAACATAAGGGCGGTCAACGGCATCATGCCTCTGCTCATATCAGCGATGCAGGACGGGCACAAAAAGTTTATCATTCCAAGCGAAAACGCCACCGAGGCAAGTTTCATTTCGGGCATAGACGTATACGCGCTTTCCACACTTCGCGACGTTGTCGATCTGTTGAGCGGTGTTGTCTATGAAAAAGTCAGCGTATCCGATTACACCATCGCGCGTCGCAACCATCCGTACACAGTGGATTTTTCGGATGTCAAAGGGCAGGCTGTCGCAAAGCGTGCGCTGGAGATAGCCGTTGCGGGCGGGCACAACGCGATCATGATAGGGCCTCCCGGCGCGGGCAAGACCATGCTTGCAAAGTGCGTCCCCACCATCATGCCGGACATGACCTTTGAGGAGGCGATCGAGGTCACCAAGATACACAGCATTGCGGGCATTCTTGACAGTTCGATAGGCATTGTCACGACGCGTCCGTTCAGGACTCCGCACCACACGACCACAGTCCCCGCGCTTGTAGGAGGCGGGCTGAAGGCTCGACCGGGCGAGGTGAGCCTTGCAAACTACGGCGTGCTTTTCCTTGATGAAATGCCGGAGTACACTCGTCACGCGCTTGAAACGCTCCGTCAGCCGCTTGAGGACAGAAAAGTCACGGTGTCCAGGGTGATGCGCACGGTGGAATATCCCGCAAACTTTATGATGATCGCCAGCATGAATCCGTGTCCCTGCGGCAACTATGGCGCGAAGGATCAGGTGTGTCGTTGCACCCCGCAGCAGATCCACAACTACATCGGCAAGTTGTCCGGACCGCTTATGGACAGAATAGATTTGCAAATCGAAGTTGACAATATAAGTTATGACGAACTCAGAGGCAAGCAGACAGCCGAAACGTCCGCAGTGATAAAGGAGCGCGTCAACAGAGTGCGCGATCTGCAACGCGAGCGTTTCAAAGGGCTTGGGATACGCACCAACGCCGAGATGGGCTCGCGGGAACTCGCCAAATATTGCGCGATAGACAAGGACGGCGAAAGGTTGCTTGAACGCGCGTTCCAAAAACTTGGGCTGAGCGCTCGCGGCACGACGAGGATATTGAAAGTTGCGCGTACCATCGCCGACATAGAGGGCAGCGAAAACATCAAACCCGCGCACCTTGCGGAGGCGATCCAATATCGCGGCATAGACAGGAAGTATCATTGATGAAACATTACGACGAAACAACCAAAAATCTGCTTGCGCTTGCGTGCGTCGACGATCTGACAAACAAAAAGAAGCGCATGTTGTTGCAGGAAGTCGGCGACCCCGCCTCGTTTTGCGGGCACAAGGACAAGCTGAAACGCATTTTGGGCGACGAACATTCGGCGCAGTTTTTCGAATTGATTGAGTCTATCGACTCCGTTTTTGACAAAATGGAGAGGCAAGACGTCACGTTTGTCACCTATCTTGACGACGACTATCCCGACAAGTTGCGCGGTATAGACGATATGCCCATAGGGCTGTTTGCAAAGGGCGACCTCAAAGCGCTTGACGGCGTATGCG
>CANQMD010000084.1 GCA_947624885.1 uncultured Clostridia bacterium
AACCGCCCGCAAACTCAACGCCGTCCTGCTTGCCGACAAAGTCCATCGTGACGGTGTTGCCAAGTTCTGCGGCGGCATCTATCTCGACAAAACGCGCCTGTTTGAGTTGCTGAGTGCCGATGTAGTCGTCAACGTCCTTGTCCGTGACTTCCTCGACTTTCTTTTCAACGCCCAAGCCCCTGTACTCGCACAGCTTGACTTCGGGCTGCACCGTGATGGTGATCGCAAATTTGACTCCACCGTCGTCAAGAACGTCAACGTCGTCAACGCTGTCGATCGAAACAATTTTGTACTCGTCAAGAGATTCGATCTCGTTAAGAGCGTTGTCGATAAGTTCATTGACGGCGTCCGAGAAAAACACGTGCGGACCGTACATGCCCTCGATGACCTTGCGGGGCGCGTGACCTTTGCGGAACCCGGGAACGGAATACTTGCCTTTGGTCTTGTTGTAGGCGGTGGCGACGGCCTGTTGATACTCGTCTGCCGATGCGGTATAACTGAATTTGATTTGGCTCTGGTCGAGCTTCTCGACTGTGTTGTTCATTGCTCCTCCAATGCCCTGAGGCATATAATAATTTTACAAGTAATAGAGATTATAACAGATGACAATTGAAAAAGCAACATAAAAATTGCACGATTGGGTTGAAAATTGCTAAAAAAAATGATAGCATACAAATATGGGCAGCGACTTGTTTGCATTGAACGCTCTTGCGAAGGAGCTGGACGCAGCGCTGAAAGGCGCAAGAATAGACAAAATTCAGCAACCGGAGGCGGACGAGTTGCGCTTTTTTGTGCGCAATCAAGGCAAAAACATGTGCCTTGTGGCGTCCTGCAACGCGATGGCTCCGAGGTTGCACCTCACCGTTTCAAAAAAGCCAAGCCCTCAAACCGCGCCGAATATGCTGATGGTGTTGAGAAAATACCTTGGCTGCGCGAACGTCGAAAGCGTGGGCGTGTACAATTCCGACAGAATAATCTACATAAAATTCCACGCAAAAACCGAGTTGCTTGACGACGCGGAATTTTTTATGTTTGTTGAGATAATGAACAGATACTCGAATATCGTCTTCACGGACGAAAATCTGGTCATTTTGGACGCGATCAAACATCTTCCGCTTGACATCGCTCGCAGTCACGTGGTGCTGAGAGGCGTGAAATATGCACCCGTCCCTCAACCGAAAACAAGCTATCTGGACGACTGCTCCGCCGTGCTGGACGCGTACAAAGGCGGGAATCTGCGCACATATTTCAAGGATAATATTTCGGGATTTTCAGGCGCGACATTTACGGAATTTTTTGTGAGAGCAGGCATTGACGACGAGTCTGTCGCTTCCCTGTCCGCAGAGATGAGATGTACCCTCGACAGCACGTTGGACGAGTTCAGAGAGCCCAAAACGGAGCCGTGTATCATTGGATCGGAAGTCTATCCCATCGTGTACGAAAGCCTGTCCGAAAACAACTTTGTCAGACGGTTTGACACTATGAGCGAGGCGTATGACGCGCTGTATACGTCGATAGACAGAGAGTACCGCAACAAGACCCGACTGAAGGCGCTGTCGACGCAGATAAAACGCTTGCGCGCGCGAGTGCAAAAGAATATCCTGGAAGATATGACCAAACTCAAAGAGTGCGAGGAAATGGAAACGTGCAGGATATACGGCGAATTGATAATAAACAACATCTATACGCTTAAACGCGGAGATAAAACGTTGCATTGCCTGAACTACTACACCGGCGAAGAGGTGGATATCCCGCTGGATGAAAAACTGCCGCCGTCACGCAATTCCGCAAACTACTACGCAAAATACAACAAGCTGAAACGAACAAAGGAGTTTGTGGAAAAAAAACTTGTGCGAGATCAGAATTTGTTGAATTATGTGATATCCATTGAGGACGAGATAGACAATCTGCCCTTCGACGCGTCGCTTGCGCCCATAGAGGAGGAGATCGCCGCGATCACGGGCAGCAGATCCTCCAAACAAAAAGTGCGGAAGGAAAGGCCGGATCCGCCATACGTCTACCTTGTGGACGGATTTTACATATACCGCGGCAAAAACAATATGCAAAACGAGGAGATCACGTTTAAGATCGCGTCCTCAAACGACGTCTGGCTTCACCTCAAGGCGCAACACGGCGCTCATACCGTGATAATAACCGACGGCCGCACGGTGCCCGAAAACGTCCTGAAGATCGCCGCTGAAATCACCGCAAGCACAAAAAACGCGAGCAGCGACGTGGATTACACCGAACGCAAAAACGTCAAACGTATGCCCGGCGGCCACCCCGGACAGGTGATCTACGTCAATTATAAGACGATTTTGGCGATCCCGAACAAGCACGAGGAGTTGTTGATAAAAAGATGAGCGCGGAAATGAACGACAAAACATATGTGTACGCGTGCGTGCTGTTTGCAAGCAATATGAACGGCACATACACCTATATTGCCGACGAGGAGATCCACGCGGGAGATATTGCCGTTGTGGAAACCGCCGAGGGCGAAAAGTACACTTTGGTCGCGTACCTCGTGAAGGGGACGGCGGAAGAAGCGCCCTACCCCTTTGAAAAACTGAAACACATCAAGCGGCGGATAGAAAAAGGCGGCGATGAATTTGAAAGGATCTACGAGGCTGTCTTCGAGCCGCAGAATAGCGAGGACATGTGGGATGATCCGCTGCCCGACGACGCGTGCTGACGGACTTTGTTGCGAGCAGGACCCTTCGTTTTTTTTGCCGCGAGTATGCCGACTTGCAAAAGCCACGCAGACGCTAAATACAAAAATTATATTCCAAAAAGGTAGCCGCAACCGATAAACCCTATCAAAGAATGTGCGCGAACGAATAAATATGTTCCGCATATTTTTTATACGCTTGCGGTTTTCGCAAAACGGTGATATATTGATTTTGAAAATAAATGTGAAAGAGGTGTTTTATGTTCGATATACAAAACTCCGTTCTTGTCAAGTACTCAGGAAACGAGCGCAACGTCGTCATTCCCGACGGCGTGACGGAAATTGCCGACGACGCGTTTTGCAAATGCGATACCATTTTAAGCGTGAGCATCCCGGAAGGGGTCGTCCGCATTGGCGAAAACGCATTTGCGTATTGCAAGGCGCTGAAAAGCGTTTCCCTTCCGCAAAGTTTGACGCATATAGGCAAATTTGCGTTCCGTTTTTGCACGGCTCTCAAAAAAATCGAGATCCCCAAAAACGTCCTGCGCGTGGAAGGCAGCGCCTTTGTCGACTGTGCCGAACTGAGCGAAGTGACTTGGAACGCGATAGATTGCAAGTACGCGGGAGAGGCTTACGAGGACGACAGAGCGGATATGTTGATAGAATCCGTGCCGTTTGCGAATTGTCATAAGTTGCGCCGCGTCACGATCGGCGACGACGTGAAGAGCGTGCCGCCCTACGCCTTTTGCGGCTGCAAGGAGTTGGAGCGCGTCACCGTGGGAAAGAGCGTGACAAGCATTGGCGAGAGCGCTTTTGACGACGCGACGAACGTGAAAAAAGTTTGCTACAACGGAACGGTCGAGGGTTGGTGCAATATTGACTTTTGCCAAAACTCCTCGCCGTTGGGCAGAGGCGCGGAACTTTGTGTGGGCGGAATACCGCTGCGCGAACTCGATCCGCGCGCAAGCGTGAAAAAAATCAACTCCGCGGCATTTGCACACTGCAAGAGTTTGCGCAAAATTTCGCTGCAAAATTGCGAATATATTGACGCGGGCGCGTTTGAACAATGCACGGAACTGAGATCCGTTGCCCTGTCCGCAAATCTGAAAAAGGTGAGTTGCGGCGCGTTCCGCTTCTGCCCAAACCTCGAAAAAGTGTACTTTGACGGCGACATCGAGCAGTGGTGCAACATCGACTTTGACGACGCAACCGCCAATCCGCTGTCTGCAAACGCGGAACTTTATGTGCGCGGCGAGCGCGTCAAGATCGTTAAAATTCCAAAATCCGTGACAAAAATAAAACGCAACGCGTTTGCAGGCGGCAAATTTGCTTGCGCCATAATTCACGACGGGATCACGGAGATAGCATCGCAAGCGTTCGCGGAAGGACGAAGACAATATGTGAAAGAGGAAAAGGATAAGTACGGGCGCGTGCAAAACAAAGTCCATTCGCTGCCCTGCGGGGAGTTTGTGAGCGCCATCTTTTTTGAGGGCGACTTGCCCGCGTGGCAAAAGATATCCGTCGACAGCGACATAAACGCCATATCGCAAGGACGCGTTTATATGTTTAGCGAGGACAAGCCCGCGGAAAGCGGACAATTTTGGCACTACGGCGAGGACGGCGCAACTCCCGCGATCTGGGAATAAAACGACGGTTTAAATAGCAAACGGCGGGAATATCGGCTCTGTTTTGAAAGCGCGGTATTCCCGCTTTTTATATGCGCAAATATCTTCCGCTGTTCCCGCTCATCGCGCAACGCCTTTATAACCTAACAAAAAAAGACGCTTCCGCGCCTTGCATAGGTCAAAAAACAGGAGATTTGCGATCAATTTTCGCGCAATCTTTTCAGCGCGTCCTTGAAATGCGGCGGGAGCGGCGACACAAAGCGCATCTCCTCCCCAGTGTGCGGGTGCCTCAGAGTCAGGACGCAGGCGTGCAACAGTTGGCCGTTTGAATACAGCTTTTGGGAGCCTCCGTATACGCTGTCCCCTACGATCGGGTGACGCAGCGACGCGGCATGCACGCGGATCTGATGAGTGCGACCCGTTTCGAGTTCGAACATGACGAGAGTGTATGCGCCGAAACTTTCCACAACTTTGTAGTGGGTCACGGCGCGTTTGCCGTCGGGACGTATCGCCATCTTTTTGCGGTCGCGCACGTTGCGGCCGATGGGCGCGTCTACGGTGCCGGAGGGCTGTTTGAAGTTGCCGTCGCAAAGTCCCATGTATATGCGACGCGCCGTCTTTTTTTGTATTTGCTCCGCAAGCGAACGATGTGCCTCGTCGTTTTTGGCGATCACCAAAAGCCCGGACGTGTCCTTGTCAAGCCTGTGCACTATCCCCGGCCGTATCACACCGTTGATGCCGCTGAGGCTGTCGAGATTGTAAAGGAGCGCGTTGACAAGCGTGTCGTTTTTGTCATAGGACGCTGCGGGATGTACGACCATGCCCTGCGGCTTGTTGACCACGGCAATATAATCATCCTGAAACAGGATATCTAATGGGATGTTTTGTGCGGAAACTTCAAGCGGGCGCACAACAGGAGGTGTGAATTCGACCTCGTCGCCGCACTTGAGTTCAAACCCGCTTTTGCGGCGCAATACGCCGTTGACGACAGCGCCGTCGGACTCGATCGTTTCCTTCGCTTGCGAGCGGGATATGCCCCAGCTTTCCGAAACGAAAACGTCCAGCCTTACCCTGTCCTGCTTGACCGAATACATCACTTGTCCTCTGCGTCGATATGTTCGCTTTCGGCGCTGTCAAAAGGAATTTCACTGCGCTCCGCACCGCCCGCGGCGGCTTCACCGTCAAACGGGATATCTTGAGGATAGTCGCTTTTGGGCACAGAATAGGCGACTTTGCCGTCGGAAGACTGATCGACATTGTCGGGAACTGACGGACTTGCCTTGAAATCGTAGTCGTTTTGAGATGGCAACATGGGATTGAGGTTTGGCGGAGCGTCGAGAGGATCCTCGACCTGTTGGGGCTGTTTGCCCTTTTGCTCCTCCTCAAATTCCTTGGCGTTTTTTCTGCCCTCGCGCACAAGCATGACTATGAGCACAACTATCAACATGACGGCTCCCACCGTCACGAACACGTCGGCAACGTTGCATATGGCGAAGTTTTTGAGGAAGGCGTACTCGATGAAGTCGCGCACATAACCAAGCCCCAGCCTGTCGACAAGGTTGCCTATGCCCCCGCCGACTATCAGCAACAGCGAAGCCCTGAGCCACTCGCTTTGCTTTTGCGCCAAAATGAGATATACGAGCAGCCCGATGATCACGATGAACGTAACCACAATGAGCGCCGTCGTACTGTTGGAAAATGAGCCGAAACCCGCGCCTGTATTTTCGGAATACGTGAGGTGAATGAAACCCGGAATGAGTTTGTAGGTGTGCCCGGGCTGTTCCATCAAAAATTGCGAAACGTACTGCTTGCTCAGCAGATCCGCGATCAACATCACGGCGAGCGCAACAAACTCAATGAGCATCACCCACCAGCGTTTTTTGAGAGCCTCACGCGCGGCGACAGCAAATTTTTTGAGGTTTTGCTTTGCCCCGTCGGCTGTGAAATTTTCCTTGGAAAAAAGCGCCATATGCTATCTCCGAGCAAACTGCGGCGGGACGTTGATGGCTACCCCCGCGGGCACAAACAGAAACATGTTGTCCCTGAGTTGCTGTACGCTTCCGCCGAGCGCATAGATCGCGCCGCTCAAAAAGTCAAGTATCCTGTAGACCGATTGCTGGTTGAGCGTGGAAAAATCCACAATGACCTGTTCGCGCATTTTGCGCCAACGCCTCATGCACCGCCGCCAGGTCGTAAGCGTCACCCAGTTTCCGG
>CANQMD010000085.1 GCA_947624885.1 uncultured Clostridia bacterium
AAGGCGGAAGGATATGATGAGGAAATAAAAGGGATAACCGAGCCAAAAGGGGTGTACGGGATGAAGAGCGAGGAAGAGCCATCCGACGCGCCGCCCAATGTACTTTTTGTACATGACGGCAAGTCGGATGGCTCTGACAAAGCTATTCGCCCGTACACCCCTTTTGGGGGGATCAGTAGTTGCGGCGACCTATCAAATAATCCACCGACACTTCAAAGAATATGCTCAATTCGATGAGAATGTCATAATCGGGCTGGTTGCGACCGACTTCCCAGCCTGAAACCGTGGATTTTGAAACTTTGAGAAGTTTTGCCAAATCCTGCTGCAGCAGGTGTTTGTCCTGCCTCAGCTGCTTCAGTCTTTGAGGGAAACAGTTGTGTAGCATAATATACTCCTTTTTGTCGCTCTTTGCATTATTTTAGTATACAAATCGTGTTTTGTCAACGGTGAATGCGGTTTTTGCAAAATTTTCCTGAAAAATGTTCCAAGAACAGTGCGGAACGCGTTAAAAATATTAAAAAAGGCGCGTTGTAAGATCGAAGGCTCATATAATTTGACAAAAACGGAATTGTGTGGTAGTATTTCTATAATTATTTTAGTAGACGTGCGCACGCCCGCGGATATATTGCAGATATACTTTCGGGCAGAAAACGAAGTGCGCTATGTAGGTGAGATATGAAAAAGAGAACATTCATATTGATATTGACGCTTGTGCTTGCGCTGTGCATGCTTGTCGCATGCGATCCCGACAAAAACAGCGACCCCAAGCCTTCCGACCAAAACGTGACGGTCACATTCAATCTGTCCGACGAGGGCGAAAACGTTGTCCGACAGGGCAAGACGGGCGAGGACATGCAAGCGCCCGCGCTTGCGGACACCGAACGCTACTATTTTGGCGGTTGGTATGCGAACCCGTCGTTTGAGGGCGAGGCGGCGGACGTTTCAAAGTTTCCGCAAAGCAGCATGACGTATTGGGCGCTTTGGTACGTCAAGTACACCTTCAAAGCGACATTTGAGCAACCCGACGGCACTTTTGTCGCGGACGCTTCGCATGACAAGACGGGCAGAGTGCCCAAACTTTCCACCAACTCCGTGACGCTTTCGGCGGCGGAATTTGACGCGGTGGAGGGCTACACGCTTGAACACAACAGCTACACCGTCAACATCGAGTCCGAGGGCAAGGATTTTGAGGCGGAGATCAAATACATGATAGGCTCGCTTGCGGTGACCTACAAGACGGGCATAGGCGACGACCTCGTGCAGACTGGCAAATACGGGCTTCACTTGTACGACGTTGACCAACTCGGCGAGTTCAGCTGTCGTCATTTTGTGGGCTGGTCGACCGAGGAGGGCGGCGACGCGGAATACTTTGGCGGCGAAGTTCTCAACAAGACGGGCGAATTTACTCTCTACGCCGTGTGGGAGATGGGGCTGACCGACCTGCTTGGAGGCAGCGATATACTCTACGTTTCAAAGACGGAGGAGGGCAAGGTGTACCTTGAAAGGTACGAACTTGAGGATCAACAAGACGACCGCGAAACCATGTTTGAAGGCACCTACGAGGGCAAGCTGTTCTCGGTGAAGATATCCGACTCGTTCACGCTCAGCGGCGTTTTGCTTGACAACGGTTTCTACTATTTTAAGGACGCGGTTGAAAAGACGTACGCCAACGTGAGCGACAGCGCCGAACGCCTCGAACTCGTGACGGACGGCGTGGGCAAGGCGATCCTGCACAAGCAGGGCGCGGCGGACGTGGAAGGCACCTACACCTTTGATCCGCAGACAGGTTTTTATGCGTTTGAGGAGGTTGGCGGCGACGTCAAGTTTGTGTTCAAGCTGTTGACGGACGGCGGAGATCTTGCTTTCCAAAAGTCCGACGAACTTGTTGCGCACAACTATGTGTATCGCTTCACAAGCGCGGGCACGTCCACCTATTACATTTTGAAGTTTGACGGTTTTGGCACAGTGACGCGCAGTTTCGATCCCAGATATGAGATCGAGGACGATTTTGGAACATATGCTTGGAACGAGAGTCAATCTCTGTATGAGGTGGCGTTTGAGGATGAGGATCTGGCGCTTCGTCTGAGCGACGAGGACGCGGGCAAAGTCGTGGGCGGACGCTTGCTTGACGGCAGCGTCGTGATGAGAGATCAGCTTTCCGGCAATTATTACGCCAACATCGAGGACAAACAGCAAAAGGACGATGCAGGCGGCATTCAGCTTACGCTGGACGGCTTCGGCAAGGGGACGTATCTCGGAGAAGAGATCGAGTACACTTACGAGATCGAGTATGCCTGGTATGAGGAAAGTTCCTACGATGAGGATTTTTATGGCATCGGCAGGATATATTGGGTGAGTTTTTCAAGCGGCGGCAAGGACATAACCGTGTGCGTGGAGGACTCGCAAGCAAACAGCCGCGATTACTTTGTGCTTGTCGAAGGCGAGTTTGCGATGGAGGTGTTCTCATCCGATTCGGATCTCGGCGATTTTTATGGCGGCAACGGCTATGAAAGCTATGACGGGACTCTCGGCGTGTTTGTGTACAAGTACGGCAAAAGCGACGGCGCGATGGTGACTGTTTACTCCGCATACGTCGGTGCGCTGACCGGTATGACGGTGCTGACCGAGGTGGATTGGGGCACGATACAAAAATCCGACGAATTTGCCGACACGTTTGTCTACACATCAACTTACGAGTATCACGGCAAAACTCAGGACGTGACCTTCATGTTCCGTTACAACGACGACGGGGACATATCGCCGCAGTTGTACAAACAAAAACTTGAAATCACCCAAAATTTGACTATCGACGAATTCGGTTATGCGACCTATGCGGGAGCCAACGGACCCGAAGAAGTGGAATACAGCTATGATCCGGGCTGGAAAGTTTCGTTCTTGACATTCCAGATCCCCGACGATGACGGCAACACGACCGCGCAGGTCTACAGGGTGGAATTTGATGAGGACGACAACAGGACTTTTGAGTATCTGCCCAACTTCCACATGATCACCGACGTTGTGAACGAATGCGCGATAGCCACGATCCCCAACGGCAACGGCTCTTTCAAAGCGTACATAGGCTTGGAGATAGAATTGCATATCTGGTATTATATTCTTGAAGGCACCGCGACGGTTTCGGACGGAATATACACATTTGACATCGACCCGGACAGCGTGGAGGATACATTGGCGTTCCTTAACGCGCAGGGCGAGGAAATAACCGAGTTGATGAAGCCGTACTTCAACTTCAAGTACAGGATCACCGATGAAAAGAACGGCGAGTGCGAATTTGTGACCGACGCATATTCTGTGACGGCGACGGACGGCAGTGTGCTCGCGTTTGGCGACAACGGCTCCGTCAGCCTGACCGTCGGCGGCAAAACAATGACCACGACCACGTTCAACTATTTGACGGAGGATGTGCTTGTGCTGAGAGTCGTGCAGGACGGCGTGAGTTATGACAAATACATCACCGTCACATTTGATGAGGACGCAAAAACGATAAAGGATTTCAAAGTCGGAGGCGATGAGGCAAACCGCTATTATCTTGAATCCGAATTGGCAACCGGGCTTGAGATCTTCACGCGTTACTTCATTCTGCTTGGCTACGGGCAGGGCATCATGGTGAACTCCTCGTCCGGCATGTCCATTTACGCAGAGTATGCGGCGACGGGCAAGACCTTCACCTGGGGCGGCGTGAATTACGTCGAGTACAGTATAGGCGTGTGCTACGATTCGCAGGACGATATTCCGGATATATTCTACACGATCGCCGTCACCACCGATGATTTCAACATCGAGGGCGGCACAAAGTGGCATGCAGGCAAATATCTTGCAAGAAGCTACGGCTGGGGCGAGTTTGAGATCGAGGGCGGCGGCAGCGTGTCCGGCGACGGCTATCATCTTGCCGAATTTACGGACGCAAACGGCGTGAAATCGCAAAAGGAACTGTACTTTGTCGAAGTTGAGGACAGAGATTTTGCCAACTCCGCTTATCCTGAGATCGTCGACGAACTTGGCGAGAGCATATGCATTGTCGATCGCGACGAAGACGGAAGGATCATCGAAAGGGTGGTCTACGACGT
This sequence comes from uncultured Clostridia bacterium, assembly GCA_947624885.1. GTDB lineage: Bacteria > Bacillota > Clostridia > Christensenellales > CAG-917 > CAG-475. The sequence continues at coordinate 4,086 of CANQMD010000085.1, forward strand.
GGTCGAGGACGGCAAGGTTGCGATGCGCGACGATTTCAACGGCGTGTATGCCGAGGTTTTGGACAACGTTCCGGGCAACGGTTACATATATATGAACGGCAGAGGCCAACTCATCGTGTATGACGAAAACGACGAGGAAGTGGAGCGCGGCACTTATGCGACCGTCCCCGCTCTCGGCGAAAAGTTCCTGCGCTACACTCCGTCCGACCCGGACAGCGAGATCGGCACATTCACATTCTGGATATTCCGTATGGACGGGATCACGGTGTACATCAAGTATAATGCCGCCAACAAGGGCGTGTTTTACGGCGCGGACGGCGACCTGCTTGTCACGGACGGCTTCGGACAGGGGCTGTATATGGACAAATACGGCGTTGTGTCAAGCGGACTTTGCACCTATCTGACGAGCACGGTGGTTGAGTTTTCCGCATATGGCACGCAAAACTACATCTATCTCAGCCTTGACAGCGAGCACAGCAAAGTGCAGCCGTTCACGGGCGAATACATCGTCAAAGGCACCACTCTGCAACGCTATATCGGGCACAGCACATCTCTCAGGATAGACGACAACATCACCGAGATCGGCGCCAAAGCGTTTATGAACAGCGCCCTCCGCTCCATAGATCTCAACAACGTGACCAAGGTGGGGCAGCAGGCGTTTGAGTATTGCGAAGATCTTGCCGAAGTGATCGCGCCCAACGTGGTCGAGATCGGCATATACGCGTTTGCGGATTGCTTCCCGCTTTCGAAGATAGAGTTGCCGCTTGTTGAGATCATAGGCGACGGCGCTTTCAGAAGTTGCGAACTGAGCAGCGTCAAACTCGGCAACATCAAAAGCATAGGGCAGTACGCATTCTCGCACGAGTCGAGCACTATGACGGAGTTCGATCTGACCGAATGCGAGGATCTCGGCGCGCTCACGGCAAGCAACATGGCGTTTTTGGCGACGGTGGATCAGGCGCTCGGCTCCTATCCCATCAACATGAAAGTTTACGTCAAGGACATCGCCGCGCTCAACCAGCTGCTCGCCAACGAAAATGTGGGCACGGTGCTCACCAACACCGCGGGGCTCCAGAAGTCCAAGAACGACAGAATGGGCGGAGTGTCCTACATCGACTTTGAGCATAAAGCGATCTATCTGTTTGACGGCGGCACGATAATTCTCAGGGACGACAACGGCTCGCGCATATACGGTGTGTACGTCGACCATGACGCAAACTCATCTTCCGGCGTTGACGTTTATGTCAGAAACGGAAATGAATATCAAAAGAAGTTTGAAGGCATAACATCATCAAAAACTCAGACTTTTGACGGCGCGTTGATGTTCAAAGCGGGGCTTACGCTTAAATTCACAGCGGACAGCCACAACATCGAACTCAAATTCACGGTGGAGCCGAACGATTACTTCAACGACATCACATTCACGGCAAAGTTTGACGACTCTACGGACACCACGACCAACATAACTTCCGCGGGAGATCTTCGCTTTGCGGTCGGCAGTACAAACGCCTACTATTACGACATCAGGATCACGGGCGCAGACTCATGCGAACTCATTCTGCTTGGCATAGCGACGGATCTGTACACGCAGGATCGCTTCTACAAACTCTCATGCTTCATCAACGAGGGCAAGATCACCGACGTGCTGTCGTTCGCTTATCATTCCAACACTTCGGCAAGCGGCGGTTACATTTACGTGGACAAGGGGATCACCGACGTTGTTGTGGGCGACAGCGGCGACATCACATTCCGCTGGTGGTATTACAGCGACGAGTGCGTCACGTTCAACGTGAAGTACATCGCGGGCGAAACCCCATCCATCGAGGCAAAACTTGCTCAGTGGACAATGGTGCAGGCTCCGTACACTTCTGCGGAAAGCAATTCTTCGGCGGACATGACGTTCACGTTTGACATCGACACTCTCGAGGTGACCTCGATCGACTACTTCGCTTATGTCAACTCCAGATTTGACGCGACCAAACCGCTTACCATACGCTCCTGGAGCAAGCAATCCTCCAAGACGGGCACGTCAGAGTACAACCAGCCGCAGTGCGTGACGGTGATCCTCATCGAAACCGACGAAGGAGTGTTTGAAGTCACGATCACCACTCGTCGCAACCCCGAAGGCATGGGGACGATGCCGACATATTCCGCAACCTATTCCGTTGTCAAGTTGACCTGACGGAAACGCGGGCAAAAGGCAGATCGCGCGGTCCGAAGACACGTCTTCGGGCCGCGTTTGTTGTGGGGGTGAATTATACTTTTAAGTGCAACACCTTGAGTAAAATAAAAGGTTCATATGCAAAGTCCAACTGTTATAATAA
>CANQMD010000086.1 GCA_947624885.1 uncultured Clostridia bacterium
ATCCGAACTGAGCGGCGACTTGCCTCGCCGCGTTTTCGACATAATGCCACTTGTACGCTTCGTCGGGCAACATATCCTTTGTGCCCTTGGGGATGTTGATCATAATTGTCCTCGCTTTGGCTTGCGACGAAAATCGCCGCTTGCGATCTGTTTTTGTTGCCGCCTCACCCTCCAGCAGTGCGCAAAGAGGCTGTGGGGCGGCATAGGATTGTCAGATGATATACTTGCGCAGATTGCTTTCTTTGAGCGTGGAGGAGAGGTGCTCCACAACATAATCCTTGTCGATGACGATGAAATTTGTCACGTTGTCGTCCGCTTCGTAAAGCACGTCTTTGAGCAGCGCCTCTATGACGGCGTGCAATCTGCGTGCGCCGAGATTTTCGCTGGTTTCGTTCTGTTCAAATGAAATCTGCGCGATCTCCTCTATCGCGTCAGGCGTGAAATCGAGCGTCACTCCGTCGACTTTGAGCAACTCCTTGTACTGCTTGAGCACGGCGTTGTCAGGCTCCGTGAGGATCTTGACAAAGTCGTCCTTGGTGAGGTTGTCCAACTCGACGCGAATTGGGAAACGACCCTGAAGTTCGGGAATAAGATCCTCCATACGCGCCATGTGGAATGCGCCCGCCGCAATAAACAGTATGAAATCCGTGCGGATAGCGCCGTATTTTGTCTGTACGGTGCTACCCTCGACGATAGGGAGAATGTCGCGTTGCACGCCCTCGCGCGAAACGTCGTGCCCCTCGTGCATGCCCGTGTTGTTTGCCGCGATCTTGTCGATCTCGTCAAGGAACACAACGCCGTCCTGCTCCGCCCTGACCAGCGCCTCCTGCACGATGGAATCCTGATCCACCATGCGTTCGGACTCGGACGCAATGATGTTTTCCATAGCCTGTTTGACGGTGATCTTGCGCCTCTTGACGGGTTGTTTTGGCATGCCGCCCATCATCTGCCCGAAAATGTTGCCCAGATTGATGGAATCGCCCGGATTGCCGCCGAGTTGGATCTGCATTGGCTTGGGCTGTTGGCGGATCTCCATTTCCACCGTAAGACTGTCCAGATGCCCCGCTCTGAGCTCGCTGCGCAACTCCTCTTTGAGCACTTCGTCGCTCTTGTCCTCGGTGCCGCTGCCGTTTTTGCGCACGGGAAGCAATATCTCAACAAGTTTGTTTTCGGCGATCTCGGTGGCTTTGGGGCGCACCTCTTTGAACTTTTCGTCTTTGACGAGGCGAATGGCGACTTCAACAAGGTCGCGAATTATGCTTTCGACGTCCCTGCCGACATAGCCCACCTCGGTGAACTTTGTCGCTTCAACTTTGACGAACGGCGCGCGCACTACCTTTGCCAAACGACGGGCGATCTCCGTTTTGCCAACGCCCGTGGGGCCTTTCATGATGATGTTTTTGGGGGTGATCTCCTCCCTCATATCCTCGGAGAGTTTACTGCGGCGATAGCGGTTTCTGAGCGCTATTGCAACGGCGACTTTTGCTTCGTGCTGACCTATGATGTATCTGTCAAGTTCGGCTACGATTTGTTTTGGAGTCAAAATGTTTTCCATGATCCACCTCTCAGACGGTTTCCACAGTGATGTGGTCGTTTGTGTATATGCATATCTCGCTTGCGATCTTCAACGCGCGGACGGCGATCTCCTTTGCGTCCAAATCGGTCGCGGCGGCGAGCGCTCTTGCGGCGGCAAGCGCGTAGTTTCCGCCGCTTCCTATCGCGCATATGCCGTTTTCCGGCTCAATGACTTCACCCGTGCCGGATATGACGAACATAGAGGTCTGATCGGCGGCGATCATGAGCGCTTCGAGTTTGCGCCCTCCCTTATCCATACGCCAGAGTTCGGCAAGTTCGACCGCCGCTCTCATGAGGTTGCCGCTGTACTTTTGCAGCATCGCCTCAAATTTTTCGGAAAGCGCAAACGCGTCGGACACGGAGCCGGCAAATCCTATGACAACTTTGTCGCCGTAAATGCGCTTGACTTTGACTGCGTTGCCCTTCATGATCACGCTTTCGCCCATTGTGACCTGTCCGTCGCCTGCGATCGCCGTCATGCCTCCGCGCTTGACCGCGCAGATTGTTGTGCCACGAAATTCCATATTTACCTCGCTTTGATTGTTGCCCGCGTGGGGCACATTTCTACTTTATATTTTAAGACAAATATCTTGCCTATTTTTCAATTCAAAGAGTCTTTCCACTGCGTCAAGGCTTCTATCGCCCTGTCGTGATAAGCCTGCTTGCGGGCTTTTTTGTCGCGTATGCCGCTCACGGTGGGCAGAACGCCGAGATTTGCGTTCATGGGCTTGAAATCCTGTGCGCAAGCCGATATGTAACGCGACAGCGCGCCTACGATGGTCGTTGCGGGAAATGGCGGGAGCGTCGCGCCGTTGAGTTCCGCGTGCATAGCCATCGCCGCGACAAGGCCGCTCATTATGCTTTCCACATACCCTTCAACGCCGCTGAGTTGCCCCGCGATGTACAAAGGGGAGGCGCTTTTTTTCACTCTGAATCCCTCGCTCAACACTCCGGGAGCATTGACGTAGGTGTTGCGGTGCATAACGCCGAATCTCAAAAACTCCGCGTCATGCAATGCGGGGATCATGCTGAACACCCGCTTTTGCTCGCCAAAGGTGAGATTTGTTTGAAATCCCACCATATTGAAACAGTCGCCCGCGGTGTTTTCCCTGCGCAACTGTACGACGGCGTAAGCGCCCGCGCCCGTGCGCGGATCCCTCAAACCTATCGGCTTGAGAGGGCCGAAACGTATTGCGTCGTTACCCCGCTTTGCCATCTCCTCGATGGGCATACAACCCTCGAAGAGTTCGCCGCGTTCAAAATCATGAAGCACGACCGTTTTTGCGCTTACAAGCGCGTCGAAAAACGCCTCGTATTCCGCCCTCTGCATGGGGAGATTGAGATAGTCGTCGCCGCCTTTGCCGTATCGCCCCGCAAAATAGGCCTTGCTCATATCCACGCTGTCCGCGCTGACTATGGGCGCGATCGCGTCATAAAAGAACAGCCTGTCCTTGCCAGTAATTCTGCCTACCGCCTCCGCCATTGCGGGCGACGTGAGCGGACCCGTCGCTATCACCGTGGGACTATCGTCTATCCCAACGACCTCTTCTCGTACAAGTTCAAAGTTTGCGTAGGAGGCGAGCGCCGCTTCCACTTGCACCGAAAACGCCGCTCTGTCGACCGACAACGCGCTGCCCGAAGGGACTCTGCATTTCCGCGCGATGTCAAGCAGCCTGCAACCGAGCAGGTCAAGTTCATGCTTGAGTATCCCCGACGCGGTGGTTTCCTCCTCGGATTTGAGGGAGTTTGAACACACCAGTTCCGCCAGATGTTCCGTGGAATGCGCTCCGGTGGTCTTTGTCGGGCGCATCTCGTACATTTTTACGGAGTAGCCCCTCTCAAGCAGTTGCAAAGCGCACTCCGAGCCGGCAAGTCCGCCGCCTATGATCTTAACCTCTCGCTTCATTTTTTTGCGTCCGTCGTCACAAGTTCTCTGTGCTTGCAGTCGTGGTTGGTGCAACGATAATAGGTTTTGTCGTCGCGCTTGATCACTTTCATTGTGCTGCCGCAATCGGGACAGAGATACGGCGCGGGAATGTCCCAGCTGATGAAATCGCACTTGGGATAGTTTGAGCAACCGTAAAACGTCTTGCCTGTTTTGGATACCCTTTTGCACACATTGCCTCCGCACTTGGGACATTTGCCCACGCTTTCGTCAATGCGCTTGATATTTTTGCAGCGCGGATAGTTGGGGCATGCGAGGAATGGACCGTACTTGCCGTGGCGCACGACCATCTTTGCGCCGCATTTGTCGCAGATCACGTCGCTCTCCTCATCGGGCATGCGGCTGCCGCCGACCTGCTTCGCGGCGCGTTCGATAAACCTGTTGAGGCGCGGATAGAATGAGCCGATCAGATCCTTCCACTCAAGATCCCCTTCCGCGACCTTGTCCAAAGCGCCCTCAAGCCTCGCCGTGAAGCTGAGATTCATTATGTCGGGGAAGTTGTTTTCCATATATTCGCAGACGGATTCGCCAAGCTGCGTGGGACAGATGGATTTTTGCTGCTTTTCGGTGTACTGCCGCTTTGCAAGCACGGATATTATGGACGCGTAGGTCGAGGGACGGCCTATGCCGTTTTCCTCAAGTTCCTTGACCAATGTCGCGTCGTTGTACCTCGCCGGCGGTTTTGTGAACTTTTGCTCCGCCTTGATGTCGTCCAGCTTGAGGATCTCGTCCTGAACGAGGTCGGGCATGGTGTCCATCTCCTTGTCGTCGTCGTCCTTTTCCTCCGTGACGGAATACACGACGGTGAAACCTTTGAACTTCACGCTTCTGCCCCTCACCAAAAATCCCAGACTGTCGTTGCCGTCTGTGGCGAGAATGTGCACTTTCATGGTGTTGTACTGCGCGGGGGTCATTTGCGAGGCGAGAAAACGGTCGTAAATGAGTTTGTAAAGTTTGAACGCGTCCTTGTCCATCTTGCCCTCAAGCGACTGTGGAGTGCGACGCAGATCTATGGGACGTATCGCCTCGTGCGCGTCCTGAGCATTTGCTCCCGACTTGTAAATATTGGGGAATTTGGGCGCGTACTCCTTGCCGTAGTTGGCGGCAATGAAAGCGAGCGCGATACGTTGGAAATCGGGCGAAACCCTCACGCTGTCCGTCCTGATGTAGGTGATGAGGGCGTGCTGCCCCTCGCCATCGATATTTACGCCCTCATACAGCGCCTGCGCAACGCGGCTTGTGCGCTCAGCCGTCATGCCCAGCTTGTGACTCGCCTCCTGCTGCATGGTGGATGTGGTGAAAGGCGGTTGCGGTTTGGAGGACGCGACGCTCTTTTTGATGTCGTCGACTCTGTAATTCGCGGTGCGCATAAAGGAGGTTATTGCGCCCGCCTCGCTCTCGTTTTTGACTTTGATCTTTTTGCCGTTTGACTCCACAAGCGACGCGCTGATGATGTTGGACTTCAGCTTTTTTGCGCCTATCTTGAGCAAAAGGGCGTTGATGCTCCAATACTCTTCGGGCGTGAACTGCCTGATCTCTTTCTCTCTGTCCACGATCATCTTGAGCGCCGCGGACTGTACGCGCCCCGCCGAAAGCCCCGGACGTAACTTGCGCGAGAGTATGGGAGATATTTTGTAACCCACAAGCCTGTCAAGCACGCGCCTGGCTTGCTGAGAATCGACAAGTTTCATGTCGATCTCGCGAGGGTTTTCCATGGCGGCGCGGACTGCCTTTGGGGATATCTCGTTGAACTCGATGCGCACTTTGTCGCCTTGCACGCCAAGTTGCGTCTTGAGGTGCCAACTGATCGCCTCGCCTTCGCGGTCGGGGTCGGTCGCAAGATACACGACGTCGTACTTTTGAACTGCCTTTGACAGCTGTTCGATGGTTTCCTTCTTGTCGGGAGTGACAATATATTGAGGCTTGAATCCGTGCTCGATATCAATGCCCAGCGAGCGCTGCGGCAGATCGCACACGTGTCCCTTGGACGCCATCACAGCCGCTTCATTGCCAAGATACTTTTGGATCGTCTTTGCCTTGTGAGGTGACTCAACAATGATAAGTTTTTTCATTTCCTCTCCTATAAAAGATCCGCTCGTCAAAAGAGCGGTCATGCCAGATCGTAATAATTGCCGCCGATGTTGTCGACAATGCCGTTCATTTCAAGATTGAACAGCGCGTTTGTAAGCTCGCCCACGGTCAGATCCGTCGCGGCAAGCAATTCCTCAAAGTGCTTTTCGCCGTTTTTCAACTCCTCAACGATCATGTTTTCCACAATGCTGAGTTCAACGGTTTGCTTTTCGACGACTTCGCGAGCAACATGCAACGCGTCAAGCACGTTTTCGGGGCTTATGACAAGCGCGTGCGGCATTTCCATAAGCAGATGATTGTTGCCCTCGCACTCCGCGGCGTAAATGTTGCCGGGTACGACAAAGATGTCCCTGCCCTGCTCGATCGCCAACCTCATTGTGATGAGCGACCCGCTTTTTGCGGCTGCCTCTGCAAGCAATACGCCGTCGCTCAGCCCGCTGATGATGCGGTTGCGCTCCGGAAAATGATATTGCAAAGGCTTGGAGCCGAGAGGATACTCGCTGACAAGCAGACCGCCGTTTGCGATTATGCTGTCCGCAAGTCCGCGATGCTCCGCGGGATAGCACACATCAAGCCCGCTGCCCCACACCGCTACGGTGGGCGCGCCCTGCTCAATGCACGCCCTGTGCGCCAGACTGTCTATGCCGCGGGCAAAGCCGGAAACTACCGTGACCCCCGCAAGCGCAAACTCCTTGGCGAACTCCTCCGCGACTTTGCTGCCGTATCTTGTGGGATGGCGGGTGCCTACAACGCCCACGCATACGCCGTCAAG